>NZ_JAYGHN010000002.1:0-208277 GCF_034931845.1 Calothrix sp. UHCC 0171
CCCCCAGCTGCGATTGTAATTTGTGGTGCAGTCAAACGCAGCAAAATTCTCCAACTAACCAAACTCAATAAACTGAAGCTAGCAATACCAAGACTAATAAAAACTAATTTGGATATAGAATCAAGACTCTGAAAAAATTTCGGTAAAGTGGCAAAAGTCGGCTTTTTAAATATTGCCATATATTCACCTGTGGCATGTAAAAAATTTCCAGATAACTAATTAGTTATACCAAGTCCAGGTTAAGAAAAGGTTGTGCTGTGGATATTGCTATTTAAAATATCAAAGACACAGAAACACCTCCTTTTCTGCATCTTCCTCCAGGTTCGCCACTTTGACGGGACGGAAATCGACACCGTCAGTACAATTCGCAATTCGCAATACTCGCAGAGCGAGAAGCTAAAGCTACGCAATTCGCAATTAATGCCCACGGATAAATCCGGGGGCTTGTAGCTTGCTTATCCGCAGGAGTACCAAGCAATGTTTAAATATATCTGTCCATAAATTAATTTAGGGGCTTGTACCATTAAGGAATTATCAGTCAAGCGGAATCACTGCGTCTCTGCGTGAACCTATTCCGGTAACTTATACTGCTCGACAATTTTTTTGGCAAACTCTGGAACATGTGCTGCCAACTTCTCTGGATGATTACGTTTTACGTATAAATAATTACGGGTGAAGTGGGAATCTATGGAAAAACGCGCATACTCCAAACCCTTGGGACCAATTTTGTCAATGACTACACCCATGAGTTTTGCTGCCCACATTGGTAGAGTTACAGCTTTGTCGTAAGCAGGAATACTTTGCTGGACTGCTTCTTTGCGGTTTCCCTGGGAAGTGACAGGCTGTGTATCAATTTGCTCGTTGACTAAATCTAGCATTTCTTTACCTGTCTCGTTGCGAACAACAATCCACTGCCAACCGAAAGGTGCGCCCATATACCCAACTACTAAATCGGCTGTGGCATTGACATAGTCAAAACAACTCATACAGGATGGTGCAAAAACATCTTTGAGTTCTTTTGTATTTAAACCGAAGAAAGGGACTAGTTCAGTGGAACCATCTTCATGTTTGAAATGTACCCGGAAGTCTTGCATAAATTCGTAATACACGACTGTATCGGGTGATTTACTAGTTGTTTCCAGAAACTTTTGCAATCCAGCACGGGTGACATTATCGACGCAGGGTGTACCCAATACATACAGCTTTTCTAAGCCGAGTTTTTCTTCAACTGCCCGTAGCGCTTGAATTTGACAACCAACACCAATTACCAAAAGTCGCTTCATCCCGGATTTTTCAATTTCTTCTAAGACTGACAGGTTGGGGGATAAAGTTGGTTTATTTACTTTTGCTGCGAGTATTTCTTCGGGGGTTCTGGCAATTATTGGTTTGGGTTGAAATCTATCTTCTTTAGTATTTTGGACGCAGACAACTCCTTCCACGATGCCGCGATTGAGCATTTCAATGGCGATAGAACTGACTATACCCGTCCATTGCGCCCCTGCAATGGGTTGCTGCTTGCGTGCTGCCATCATTTCCTGATGTACACCAAAATATAACTCATCAGGACTTTCAATATTGCGATCGCGCCCGTGAACTTTTGTTTCTAACTCCTGAAATTGCTGGTTAATAAACGCGCAAGCTTCCTTGACATAGTGAACATAGTATGTATCACATAGCCCGCATTCGCTACATAATTCCTTGGCAGGACGACGGCTACCGGGTTTGAGGGCTTTCGCTTTGTTGTGAGGATAAACTGAGGTCATATTAACTAGATTTTCTTAACTAAGAAAATAAGATAGCTTAAGACGCTGCTTTGCACAAAGTTTAGAGCTATTTCTGGCTTTTAGGTGCTGCTGAGGTCGCATAACCGCACTCTTACGGACGGACACCACTACAGTTACAAATCTTAAAAATGCTTAACATTTCGTTACTATAAAGCTATCGAGAGAGGTGAGCAGAAGCCTCTCAATTTAGAAATTAAAGGTAAACGCCATGAATAGTACAATTCGTGTTGGCAACCTCTTCGGGATTCCTTTTTATATCCATCCGTCCTGGTTTTTAGTCCTGGGTTTGGTGACTTGGAGCTATGGTAGTGGACTAGGGGCGGCATTTCCTGGGTTAGGGAATGGATTAGCTTTGCTACTAGGCTTAATGACAGCCTTGATGTTATTCGCTTCCGTTGTTGCCCATGAACTGGGACATAGTTTTGTTGCCATTCGCCAAGGAATTGATGTCAAATCCATCACACTGTTCATATTTGGTGGTTTGGCAAGCTTAGAGAAAGATTCCAAAACCCCAGCAGAGGCTTTTTGGGTAGCGATCGCAGGTCCTCTAGTTAGCTTGTTGTTATTCACAGTCTTTACAGGTGTTGGTTTTGGGACTGGAGCATCTGGAGTCTTCTCGGCGATTTTGGGTGTATTAGCTTCTGTGAACTTGGCACTCTTCGCATTTAACCTGATTCCTGGCTTGCCTTTGGATGGCGGAAATATACTTAAAGCGATTGTGTGGAAAATTACAGGTAATCCCAATAAAGGAGTGGTTTTTGCCAGTCGAGTTGGACAAATCTTTGGTTGGGTAGCGATCGCTTCTGGTTTACTTCCACTACTATTAGTTGGTAGTTTTGGTAACTTCTGGAATTTGTTAATTGGTTTCTTCTTATTGCAAAATGCTGGAAATGCAGCCCAAGTTGCGCGGGTACAAGAACAACTCACAGGCTTAACTGCTGGTGATGCTGTAAGTAGTGTTAGCCCGGTTGTTTCTGCTCATCTGAGCCTCAGGGAGTTTGCTGACGAGCAAATTGTGAGTGGACAAAACTGGCAGCGATTTTTAGTCACCAACAATGATGGACAATTGGTAGGAGCGATATCTTTTGATAATATGCGTTCTATCCCCACGCAATTGTGGACAACAACTCAAATTCAAGATGTGATGCAACCAATTGCTGAATCTACCACAGTCCAAGCTGACAAACCTTTGTTGGAGGTGGTGCAGTTAATCGAACAACAAAAGCTGTCTGCACTAGCTGTGATTCGTGAGAATGGGGTATTGGTGGGAATCTTAGAAAAACCTGCAATTGTGAGTTTGCTTCAGAAAAGAACGCAACTAAACCCTGCCTAATCTCCAGTTAAGGAAATAACTTAATCACATAAGTTAAAGGTTAGAGATGTAGCGATGCTATGTCTCTATGTCTATTGAAATTTACACACAACCTGATAATTCCGGTGAGGAATCAATATACAAACAACGCCAAGATTATGATTTATCCATGCAGATTGATGTTGTGATTGAAAATCATAAATTTGGTAGTTTAAATGTAAGAGATTTGTTGCCTTAAGGGGACTGTTTGTAAAAAGGAGAAAGAATTAGTAAAACTTTCTCCTTCCTTTTAGCATTACTGCTGGGGTTTTGCAGATGGAGTTCCTGCTGTATCTCCTTGATGGGGTAATGTGGGATGTTTGCTGGAATATTTGGCAACAATCTGGGAAATTTCGGGATTGTACAAGCGCAAATAATTCCAATAGTTACCGAAAACTTGCCTCACATAGTTCTTGGTTTCATCAAAGGGTATGTTTTCCACAAAATCATCAGGATCGTCTTTTGGTAAACTAGTCAACCACTTGGAGACATTACCGGGTCCAGCATTGTAAGATGCGATCGCCAGTAATGAGTTCTCTTGGTATGAGTCGTGGGTATGTCCTAAGTACCAAGTTCCCAGCATAATATTGTCTTTGGGGTCTTCGAGGTTGATATTTTTGATATCCTGCTTAATCTGAGGTGCAATGAATTGTGCTGTTGATGGTATGACTTGCATTAAACCAGTTGCACCTGCGATCGATTTTGCTTTTTTCTCAAATCGCGATTCTTGACGGATTACTGCTGCGACTAACAGAGGATTGACTTTATGCACCTTTGACCATTTTTCAATTTCTTCGATATAGGGCAAAGGATAACGCGCTTGCCAATAAATCAACTGTTCGTGCAAAGCTTGATATTGCTCTGCGTCTTCAGGTGCGTCACGATCTTCTAATTTGGAAATGATATCAATTCCTTTGAGGTTTTCACCCTTTGCTAACCGCAATAATCCTTCAGTAAATTGTTCTGCTACTGTCGGTTGCATTTTATTCTGGAATTCAGTTTGCCATTGCAACCACGCATCCCGATCCTGTCCCAGTAGATATAACTCTTTGAAGGTTTCTGAACCTGCGGTGGGAACTGGACGCACCAATTCAACAATTTTGGGATTTAGTTGCCGGAGGTTGTTGAAGTTACCCACATCTAAGCCCAAAACGCCAGCCGATCGCCAAGCATAATAGGAGTATGGGTAATTACTCACTGTATACTCGTAGGCTTGTTTTGCTTCTGCCTGCTTACCAAGTTTAGTTGCCCATTTGCCGACCCAGAAGCCTGCACGTGGAGCTAAAATACTGTTGGGGTTATTAATGGCAATTGGTTCTGCCCACTGCCAAGCAGCTTTATAATCCTTGGCTTTAGCTTTATCCAGTGCAACTTTCCAGCGATATTCCGCAGCTTCTTTGCTATTCCCAAATTTGTCAATTAATAGTTTTCTTGCTGCTTCCACAGCCTTACTATCATTTTGCGCCTTGAGAAGTTCAATTTTTTTGACCAGTGCTGCTCCCGCACGTTCAGGGAATTTACTGACAACTGCATCAAGATAAGGTATGGCTTCTTGCTTACTCTTACTGGCTTCTGCCATCCGCAACCAGCCCATACCTGTTTCCCTGGCTTCTGGAAATTCTGTCACTAAGGCTTTATAAGCATTCAATGCATCTTCCCTTTGTCCCCCAACCTGCAAACCACGTCCAACACGATAGAGATTGCGGGGAGTCCGAGATGCCTTGCTATAAGCAGATGCAGCTTTACCAAATTCACTATTTTCCCAATATGCTGTTCCCAGAATTTCCCAATCTTCTGGTGTTAGCGTTGGTTCGCTAGCCAGTTGTTCTAATACAGGCACAATACCAGGTTGATCGAAGGCAAATTTTGCTAAAGCTAGCCGTAATTTTGGTTGGTTAGGATTTTGTTCGAGACGCTTACGAATTGTTTCCCAGGTGAGGGGATGGGAAGGAAATTGAGCGATCGCTTGATCCTGATATTCCTTAGTGCCAATCAAATATAAAGCTTTGGCAGTTGCTGGATGCTGGGGATAGTCCCTGACTACCTTTTGTCGTAAATCTGAAGCTTTGCCATCTTCACGCAAAAGTTCCTGGGCTTGCGCTTTCTTGAGCAAAACGTAAGGTGCAAGTAGCGGATAATCATTTTCCAGTCCGTCTAAGTATTTCAGAGCAGCTTTGGCATTCTTCTTTTCGAGCAAATCGCTGGCGAGAAGATACCTAGCACGGTTGTGATCGGCTGATTGTGAACCCTTGGCAATCGCTTCGAGCTTTGCGGCTCTTTCCTCCGGAGACTGTACTACCAAAGGCAATACAATTGATTTCGCTTTAGTTGCTTCGGTCAATAACTCGGTCTTATTTCTGCTCAATTTGAACAGATTACCCAAGTTTCTACCAATCTCCGGGGCTGAAACCATTGCTCCAGCCAGAAAGGCGCATAAACCAGCACCCACAATTAAAGAAATTTGCTTTTTTTGTAGCTTCTTCAGCATGATACCCGCTGAAAGTGACATGAATATCTTTGCAACTGTAGCATCACTAGGGGAAAAGAGAACCAATTCAATGATTGAGATTTTGTATGTATCAGAGATGGCTCATCCGAGTTGTGTAACTATACTGTGTGACTTTACTTTGATAGAGCTTCGATAATTGGACGTGCTAACCAATTAAAACCTACTTTCAATTGGTGGTCTAATGTGGGCATTCTATACAAGTAAGCCAGGCGACGTGCAAGGTATGCAAAATCACCATCTAGTTTTAACCCTAATCCAGTAAGTGTTGCATTATCAATGCCTAAAGCCATCATTTCGCCTAAGTGCTGATATCGAAATGGTAGCAAAGGACGATTGGTTAAACTTGCCCAGATATTCCAAGCTGTGTAATCTGCTTGTTGGAAAGCTGATTGGGCTGTTGCGGGAACTTGCTGTCCTTCAGCATCTTGACAGTCGGCGATGTCTCCCAAGGCAAAAATATGCGGGTAGTCAAGGACTTGCAGGGTGGGCTGAGTGCTGACTTGTCCGCGTTGATTTTGTTTGAGGGGTAAGTTGCGGACTATTTGATTGACACGGTTTCCTGCCGTCCAAATGACTAAATCGACGGGAATAGTATCGATTTGATTTTTGTATTCAAGGGAAATGTTGTCTTGGGTAATGGATTCGACTTTTGTTTCTAAATCGAGGAAAATACCCCGTTTATCCAGGGCTTTTTGAGCAGATTCGCGATTAAACTCTGGGGAGGTGCGTAAAATTTGGTCACTGACTTCGATTAGGCGAAATCTCCCTTTTTCACCAAGTCGATCAGATAATTTACATGCTAATTCGACACCACTGTAACCAGCACCAATAATCGCAATCCGAATTTTATCTAGATTTGATTGTGTGAGGATTCTCAGTCTTTCTTCTAATCGATAAGCATCAGTAATAGTTCGGAAGGGATAGGCATAGGAGGTTGCTCCGGGAACCATATCGAGGGGAGTTTCACCACCCAAGGCTAGAACTAGGCGATCGCAAGCAATATCAACTCCGTCGTGGAGATGCACATGCATGTTATCGATATCGATGCCGGAAACCGCAGCTTGGCAAAAGCGGATATTGGTATTTTGCAATATTTCGGCAAAAGGAGGAGCAATTTCCCAGGTTTGTAATTCTCCTGTGAGCAATTCGTATAAAAGCGGAGAAAACAGAAAGCGATCGCTTTGGTCAACTAAGACTATTTCTGGCTTTTGCTGTGATTGTGAATTGGATTCCCAAGGAAATTGGCTTAAGCGTAAGGCAGTATATAAACCGCCGAAGCCACCACCTAAAATACAAATTCGTGCAGGTTGTTGAGATAATGGTTGGGGCATTGGTAAATAATAGCTGTAGGGTGTAGGATTCAGAGGCTTGTGATTCCTATAACTAGTTTACTGATTTATCCTGGTCAGCTGCTATGAACAAGTTTTCTCAATTTTCTCTCTGGAACTTTTAATATTTGGCTGGGGTAAAAATTGGACTATGGCAGCCCATTTACTTGCAATAAATCTAATTGTCGCTCAAATATTTCATCTATTGGTAGCATTTGACCATCAACTGTCATAAATTTATGGTCTTTTGTGGCTCTAATTATCGAACCATTTTCTAATTCATAGGCAAATAGTTCTTGTTGTCCTCTATTGTGCCATTGGACAATTTCTTGCGTGTAGATATTGCCCAATTGATTCATAGTGTAAATAGAACAATGAATGCGCTTTTCCACGATTTCGCCAATGGGAATAAAGCCATATTCAACAGTGCAAATCTCCGTGTCATAGCTCAAACAATATTCAGCAAACTTCAGCATATCCTCAAATAATTTTTCCGCGACTTGTTTTTTTACTCCATTTTTGGTGGAACCGTCGATAAATTTTTCTTTCTGTTTCTGCATTTCCGAAACTTTCTTTTTACCCATTGCTCGACGCAACAAATCGGCTTCACCTAAGGAATACCCTGCCATATCTTGAGCAATTTTCATGATTTGCTCCTGATAAACCATAATGCCGTAGGTTTCATCTAAAATAGGTTCGAGAAAATTACTTTCATAATCAATTTCTTCGCGTCCATGTTTTCGATCAATAAAGTGGGGAATTAAACCAGCATCTAATGGTCCCGGTCTGTATAGTGCCAAAATTGAGGAAATATCTTCAATATTTGAGGGTTTCAAATCACGAACAATTTGTTTCATCCCCGAAGATTCTAACTGAAATACACCTTCTAATTCGCCTAATTCTAATAATTCATAGGTCTTTTTGACATCTTTGGGTAATTTTGCCGCATCTCCTCCTTTCGCCAGTATTTTCTGGGCTTTGCGTTCTTGGGCAGTAATATCATAAGGGTCGATGGGATAACCATGATTTTGTTCAATCAAATCGATTGCATTCTGAATCATGGTGAGATTTTTTAAACCCAAAAAGTCCATTTTTAAAAGACCAATTGAGTCTAAATCCTCCATATAATATTGAGTAATTACGGAACCATCATTATTTCTTTGTAAAGGAACAATTTCATCTAATGGTTCGGCAGAAATGACGACACCCGCAGCATGTACCCCAAAGGTTTTGTTAGTACCTTCAATCCGAATTGCCATATCTAGCCAATGCTTAACTCTGGGGTCATTATCATATCTTTCTTTAAATTCCGGTGCGGGAGTATCATCGGAAATCATTTTTTTCAAAGGCGCTGGTTTGCCCCTAGCAACGGGAATTAGTTTCGCCATTTTGTCAGCATCACCGTAGGGAACCCCTAACACTCTCGCCACATCTTTTAATACCGCTTTTGAAGTCATGCGGTTAAATGTGATAATTTGGGCAACTCGTTCTTTCCCATATTTCTTAGTGACATAATCAATGACTTTATCGCGTTGTTCAATACAAAAATCTGTATCAATATCCGGCATTGATTTTCGTTCTGGATTCAGGAAACGCTCGAATAATAATCCATGATGTACGGGGTCAATATTCGTTATTCCCATGGAAAAAGCAACTAGAGAACCTGCTGCACTTCCCCTACCTGGTCCCACAGGTATCTTATTGTCGCGAGCGAATTTGATGTAGTCCCATACTATTAAAAAATAGCCAGAGAATCCCATCTGTTGAATCATTTTTAATTCATATTCCATCCGCTCTTTATAAACTTGTTCGAGTTCGCTGCGATTTTTGCAACGTAGTTTTTCTAATAAACCTTGCCAAGCAACTTCTTCGACATAGGTATCTGTGGTATGACCTGCGGGAATCGGATAATTAGGAATACGAGGTTCCCCAAGGATATCCGTGTATGGTTCGACTTTATCAGCAACTTCTTCAGTATTACTAATGGCTTCTTCAATAACATCATTAGGTAAATGGTCGCGGAACAGTTTTCGCATTTCTTCTGCGGATTTTAAATATTCTGTTCCCGTATAACGCATTCGTTTATCTTCACTAATTAACGTTTTTGTTTGGATACATAATAAGGCATCATGTGCTTCCACGTCGTAGCAAGAGATAAAATGTGAATCGTTAGTTGCAACTAGTTTTATACCTAACTCTTTGGCTATTTTGACTATTTCAACATTAACAATCCGTTCTTCTTGTAAACCGTGGTCTTGAATTTCTAAATAGTAATCATCGCCAAATACATCTTTATACCATTGGGCAACTTTACGGGCTGCATCTGGTCTACCACTCATGATTGCTTGGGGTATTTCTCCACCCAAACATGCACTAGTGACAATCAAATCTTCGTGATATTTTTGTAGTAATTCTTTATTAATACAAGGGCGGGAAAATATACCTTTACCTTGCATCCCTTCCAGATGTGAAGTCGATGTTAATTTTACTAAATTTTTATAGCCTTGTGTATTTTTGGCTAATACAACTTGGTGATATTTAGGACGACGTTCCTGTTTGCTAATATCACCATTAATAATGTACATTTCATTGCCAATTATTGGCTTAATACTCTTACCACGACAAGTTTTAATTAATTCGACTGCACCATACATGACCCCATGGTCAGTAAGAGCGATCGCTTTCATTTCCAGAGCGATCGCACGTTCGATTAATGCAGGTAGCTGGCTCGCACCATCCAACAAACTGTAATCACTGTGAATATGTAAAGGTACAAATGACATGGCGATCGCATTATCCCAGTAAGAAACCTAAAGGTGAATAATACTACTTCCATTCTCCTTTAGGTCAACTAGTATATATGAATTAATGGAAGGATATAAGGCTGGGGAGATGAGGAGAACAATAGCCCAGCCTATTCCCAATCCTGCTGCCATCAGAGATTTGCTGATCTGAAATTATCGTTTACCGCTTTGACGGCTTTGTTGATATTGCTGAATTTCTTGTCTTTGTTGGCTTGTTAAAACATTATTAAAAATTTGCTGTTGCGAAGCGACAACAATTTGCCGGAGTTTTTGTCCTTGTTGCTGTGTCAATTTCAAGTCAGTGGTGATTTCCTGAGGGGTACGGCGTGCTTTCAAGGATGCTTCTAGTTGCTTACGCTGGGCAGGAGTTAAAACCTTATTGATGTCATTACGGACTTGCAGGTTAATTTTCTTAACTTGTTCTTGCTGTTGTGGTGTCAGTTTGATTTGGGGCGGTGGAGCAACAGTTGGTTGTTGATTTGCTTGGGCAATCTCCTGTGGTGCTTTGGCATGGGCTGTGTAAGGGACTACTGCTGTTAAGGAAAGTGCAAGAGCGCCTGCTAACAGTGATAGATTTTTAAATCTCATTATGTGCCTCGTGGATTTTTCCGACTTTGTTCTCACCATTATAGAAAGTGATTGACCAAAGCCATGTCAGAGAAAATCACTAATATATACTTTTTCGATGAAATTTATGACTATTTTTTGATGTTTCCGAAAATTGCATGATTTTGTGACTGCATTTAATAATACTTACGGTTCCTACTAATTCTCAGTAGAAACCGCAATCTCGAATTGATATTAAGGATTTACGCCATTATCGCCATTATTGTCCTTGACGTTGTTGGCGGCGATTACCTCTATTTTGACGTAATTGTTCTAATTTTTGCTTTTGTTCGGGGGTTAAAACACTATCCATTTGTGCTTTCGATGACTGCATAATCTGTTTGATTTGGGCTTTTTGCGCGTCGCTCAGGTTCAATTTAGCTTTTCCATTTCTTCTGCCTTCACGGTTTTGATATGCAGCTTGACGCTGTTGGCGTTGCTCAGGTGTGAGGACTTTATCAATTTCAGCCTTTGTATTTTGGCGAATCTGAGCCAGTTGAGATTTTTGGGAATCTGTCAATCCTAATTCTTGAGCAAACTTTTCAGAATAAGCTTTTTTATTTTTCTTGACAGGTTGTGCTTGAGCAACAGTTTGTGAATCGGAACGAGAGCGGAAGTTAAATACGTTAGCGTTAGCGGCAAAAGGAATAGCAGATAAACTAAAAGCAAATAAACCAGCTACGATAGATAAATTTTTGGTTTTCATTGGCTTGTCCTTGAGAAGTAGTTTGTTTGATGTCACAATCATAGATAGTTTGATGCAGATACAGCATTTGAGAAAAGTCACGAATATCACCGTGACTAATGTCATAGATACGAGAGTGACGAATTTGACTGGTAATTATTAGTAGTTATAAGTTATGAGTTATAAATTAGATATATATTTCAATCTAATAATTAAAATTTCTAATTTATCTTTTTACTATTTACTATGAGTCGTCCAATTCAATTTAATAATCATCCTTTTCGTTTTTTACTATATTTAGAGTGGATATTATTAGCGATCGCAGCTATTTCGGCAATTGTCCCCTATCCAATTTCGCGATATTCTAACTACACTGGATATCCTGGTTTAACAATTTTTTCCTTGATGATTTTTACAATTCTGGGGTTAAGATTACCAACCAATAAACAATTTCATAAAATCCTTTACACGGCGCTTCAAGTTATCCTCATTGTTGTCATTGCTTTATTTTGGGGAAAACCAGCACGAATATTTCCGGTGATTTTTTTAATTTTTGTGATTCGTAGTTGTTTGATTTTTGAGTTGCCGGGTAGGCTAGTAGTCACAAGTATTTCTTTCTCCCTATTTTTACTGACATTAAGGATACGTTTTTATCATTCACCGATACCAGCAATAGTCAATGAAAGGTTTAGATTTTTTGGATTAAATTTATCAATTTTATTTTTATTAACTTTAATTTTCACTTTGCTCTTAATGAATGCAGTTTTATCGGAAAGGCAAAGTCGAGAAAAACTAGCTGCTGCCAACAAGAAGCTACGAGAATATGCCCTCAGAATCGAAAATCAAGCAACCTTAGAAGAACGTAACCGGCTGGCAAGGGAAATTCATGATTCCTTGGGACATTCGCTAACAGCTTTGAATCTACAATTAGAAACAGGCTTAAAACTGTGGCAAGCGAATCCTACCAAAGCCGAGGGTTTTTTAACGCGAGCCAAAGAGCTTGGTTCCAAAGCGCTACAGGATGTGAGAGAATCAGTTTCGACTATGCGATCGCACCCGTGGCAAGGTGAATCACTTGAACAAGCAATCATTACTCTTTTAGAAGACTTAGAACACACAATTGGTGTCAAACCAACCTATAATATCAACTTTTCTGAGCAACTTTCCAGTGAAATTAGTGTTGCTGTTTATCGAATTATTCAGGAGTCATTAACAAATATTAGTAAATATGCCAATCCCCCAGAAGTCAAGTTAGAAATTTTAACTTCACCAACTGAACTATATTTACAAATTCAGGATACTGGGATTGGATTTGACTTAAACCAAAATACGACAGGATTTGGATTGCAAAGTATGCGCGATCGCACTGAAGCTTTAGGGGGAAAATTTAATATTGAAACTACCCCAGGTGAGGGTTGTAAAATACAAGTAAATATTCCAATTTATCATTTCTAATTATTTCTATTTATTAATCCTAAATTATCACTAAAAAAATGATTAAAGTCCTCATAGTTGATGACCAACATTTAATTCGTCAGGGGTTAAGAACATTACTAGAATTAGAACCTGATTTAGAAATTATCGGAGAAGCAGAAAATGGGCAAGAAGCACTGAATTTAATTAGGGAATTACAACCCGATGTTGTCTTAATGGATATGCGAATGCCAATTATGGATGGAGTGGCTGCAACACGAGAAATCCACAAAAACTTTGTCAAAGTCAAAGTATTAGTATTAACTACATTTGATGATCATGAATATGTGACGGCTGCTTTACAAAATGGGGCAATGGGTTATTTATTAAAAGACACTCCCTCAGAAGAACTAGCAGTCGCAATTCGGGCAGTATATAAAGGATATACGCAATTGGGACCAGGAATAGTCAAAAAACTCTTAACACAATTTCCAGCAAATTCTACAACTCCAGAAACATTACCACCGCCAAATTTAGCCGAATTAACTCCTCGCGAAAAAGATGTTTTAAAATTAATTGCCAGTGGTGCAAACAACCGTGAAATTGCCCAGCAACTATATATTTCTGAAGGAACAGTCAAAAATCATGTTACCAATATATTGAATCGGCTAAATCTGCGCGATCGCACTCAAGCGGCAATTTTTGCTAATTCTTATTTATCCTATTTAGGAGATACTTCTGAGTAATTAATACCCATTTTATTTAAACAAATATTATTTAAATAATTCCATACATTCTTTTCTCAAAATACCCGTTGTGACGCGAATATTCCTAAAACTTTGAGCAATCACCTCTTCACAGGAAATATGAATTTGCGATTGCTTGACTTCTACCAAATCTTGAATAGAAGCGCCATAAATTATTTCCGATATACCCGCCCAGACACATGCGGCGGCACACATTGGACAAGGTTCACCAGTAGTATAAATTTGATATCCTTCCAAAGAAGGATTTTTTAATTTGGCAGTTAATATGCGGATGGCGTTTATTTCTGCATGTGCCGAAGGATCATAATCCTGTCGTACTGTATTATGAGCAACAGCAACTATTTCACCATCTTTCACAATTACAGCACCATAGCTGGCATCACCTTTTTTCGCTGCTTCTAGCGCCACCCGCATAAAATATTCATGACTACTCATCACAATTACAGGTAAAAATTCGTAGAAAGTTAATAGCCAACTCAACTTACTTTGAGAGAGTTGCCAGATTATGAACAACGTTGTTCATAAGTTGATGATGGCTACTTCTTTTCACAAAAGGCTGGCTAGTGGCAATTTACCTGCTATTTGAAGTTTTGCTTTTACGCAAGTAGAACAACTACAACCCATACCATCAATAATTGGATTGGACTTGTTAAACATTCCTGGGGTAATAGTGGCAAAAATTGGATGTGCAGATACCAACTCTACACGTTGTGTGGGAGTGGAGTGCTGAACTATTCCTGCTGCTGCTGGGCTAACTATAAATAGCAGCGAAGCGAACATTACAGGCAAAGCAAATAAAATCTGTTTAGCTACCTTCATAATTAAACCCTAAAGAGGCATTTTTAAGATACGACTGGAACTTTTCCGATTGGAAAACAAAGGATTTGGAACTACTGTTGCTATCCTGTCTTAATAAACACTCAGCAACACTCTTCTGCGCTATTATAAACGCATTTTAACTGCTTCATGCAGTCTTACCCGGTTCAACCTCCAAGGCTTATGTGCCGACATTGAGAAAAAGCACATTGGCTACTTGCAGTTTTTCATCCCGGTGCTGTAATGTCAAATCCTCAGCATTCGCTAGTAGCGATCGCATTTTTAATGACAATGATTTGGTGTTATTGGGTTCCCTGGGAGCGACATTGGCAAGTGTGAAAATTTTTTCAACTTTTACCAAACCCTTTATTGCGTGATACTTTTGACCAAATGATGATTTCTCCGTTGTCTCCTCCAGCTGCCAGCAGTTTACCTTGAGGATGCCATGCTAAACAAGAGTAGCCATTGGAGATACCTGTGAGGACTTGGGAAACTGTTTTCGCTTTTTTCCACAGACATAACCAACCATCACTAGCGGCAGAGGCAAGCAGAAAACTACCTGGCGCAAAACCAATACCTTGAATAATATCAACGTGATTTGTTAAAACTCGCGCTTCCCAACCCAGAGATTCATCTGCCAACTTTTCCCAAACCACCATCCCTTCAACGCTGGAAGTTGCCAGCAACGGCGCGCCAATGGGTGCATTAATATCAGACCAAGCGATTTGACGAATTTTCCCAGGGAAACCGCGCATTACCCAAGGGTCGGGATTACCCCATTCCAGGACAGAAACCGACCGATCCATATTACCAGATGCTAAAAATCTACCATCAGCAGACCAGGCGATCGCCAGACTAACTGTGGGCATTGCCAATAAATATGGTTCCTCATCCCAATCTTCGCTAGTCCAAATTTTTACACCCTTGTTGCCACCGACAGCCAGGTGTTTACCGTCACCACTCCAATCTATTCCCAAAGGAGAGGAATCCTCAAAATTTAGAGTAGTAATCACTTCATTTTTTTCGGCATCCCAAATCTGTATATATGTTTTAATACAAAATGCCAATTGATTACCTTGAGGATTCCAAACCAGTTTATCAACCCAAGCGGGAGCATTGTCTAAATTCGCAATTAATTCGCCATCATGCCAAATCTTCACCCATCCATCCTGTCCACCAATAGCCAAAAATTTCCCATCATGGGAAAAGGCAACACAGTCAATAGATTTACTAGTGGCAGATTGTAAAATATTTAACTCTTCATTTTGCCACAAAGCCACCTCACCCGCCGCAGACACAGCAGCAAGTCTCGAATCCACAGGCGACCAAGCAACGGCTGTTACATAATCAGCAAGGGTTCCAAGATAATTTTGGGCAAATTCTAGATTAGTTGTGGAAGTAGTCATAGATTTTGGAGAGTGGGCTGTACTGAGTGGAACAGGTATATACAATTGCCCAACACCACTCAGCGATTCTTTTATGCCATACAACCAAGGAAATCAGCTTTTAGCTGTGCTTCGTCGAGGTTGCGTCCAATGAACACAAGTTCATTTTTACGGGTTTCGTTAGCTTTCCAGGGGCGATCGGGTTTACCTTCAAATAGCATGTGTACCCCTTGAAATACAAAGCGGGTATCCTCTCCGTCAATATGGAGAATACCTTTCATGCGGAAAATATCAGTTCCTTGGGTTTGTAATAATTCACCCATCCAAGTATTGAGTTTTTCACCATCAAGTGCCCCATGTTCCACCAACGCTACTGATGTTACAGTATCATCATGCTCGTGTTCGTGTTCTTCTTCCAAGAAACCAGGTTCAAGTTCTAAAGCACGTTCTAAGTCGAAAGCTTTTACACCCAATAACTCATCCATTGCCAATTCTGAATTGCGGGTGCGATAAATTTTTGCCATGATATTCATCGAACGAATCCGCTTTTCGAGTTCTTCCAATTCTTCTGGTTTAACTAAATCGGTTTTGTTCAACAAAATTACATCAGCAAAAGCAATTTGTTCCTGTGCTTCATCCGCATCCCAGTGTTGCCAAATATGCTTGGCATCAACAACGGTGACTACTGCATCTAGTTCTAATTTTTCCCGCATATCTTCATCAACAAAGAATGTTTGAATTACGGGCGCTGGGTCTGCAAGTCCAGTAGTTTCAATGACTAAATGGTCAAATTTATGACGGCGTTTCATCAAGTTGCCGATAATGCGAATTAAATCGCCGCGCACCGTACAACAGATACAACCGTTATTCATTTCAAATATTTCTTCGTCAGCGTCGATTACCAATTGGTTGTCGATACCAACTTCGCCAAACTCATTCACAATCACGGCTACTTTCTTCCCATGCTCGTGGGTAAGAATACGATTTAAAAGTGTGGTTTTGCCAGCACCCAGGTAGCCAGTCAATACTGTAACGGGAACTGTATTTGATATATCTGTTGTTGCTGTCATAAATATTTTCGCAGAGAAGTTTACTTTTTTGAGTTGAGATTTGATTTTCGCTCATTAATTATAGGAATGATTCCTAATCAATCATGATGTCTAGGTTTCCTGGCAACTATCCTGCAACTATATAGCTCGTAAAAATGGTGCGATCGCTGCAAATACTTCATGAGGATATTCCTCGTGCATTCCTAACGTACCCGGAAGTTTTACATCAATCACGTTATGTAATGCGGCTACAGCATCCATTTCTGCGCGCGATTTGGGGGGAGAGGATTCTCCAATAATGACCATCAGTGGTATCGCAAGACCACTTACAAGTTCTAAAAATTGGGATTGGCTGTGGACTGCATCGAGATTACCTGTCACAAATGCGGCAGGTGCATAACGTGCGCCAGGTTTTTGAGTATTGCGCCATTTATGTTGAATAAAATCCGGGGTGAGTTTACTAGTATTTACATATACGTGACGACTGTACATCCAACTGAGAAAAGATGGCAACGTGTTGAGTTTGTAAAGCAATTGTCCGATAATGGGAGTACGAATCAGGTTTTTACCACTTGTTGCCGTATCGCGACTTAATCCCATTGTTGGTAAAGGACCACGCCAAGTTGGGGCAATTAAGACAATACGAGAGAATAAATTGGGTCTTTTCTGAGCGAGTTTGAGGACATATGCGGAACTGTGCCCTGCTGCAACTACTGCAATGGGTTGATTACAAACAGATGTAATGAAATCTTCAAGAAACTGTTGATAAATAGCAGGTTGGTAGTCGAAAGGAAGACGGGAAGAGTCGCCAAAACCTGGGAAATCAACAGCAAAAGTTTGCAAGTAGGGAGATAGAAGTTTGGCGATACCAGCCATTTCCGATCGCATGGATACGGTGCTAAATGCTGGTAATAATAAAACAGGGGAACCGTTGCCAAGGGTTTCGTAAACTACGCGAACTTGTTGGTTTTCCCAGTTCCAAATGTATTCTTGAATATTTCCACCAATTTCCAGTTCGGTAGGTGCTGATAATAAATCGGTTGACATTAGGTATTTGTTAATTAGTTATTGGCTAGAGGTTATTTATTAACTAAACCTGAAGACTAAAGGAAGCGGTTTTTTAGGATTTAAGTATCTCAAATAATCACCACTTCTACCCGTCTCCATATCTTCGTATCCGCCTCAATCCTCTTAATTATTCTGCAACACCCTATTCTTTCCCCTTATCCTAATTCCAATGCTTTTTTTTGCATTGTTTTAAAAATATTGTAAAAACCATTGGCACGTGAGGGTGTGAGGCTAACATTTAAGCCTGTTTCTTGGATAAAATCCGGTGCTAGTTGGACTATTTCCTTAGGTGTTAACCCATTCAAGCCTTCAATTAACAACCCCACCAGTCCTTTGGTTAGTTGTGAGTCTGATTCTCCTTGATAGGTTACTTTGCCCTCTTCCAGTGTGGCTGTAACATAAACTTGGGAGACGCAACCAGCAACTTTGTTTTCGGGTACTTTGTCAGCTTCCGGAAATTCTTTGAGTTTGGTGCCATACCAGATTAGCTGTTCATAGCGCCGTTTCTGGTCTGTTGCACGTTGGAAGCGTTGGACAATTTTCGCCAGGTTTGGTGGCAATGATTCAATCGAAAACGACATAACAGCAGCGTTAACAGGTAATTAGATTGAGGACTATCACCTTGAGTTTAAATTATTTACTGCTAGTTTGTGTTGTTTCTCTGGGCAAGCATTTGCGAGACGGTGAGAAATTTGTAGCCTTGTGCTTGTAATTTGGTGATGATGATTTCTGTCGCGGCGATTGTGGCAGTGCGATCGCCTCCTCCATCATGTAACAATATAATTGCTCCGGGGGTAACATTCTCGACTACACGGTTAGCTATTAACTCTGGATTGTTTTCTTGGTAGTCTTTGGGGTCTAAATTCCACAATATATGTTTCTTGTGCATCCGATGGAGAATGTAAGGTAATGTAAACCGCTTATACCCAAATGGCGCACGAAAGAGGATTTCGTTTGTCACTCCTAATCTACGCAATAATTTATCTGTCTTCTTGATTTCTGCACTGACAAAAGCAGGTTGTTTCCAAATTAGTTGTTTATGGGAGTAGGAGTGATTTCCGATTTCATGACCACTCTCAACTAACATTTTTACTGTTTCTGGATGTGCTTCAATATTTTTACCGACTGTAAAAAAAGTTGCTTTGGCTTCTAATCTATTTAGGAGATTAATTAGCTGATTTGTATAAGGTGGATGGGGACCATCATCATAAGTTAAAGCCACCACCATTTCCTTTGTGTTTACTTTTAAGAAATATTCTCCAACTAATTGAATTTTTGCGGTTTTTGCGAGTTTATCTAATATATAAAGTGTCAATAATGTGATTACGATCAGACCAATAATGATGGTATGCATATAGCTTGATGATGTATTTATATGTATATCTGAAATTCTTCCAATTAAACAGAACTTACCCCAAACAAAAATAATTAAATTTTCCAGAGTGACTTTCATTATTTGTATTTTGCCCTGACTAGATAATGAATATTTTCAATTTTCTACGTCTTAATATGAGCAAATTTGAGATGTTTACTTGATAATTTTGAAAGAACTGGTTAATACATTTACATAGCAGGGTAAGTTCAGATTAAAGATTACCAATTATATTATTAATCCCGTCCAGTACGAACCCAACTTTTTTGTGGTTTCATCAGAAAAGACCAATATATACCCATGTTCCAAAACATGTAAAATGGTATTGATAATAACATTCTTGTTGGTAGTTCTGCACGTCCAAATTTCATCCAGGCACTAACAATTGCGATCAATATCAAAACTCCCTGGATGAGAGTAATTACAGGCAACCAAATAATTCCCAGTGCCATTGCCATCAAATAAGAAAAAACTGCACTAACAAACCATAACATCATTAGTAATGATATTGGCAAAACTGTTAAATCCAAAGCGATCGCAATTAAATCAAGTCTTTTTTGTAAAATTCCTGCTTTAATTAGTTTAGGGAACTGCGATCGCAATGTTTCTAAATGTCCATGAACCCATCGTGTTTTTTGGGTTTCTCCTGCTTTCTGTTGCTGAGGAAAGTACCCCGTGACTAATGCCTCTTCACAAAAAATTGGCGTATATCCAGCCAAGGTAAAATCTAATCCTAACTGTTTATCTTCAACAATATTACTGCTGGCAAAACTAACTTTATTAATCAGAAACCAGGGTACAGCCATTCCCGTACCCGTTAGGGAAGCTGATAATTTTAATCGGCGCATTCCACGTTGACGAACTAAGTTTTTCACTAAAAACGCCAGCGTTAACACTGCATGTCTAGGTGTAATTGGCTGTGGCGGCTTGAGAAGGTTGGTTGATTGTACAGGCAGATGATTGAAAATAGCCGTTTTTGCCAATTTTTCAACTGTTCCTGGATGAACAATACAATCAGCATCAATGAAGATTACAACTTCGGGCGGATTGGCTTTTATGTACTGCAAACCAAAGTCTAATGCATAACCTTTTCCTCTTCGCAATGTATCGTTTCTCTCGATAACTGTGACACCATATTCACGGGCTATTTTTGCAGTATCATCGGTGCAGTTATCAGCTACCACAATAACTCTATCCTTTATGGTTAACTGGCTTTTCAGACTTGAGAGTGTCATGCCAATACCAGAGGCTTCATTATGTGCTGGTATTAAAATACATACTGAAGGATATGGTATTTTGTCATAATTATGACTGCAATTATTCGGTAATAATGCGGTAATACATTCCACAAACAAAATGACCTCTGGAATTAAAAGTGATATCACAAATGAGGCATATAGCCCATATAAAAAAAATATCAGTAAATTTTGCAGCATCATCACCAACTAGGCAATATTACGGTTTCCAGCGATTATTATATTCATTTGTGTTATTAGTTAATTTATAGATATTGTGTAGCTTTTTTAAAGTTTTATCTACGATTAGTTGTTTAATAAAATTAATATTAAATTTTCCTAAGTGCAAAAAGATACATTGAAATTGACAATGCAAATATCTGAATTATGTAAAGGTCATAATTATGATGAAATATGTATGAAGTATTAAGACAAAATATTAACTAGTGATACAAAAACGAGATTTTGATTCGTGTTTTTTGATAAGACTTTCTCAAGCAATATTTTTTAAAAGATTAAACATCGCTAAGGAGAAAATCGCGTGCTGACATCGACTTTAATCGCTACAACTGCTGCTGCTACTCCTCTAGAATGGAGTCCAACTGTAGGGGGAATTATGCTTTTTTGCAATATTCTTGCTGTTGCTTTTGCGAAGGGAACCATTCAAATACCTAATGCTGGACCGGCAATGCCATCTGGTAACTTATTTGGCGGTTTTGGCTTGCCTGCTGTTTTAGCTACCACTAGCTTTGGTCATATCTTAGGAGTGGGCGTGATTTTGGGCTTGCATAGCTTGGGCAGAATTTAGTATTGAAGTGCTGACGATTGCGCGAATAATAAGTGATTGGTAGAAGACAGCGCTGGTGTTAGACAAAATAAGAAAAATAATGGAGTTGGACTAATTCCAACTCCACTTTTTGTGTTCTGTCTGTGTTCTGTAAATTTTCGGAATCGAAAATCCCCAAACTAAAATCCCAAAACTAAAATCTCAACTATCGATTAAACTGCCATTTGTGTCATTCCCCGCATTTGCCGCAGGGAGTTTAGACAGGAAGGACAGTCACAACCGAATAATGCGATCGCCGCATCGCTTTCTTCTTCAGTAAAGTGTAATTCGTTGACTTTTTCAGGAGCTATTTCTACAGTCTCTTGGTTAGCTGCCGATACATTTGTATTGTTCTGACGACGTTCGCAAACAAATTTAGGCTGTGCGGGCGATCGCATACAAGTCAAAGAGTCTTGTTTAATGACTTCATTTGCTTGTGCTGGTTGGGTCAACATTACCATTGACACAATCGAAGCGAACAATACAGGGCTAGAAAACAATGTGAGGGCAAATTTTCTATTCATCTACTTAAAAGGGTTATTGATTACAGATAGAGTTGGTTTCAACATTTTCACATCAGTGGGCTGTTGCTCAGTAGATTTTAGACAAACTTGCCGATTTCGTCATGTATATTACAGCGATAATACGTACAATTTTACTTTCACCCTGGTTGTTATACCAATTCACAATTCGCAATTCGCAATTCGCAATTAAAAAACTGAGATGCAGCAAAGCTTTCAGGATTTACATCTTTATCAGATTTTTCGTGAAATGGTATTAGGCTTTGATGAGCAAGTATTAGGCTGATTTTGTCTGGTTGCAAATTAGAGTATCAATCAACCCAAGCGGTGAAAATTTGGCTGGGAATATATTTAAGTCTAAGCCAGAGACTAAATTTATATCTGCCAAGTTCCCAACACATATTGATGTCAGGAGTCGGAGCTACTCATCAATTTGCCAAGAATCCTTGTTAAAGTCTTCATCTAAAACTTTCTTGGGACGGACGATTACCACAATTTTCCCTAATATTGTTAGTTCGGGGGAACTCTCAAACCATTGAAAATCGATTTCGCCGTTATTATCCACCACAAAATAACTACTATCATTCCATTCTCGTTGAGAGCGATCGCATACTACCAAAACATCTTCAACGGGAGAATTTACGGTTTGATTGGGCAATCGTTCGCTATTACATAAAATTACCACAGGGTCTTCGGCTGCTAACACCACTTGCCAACCAGGAAGAGGCACCCATGCTTGTTCTCCAACAATCCTCACCATGCGGAATGCGCCAATCTCTTCCACTATGGGTACAGCTTTGATATCTTCAGGTTTTAAAGGCATTTCCCCCACAATGGGTAAAATACGTGCTAACTCGGACGCTGATTCGAGGCGGTAAAGCGGTAATATTGGTGCGGGTTTTTTGGGCGTAACAGTAAAATCGGTTAGTAATTGTTCGATTTGCTTTCTGGCTTCGGGGGAATGGGCAAAACGTAAACCTTTGGCGATGAGACGGGAACGCTCCTGTAAATCGGAGTATTGACGGGCATATTTCCATGCTTGATAGGCAACGGCATCACCTGCATGTTTGGTAAATCCTTCAGGGGGATTGCGAAAGCGGGAAAAATCTTTAATTGCTCTGGCAATTTCCTTAGCTTCATCACAGTCTATTTTTTGGGCAAATGCTAGTTCTGTTGCGGATGCTCGTTCTTCTTGAGTTAACAAGCGAAACTCATACAAAACATCGCTGGCACGTTTGCTAAAATGCGATCGCACTTCTTCGGAAATTCCCACTTTCTCGGCGGAGCTAAAAACCTGTGAAGCGACAACTACCTGGTTTTGTTGAACTGGTTCAAAGCCAGTTTCTTCAAAGATGGTTTGGGGACTGTAACCCGATTTCTGCAATTGCGCGATCGCAATTCCCCACTCTACCCAATTACCTTGTTTTTGCCTGAGTTTCCTCAGCAGCTCCGTTGCTGCATTATCATTACTATTGCCTGGGTTTTGAGTATCGCGTGGTTGGTCGCTCATAACTGAAATTGCACTTAATCACTGGGCTTGAATACACCAAGTATTATTCTATGTTCTAAACAATACTATTTCTCTTAGTTTTTTCAGCGTTCCTGGATTTGTAGGTGAAATTTACGCATTAGTTTAAACATTAATTAAATATTAAACTGAATATCTATGCATATCTATGCATGTCACCATCTTTGCATCAGTATATGCACTGGAGACAACTCCCTATATTTCATGTATAAAATTATATGTATTATTTATAGAGAGATTAATTAATATAGAAAATCAGGATATTCCCCAAGTTAATACTTACAATGATCAACTAAGCTGAAGTATGGAATATAACCATATCATTAAAACAATTCGCAATTCGCAATACTCGCAGAGCGAGAAGCTAAAGCTACGCAATTCGCAATACTCGCAGAGCGAGAAGCTAAAGCTACGCAATTCGCAATTACGCTTTGTGACGGGGATTTTTACCCCGACACAAAACAAGCTGTCTGTAGAGACAGGGGAATTAAACCCCCAGGCTTTGTTAAAAACTTAAAAAAATTATCTTATGGATAATCTGATTCTTGAAACTGATAAAATTCCCAAACAATTGATGACTTCAGAAAAACCAAAAAAACTCAAATTATTAGTGGTTGACGATGAGCCAGATAATCTCGATTTGCTCTATCGTACCTTTCGTCGCGACTTTAATGTCCTCAAGGCTGATAGTGGTGTCAATGCTCTCCAGGTTCTAGCACAAGAAGGGGAAGTTGCAGTAATCATATCCGATCAAAGAATGCCGGAGATGAAGGGAACTGAGTTTCTCAGTAAAACGGTTCCCCAGTTTCCTGATACTGTCCGTATTATCCTCACTGGTTTTACCGATATTGAGGACTTAGTAGAAGCAATTAATGCTGGACAGGTTTACAAGTATATTACCAAACCTTGGGACCCAACAGAACTGAAGGCTGTAGTCCAACGTGCTGCGGAAACCTACGACTTACTCAAGCAACGAACCGAAGAACTACGTCGTGCCAATGCTCAAATGTCATTGTTGACATCATTAGTCAATGTGGTACAAATATCTTCCAGTCTTGAGGATACTCTCGTTCCTCTTGCTAGTGCTTTTGGTGATAGCTTTGCTGCGGATGCTTGTATTCTCCAGATGGTGGATGGTAAAACACTCACTTCACCCCAAGGGACTTACAGCAGCAATGGTACAATTAACAATTGGCTGGCTAGTGATCCATTAGTTAATCAAGCGATCGCTACTAAGCAAATCCAGGTGGCGGCAAATGTACCTAGTGATGAAAAATTAGCTGGGCTGCCGCATTATTCGGAAAGCGGTATTAAAGCACATTTAGCAATACCAATTATTTACCGCAGTCAAACCTTAGCGGTGCTTTCACTTCAGTGGAAACAACCCTTTACCTTACGTGAAGATGAACTCAAGCTCATTCACTCCTCTGTGCAATTAACCGCGATTGCGCTGATGGCAATTCATTGTAGCTAGAACTATCTGTCAATCATATCAATATATAACAAACCAACTTCTCACCCTGCTCAAAATTATTTATTGGGTAGGGATTTATATTAAAACAATTCGCAATTCGCAATTCGCAATTCGCAATTCGCAATACTCGCAGAGCGAGAAGCTAAAGCTACGCAATTCGCAATTACGCTTTGTGACGGGGATTTTACCCCGACACAAAACAAGCTGTCTATAGAGACAGGGGAATTAAACCCCAGGCTTTGTTAATACTAGTATTAAGTATTAATTGATACTTAACAAAAAGAGCGATCACCATCCTCATCAGCAAGCCTGAATTACTTTCTTCCGTTTGCTGCAACTTTATCTATTTCATCTACAGCCACGACTGGTTGAGGCGGAGCAACAATAATATCAGCACCGTTGACTATTGCACCTAGCAAGTCCATGTCTGACTCTGATAATTGCTCGATGGCTTCGCTAAATACGCTTTCTTGGGTGTAGTTGGGTCGTGCCACCATAATTATACCATCACTGTATGGCTGGATTAATAATGGGTCGTTGGATAACCCTAGGGGGCTAGTATCTAAGATAACAAAATCAAAACGTTGTTTTGCGTCTTCCATGAGTCGGCGAATTTCGCTTGATTCAATGATTGCGGCGGAATTACGGACTGGACCAGGGCTGGGGACAATGTATAAATTTTCGACTTGTGGGACGAGGCGGACACATTCGCTGGGGCTAGCATAATAACGTAATGGTTCAATTGTGGCGTTGGGGTCTACTGTTACACCTAAAGATTCACAGTAAGAGGGCGATCGCAAATCTGTTTCAATGATTAAAGTACGTTTACCAGCACGGGCTGATGCTATTCCTAAGTTGTAGGCACTAATGGTTTTACCTTCGGAACTACCAACACTAGTGATTAATACTACCTTTAAATTACTATTGCCAATTCGACGTAAGTTACTACGAAATTTCTCATAATATTCTAAGTATGGTGATTCGGGAGAAATTATTACTGGTAACTCTCCTTTCTCTAGGTCATCTACTGGTAGTAAAGGTAACTCTCCCAACAGGGCAACTTCTTTTTGTTTCAAGTTGTCGCGAATATCTTCTTGGGTTTTGAAAGTGCCTTCGAGGGAACCTAATAGGAATATAACTCCACCGCCAACAATAATTGCAAAGAATCCTCCTGCGCCTAAAGTCACGGGGACACTTTTCGGGGGTTTGACATCAGCAATGACGCGAGGGGGTCTAGCAATACTCAAACTGCTGACGGTTTCTGCTTCCGCAGTTTTGGCATCTGTGATTTTTAACTGCATTTGGTCGTAAACAGCTTTTTTGAGGAGTATCTGCTGTTCGAGACGATTTCTTTCTAGTTGTTTGTTGGGGATGAGGGAATATTCTTGACGAAGTTTTGCTTCTTGGCGAATTTCATTATTCAGTTGTTGGATAAGAGTATCGCGTTGTGTTTGCAGTGCAACTAATTGGTTGGCGAGTTCTTGGCGTGCGGGGTCTAAATTACTACGGGCACGTAGCGCCGCAACACTTGCTGGTAGAGGAGCAGCATTGCCACCACCACTGACAACTTCATTGGCGCGCTCTCGGAATAGTTTTTCCGAAGCTTCTTTTTGCCGCATCAACTGCACCATTGTTGGGTGTTGGGGACGCAAATCTTTTTTTAAAACTTCGATTTGGGAATCAACTTGAAAAATTTGCGATCGCAAGTTGTTTAAAATTGGGTCTGCACTCAATGCTGAAGAAACATAAGCATCGGTGGGAGTTAAGCCCAATTTGCTTTGCAAGCTACGAATTTGGGCATCAATGCCAATCAAAGTTTGTTGTAATAAACGTTGCTGGCTTTGACTTGTAGTGACGGCAGTTAACAAACTACCATTTTCGGCTGCTAAAATCGCTGGGCGTTCGACTCGATCATATGCTTCCAGCTTTTGCTCTGCGGCTTCAAGTTCTTTCTTTGCCTGTGGTAATCGTTCCTCAATTTTACCAATAATAGATTTGAGTTGACCTGTGTTCCTTTCTCCACTTAGTTTCACTGCCGCTTGCATTAAGATTTGTAAGACCTCTGCGGCTCGCTTTTGTTCAGTATCTTGATATTTAAGCTCAATAACATTAGACCCGGTTTCACCAGGTTTAGGTGCTTTCGGAAATTCAATGGCAATCATTGACGAAAGTTGCTTGGGCTTAAGTTTAGTTTTCTCAATAATTGCCCGTACGATTGGCTCGGAGAGTAAATCTTCTGGAGTTAACGTTTGCCCTTTTTGTTGAATTTCGCTACCAATCGCCGAAAATGAAATTGGCGGTCCAGAGTATGTCAATGCGGCATCTGCCAAATATTTGACAGGTGGTTCCGGTTGCATAGCCACCACCGTTGAACCCGCTACAACTAACGCGAAGCTAGCCAATCCAATCCACTTGTATTTTTCAAATGCAATGAGATAGCGTTTAACAATCGGTGGTGTCATTGTTTTAGTGGTGAATGCTGAGTGCTAAGTGGGAGACTGGGAGAGAGAAACTTAATTGAGAAACATGGATATCCCCATGTCTTTTGTCCCTAATTACTTCTCCCTCCGCCTAAGGTTTCAAAGAAACGAATAAACGATTGTACGTCAAAGAAAGGTCTAGTAATTGTACTTAGGACGTTAGTAATTTTACCCAGTAAGTTTCGACCTACCACAATAACATCATTATCTTGCAGTGGCACGTTTTGTGTTACATCTCCTTGAAGTGCCCTCTTCGCATCGATTCGCTGGGTGACAGCCTTTCCTCGTTCGGGATCAAAGCGAATTAAAGCAATGTCACGAAGGTTAGAATTTTCGGGATTAATTCCCGCGATCGCATCGACGAAACTGCTCCCATTTGGCAATGCTTGAGTGACTAAACCACCGGCGGCATAGTTAAGAATACGGATGCGGATTTGGGGTACAGCCAGGGAAGAACGGGCAATTAAATTGCGATCGTAACCATCATCGGTACCGACTTCTCGCCGGGGTATGACAATCGCATCACCATCTTGCAAACGTAAATTAGGCAAAGAACCACCATTTTGCAAAGATGCATATAAATTCAAATTTTGGGAAATTACTGTCCCATCCACCAATCTTCGCCGTACCTGTACCTGGCGCAAATCAGCCATCATTGTTGAACCACCTGCCGACAACAAAGCATCTGTAACACGGGGTATTGATGAAGTTGCTGGGTAAATTCCTGGTCGAAAAACTTCACCACTAACGGTTATTTGTACCGGGCGAGGAGAAAATAATGATACCGTTACAACTGGGTCTACAAGAATTTTGCTCAGTCCCAAACGTACTTTTTCTTGCGCTTCCTCCAATGTCAAACCCTTTACGGAAACAGTTCCCAATAAAGGTACGGTAATATTACCTTCGGGATTGACCTGCGACTGGAAATTTTGGTCGGGACGTTGATTAGTTAAAGATAACGCCACTACAGGGTTGACAACATATTGATTATATGCAATACGAATCCTTTCCTGTGCTTCTTGTAGCGATAGATTCTGCAACTGCACTGTCCCTAATAACGGGACAACAATATTTCCTTCCGGATTTATTTGGGCTTGAAAGCTCAAATCTGGAAAACGCTGTACTATGACGCTAATGGCATCCCCTTGCCCCAAGCGAAAGCGACCTGGAGGACGCTGTACTAGTATATTGATTGAATCTCCCACACCCAAATAGTAGCGATTGAACTGCGGGGAAATCCCGTCATTAAAATCTAATGGTGTAGACTCAATATTGGATGGGGGGGAAGCTGGTTGTAAAGGGGATTCTGTCTCCTCAGGTAAAACCGGAATTGGTTGCCCTGGCGGCGGCACTTGGGATAACTGGTTATTCTGAGCAAAAGCTGGTTGAGCTAAGGTTGCGAAGAAAACGCCTGCCTGAAGACTGGCAAAACAGAAAGCACGGAATGCAAGCATGTTCCAAATCTGAGCCATAAATATTTGGTGCAACATTGGTGTAACATTTGGTGTCCGTACAGCCAATTAGAAGTTTTACCCAACTATTAAGCTTTGGAGCGCCGAGAGGCTATTTTACTCTCGAAATCTAGAAAGTGTCTCCTAGCTGGAGCGGATATTTTATACAAAACCTCTATTTACTTATATTTTGGACTTGGCTGGAGCATCAAGTTGAGTTCTACCAACTTTCTTCACAAAAGATTTTTATAGGTATAGATTCTTTTTTTCCAGGTGTTTGTTAATATTAGTTAAATTTTTATTCAAAAAGACCACTATGGCTCTATATGCGGAATTGCATCGGCATCTTGGGGGTTCGGTAGTACCTCGCGTGTTATGGCGATACTTCCAGCGTCATTCTGAGGAAATGATTTCCCGCTTTAGTGACTATCCGGCGTTTGAAGAATTTTATACAAAACCCCGTAATACTCTTGATGAATATCTGGAATTACACACTTTAGTGGAAAGCGTGCAAACGGTAGAAACTTTGCCTTATTTTATTTATCGTTTGCTGCGGGGGGCTTATATTTTCGAGAATTTGGCATACTTGGAATTGCGTTATACTCCCTACCTACGGACTCCTGAACATTTGAGTCAAGGGGAACGGATTGATAAAATGGCGGAAATTGTGGATGTGGTGGGAAAAGCTAGCCAAATCCCTGAATATCCAATTGTCACAAGTCAAATCCTCTGTATGCACTCGCGTTTACCTTATGAGGTGAATAAGGCAATTGTTGATTTGGCTGTACAAAGTCAAAAATTCGTCTGCGCGGTAGATGTGGCGGGGGGCGATCGCTATTATGCTGAGAGGTTAGATGAATGGTTGCAGTTGTATGAATATGCCCTGTCTTTGGGTGTGAAGACAACCGGGCATCTCTACGAAACTACCGCCGGCTGCTATCCGGAGTTGATACCATTGTTGCAGCGAATTGGACATGGTATCCAAATTCCTTTACTGTATCCGGAATTATTACCAGATTTGGCACGTCGGGGACAATGTTTGGAGGTTTGTCCCACTACCTATATTAAGACGGGTACTTTGGATGATATTCGCCAGTTGAAGACGGTGTTTGATAAGTGTTTTGAAGCAGGTGTGGATATTGCCATTTGCACTGATAATGCGGGTTTACATAATGTGCGTTTGCCATTTGAATATGAAAATCTCTTGACTTACGACATTATTAGTTTTCAGCAGTTACAAGCTTGTCAAGATGCAGCTTTTAAACATGCATTTGCTTCACCTTACCAACAGCGCCCCGCGTCATTGTTGAGTGGGATGTTGAATCCGCCACCTGCGAAAGTAGCCGCAAATCGAGAATGATTGGGGAATTTGCAAAATAATATAATCACCACCTTTCTGTATCAGCCTCAATTATCTTCTGATGCAAGCAAATGCCTTGAATATATGAATTTGTTTCTATCTGTGTATTCTGCGGGTACACAGAGTTTTTTTTGATGGAGGGTTTATAGAACTTCTGCAATTTGTCATAAAAATTAAAACTTTGAAAATTTGAAAATCGGTATAGGTGTTTACTCATAACCTAAAATAAAGGTTATGGCATCCACGATTCAAACTTTACCCAACGAAGTCGTACATCTAATTGCGGCAGGCGAAGTAATTGACTCGTTTGCGGCTGTAGTGCGGGAATTAGTCGAAAATTCTCTTGATGCAGGTGCAAATCGAATAGTAGTGTATTTACATCCAGAGCAGTGGCGAGTTCGCGTAGTCGATAACGGTTGCGGAATGAACTACGAAGATTTACAAAATGCCGCGATCGCTCACAGTACGAGTAAAATACATCAAGGTGCAGATTTATGGAATGTTCGCAGTTTGGGGTTTCGTGGTGAAGCTTTACACAGTTTAACGACGTTGGCAAATTTAGAAATTTTCAGTCGGACTTCCCATCATACCTTTCTTCCCCATTTTACCCAGATTCCAACATCCAATAACACATCACGAAATGATGATGGATGTGGATGGAGAGTAGTATATGGTCAAGGTGGTAAAGTATTAGAAATCGAAGCAACTGCGATCGCACCTGGTACAGTAGTCACAGTCTCGAATCTATTTGGTAATTGTCCGGAAAGACGGCAGGGTTTACCAAATATCTCACAGCAAATGAAAGCTGTACAAGCAATTATTTACCAAATTGCCCTATGTCATCCCCAAGTTGCTTGGCAAATTTGGCAAAGCGATCGCATTTGGTTTAATCTGAGTCCAGCGACGACAATGGGGAAATTACTACCCCAAATATTACACCAAGTCCGTCAAGGTGATTTACACGAAGTTCAAGTTGAATTACCATCGCCTCAAACACAAACAGTCTTACAATTCACACCAGAATCAACGCCAGGGCTTGCACATCGTCAACTTTCTCCCCTACCCCTGCACAGCCTCCATCTAGTTGCAGGACTTCCTGATAGATGTCACCGTCATCGCCCCGACTGGGTGAGAATTGCGGTTAATAAACGTATGGTGAAAGTCTCAGAACTAGAACAAGCTGTATTTAGTGCCTTTCATCGTACATTACCACGCGATCGCTTTCCTGTGTGTTTGTTACATTTACAAATTTCTCCTGAACATATCAACTGGAATCGCAATCCCGCAAAAAGCGAAATTTATCTGAATCATCTCGAATTTTGGCAAGAACAAGTTACCCAAGCCATAGAACAATCCTTACGGATTAACTCCGATACCATTCACACATCGGTTCACACTAGCCGAGTGACTAAATTAATTAAAGTCGCCGAAGCCGAAAATTCCTACAATCCCAATCGTTCAATTCAACCTCAATCCCCAGAACATCACCAAATCAGCAATCGAGAGAATGGGAATCACGGTGAACCCAGGCGGGAAAATCAAGAAAATATTGAAAGACATCCAAATTCTCAATCTTGTCCACAACAATTATTGAAAGCAGTCGCCCAAATCAACAACATGTACATAGTTGTCGAACATCCAGGTGGACTCTGGTTAGTCGAACAACATATCGCCCACGAACGAGTATTATACGAACAAATATGCGATCGCTGGCAATTGATTGCGATCGAACCACCATTAATTTTATTTCAACTAACAGCCGCACAAGTCGAACAACTACAGCGTATCGGCTTAGATATCCAACCCTTTGGAGAAAAACTTTGGGCTGTACGTACTATTCCCGCAATGCTCAAAGAACGAAAAGATTGTCACGAAGCCATCTTAGAATTAAGTCAAGGTGGTGATTTAAAAGCTGCACAAGTCGCTGTTGCTTGTCGTAGCGCAATTCGTAATGGCACAGTTCTGACTTTACCAGAAATGCAAACCTTATTAGAACAGTGGCAAAATACCCGAAACCCCCGCACTTGTCCCCACGGTAGACCAATTTGTTTGTCTCTACCAGAATCATCCCTATCACGTTATTTTAAACGACATTGGGTAGTTGGAAAAAGTCATGGAATTTAAAAAATGCATATCGCATCATGTATAGTCGTGCCTCAAATAGTGGTTTGAGTCAATTTTTCAGCCCTTTCATTCCCAAATTCAAATTTCTTGGAAAAGCCCTTGTAATTAATAGAGATTGTGCTAAGATGTTTAATCGTGGACAGCAAGGGTCGATGCCCGAGTGGTTAATGGGGGCGGACTGTAAATCCGCTGCGAAAGCTACGCTGGTTCAAATCCAGCTCGGCCCACATCCAAACTGTTAGAAGTTAAAAGCTTTAAAAGGCTAATTTTTAATGTTACAATTAAATCCTAGCCTTTATGCTGACTTCAAGCTTTATTTCAATTGCCCATGTAGCTCAGTGGTAGAGCACACCCTTGGTAAGGGTGAGGTCACGAGTTCAATCCCCGTCATGGGCTTATTTAACTTTTGGTGATTTCTGGTAGTTAGGCAACTGCGGCAACTGCCGGTGTATTTTTTTCTTTTATCAATTTTAATATTTCTCCACACCAGTTTTAACATAATTATTAAGACGAAGCTGATGACTATGCAATTTCAAGGCTCTTTCAGTTGTCAGTAATTTCGACATGATATAGATGATGCGTGTGTAAATTCAATTACTAAATACTTACAGAATTTTTACTTAGGTGTCATAGTTACTTCACATTTATTTGATATAGTTAGATTAATGCAAACATTTAGTTTGCTCCTCACACCACACCATAGCTCCCTTTTCAATTTTGAATTAGGGGGCTTTTTTTATTGCTGTTGCTGTTGCTCTTGTGACAATACGGTTAAGCAAAAATGGCTATTAGCGGTTAGCTTGTAGCTTTTAGAATCAATAGCGTATAGACGATTAAGTCTTATTCTTACCCTTTTCCTCCCTAACCGAACTGTATTGGGTGTTATGATATCAATTCCAGTTCAGAAGTTATGGCTCATTTTTCTCTGTTTCGGATTATAAGCACGTAATTGTATCAATAATTATCCCAATTTGAGTTACCAATTTTTTGAGAATGAAAGATTATTTTTACACTAGTTATTTTCATTTTATTCTCATTATTTAAATTACTAATTTTCATTTTTCAATCATAATATTATCACTTGTATTCCAGTTCAATAAATCACAGTGCGATCGCTTTACTTTGAGCTTAAATATATGTATAGTTAGAATATTAAAATGAAGGGGAGTAGCTAGCTGACACATACAGATAACTAAAGATTAGTTCTGAAATTGTCAGTTCATTTGAGTCAACATACTGGTGATGAACCTGGTTCAAATGGCAAAGTTAACGTCAAAAGTTAAAAGTTAGTAATTAAGTAAATAAGTAAATATAATTAACTACTAACTAATAACAAATAAACAATAATTGCAAGCAAGACCTTCACTAAGTTCACACATATATCAATGTGTAGAGCTTGGTGAGGTCTTTGTTAGCTTCATCAAGCTCTCCACGCAACAACTCAAAAGGAGCTTGAGAGTGCTAACAGCCTTCACTGCGGGATTGACAGTTATTACTGCTTCAGAATTACTCGATAAAACATTTTTTATTGCTATGTATTTAGCCATGAAACATTCACGTTGGCTAATATTTAGTGCTGCGACATCAGCCTTAGCGGCAATGACAATACTTTCGGTAGCTCTAGGTCAATTCGCATCATTTTTACCTAAAAATATTGTACACCATTTAGAAATTGCTTTATTTCTAGGCTTCGGATTAAAATTAATTTATGATGCCTATAAGATGCCCGTAAAAAATAACTGCGATCGCATTCTGGAAGAGGCAGAAGAAGCAGTTGACAAAGCAGAAGGAAAACTCGTAACCCAAACTAATTGGGGAATCTGGCTCGAAGGATTTTTATTGACATTTATTGCTGAATGGGGTGACAGAACCCAACTTGCAACTATCTCCCTGGCAATTAACAACAACCCATTTGGAGTCACCGCAGGAGGCGTTTTAGGACATGCCATTTGTACCGTAATTGCTGTCACCTGTGGGAAAATGCTCTGTGGACGCATCACAGAACGTCAACTAACTTTTGTCGGTGGAGGTTTATTTATACTGTTTGGAATTTTGGCAATCTTTGAAAAAAATTAGGAACTAGAAATTAGGGATAAAGGTAAAATCAGAGATTACCTTTTCCCTTTTCCCCACTTCCCCCTCTAGGATTTCCAATCAGCTAATAAATTTGGATATTTCACTGGTGTCGGAAAAATTCCCCGTAAACTAGCTTGACGTTGTGGCATAGATTCTTTACTCATATTCCAGAGAGTTTCATAGAAAAAGAACGAGACACCAGCGAACTTGCGATCGCGTACACTTTTAACTTGTGTCTCTATCTGTTGCATCGGCACAAATTTACCCTTCAAGCCACTAATAATGCCAATACTTACGGGAATGTGACTACGTGCAGCTTTCACTTCTGGTCGTTCTAATTCGCTATTAAATACCTTTAAATCATTGCGGTATATTTGCAAAACTAATTCTTCAACTAATCCCATTCTTTCCCATCTTGCCCAATCTGCTAAATAAAAGTCATAGGAAAAGCGCTGTGGATTTGGTGCCACGGAAATTATGCAATCTTTTTTGACAGCTTTAACAGCCTTAAACACCTGCTTCATATAGTTGGTAATTTTGTTTGCCCGCCAACGTAACCATTCTGCGTCTTGAGGATTCTTTGGTGGCAATTTACCCCGATGTTCTTTTTTGTACATCGCTACCGTGTAGGAATCATATCCTAATTCCGCCGGCAAACCAAAATGGTCATCGAATTGAATCCCATCAACATCGTAATTTTTGACAATCTCGACAATTAAATCTTGGATAAATTGCTGGACATCAGGACGAAAAGGATTCAACCAGACGCGATCGTGAGTACCCTCTTTCCAAATTTGCGTACCATCTCGACGACTAGTTAACCACTGGGGACGACGTTTGGCTAGCTGCGAATCTGCGGGAGCCATAAACCCAAACTCAAACCAGGGAATCACTGTTAAACCCTTCTCATGTCCCTTTTCCACCACTTCTTTGAGCATGTCGCGCCCTTGTAACCCCGGTTCGGGATCGAGTCCTTTACCAATAACCCGTTCCGCAACCTTACTAGGATAAAGTGTCCAACCCCAGTTCCACACCGTTGGATACACAATATTGAAATTTAGATTTTTGAGACTTTGCAAAGCATTATCTAAGCGTTTTTTCTCAAACAGAACATTACTATCAATATTAGTTAACCATACTCCTCGCAATTCAGTTCTGGGCAAACGCGAAGCCATTTGTGCCGAAAGTGGCAAAGAAAAGAGCATCGTTATAGCCATACTCAAAGCCACTAACCCAGTCAAAAAACCTCGCTTGCGACTCCACTTGACAAACCAATTCATATGTAATTTTCGTGTAATTTTCGCAAAAATTCATTACTACCGCATGATAAAACTACGACTGTACATAATGCAAAGAAGTTGCATATTCTTTTCCCCATTAACTTTGTCCACTTCTAGTAATTAAGTAAATTCCTCAGCTAATACGTATCTTTTCGGTGTGGGGTCATGCACCTCACCCTCATCTTCCAGACCCTGATTAAAATCGACCTAAGGTTATCCCAAATACATGTCAACAAAATTACCCACTTGCCAAATTAAATTGCCAAACATATGGGTAATTTTGCTGATATTTTTATTAGTTTGCATTATTTTTTTAACAAACTCAGGGTGTGTGATGATAGGTTTAGTTAATTCACAAAACAGCGTGGTAAATACCACAGCAGCCATCAAGACACTGGCAAGAGCAATAATAGTTGCTGGTGGTGATTTTTCATTACTTTTAGCTTGCTGTAACTCTTCCAAACGACAGCAAGATGTTCTGAGTTTGTTAAAAGAATATTCACCAGTTGATATTGAGGAAATTATTATTCCCCCAAGTAGTGATACCCTATTCACAACTATTCGCACAAAAATTGGTTCGTCTCAACCCGAAGCGTTAATGATTAGAGGCTTGGAGTCGGTGACTGCCATTAATCAGCTAATTGTTTCCACAAACTTAATGCGCGATGAGTTACGAAAACAATTCCATTTCCCTCTAGTGTTGTGGGTTAATGACGATATTTTACGGAGACTTGTTTGGCTAGCACCCGACTTGAAAGATTGGGCGGCATGTACAATTAGATTTGATCTTAATCAAGCACAGTTAGCAAAAGCAGAACCGATTTCGGCTTAAAATTCAGTTTTTGCTACTATTAGAATTAATAATTAGGTTTATATTTATCCAAGAATTTTTGGATAAATATAAAATCGGCTATGAAGACATCACCCGTCTTTCTAAATACTGCCCAATCATAATTTCCTCACCTGCACGGGAAATGATCGTCTGACGAGTACGATAATTACTACCAATCAATTTAATCTCTTCCTCATACGTCGAACCACCATATTCGGTATGCAAATGCATAGTTTTTAATTCACGCATGAAATATTCCGCAGCTACGGGTTTAGATGTTGCAAACCCTCTATCTCGAAACAAAATATTTTCCCGAACCCCAAACACTGTTGAACCCGTCACAGGTTTTCTACCGGGTTTGGAATAGTTACTTATCCAACTGACTTGGGAACCGCAAACTAAAGCACTCGTATCAGCTAACTCATGCTTTTGAGCTAGTTGAACCAGTTCCGTGCTTCCTTTTTCTAAAAATGCGATCGCAATATCACTAATTACTTCTTCAACCTCACCACTCTTGAGGGTATAGTAGCGCCGCTCAGAACGCCAATTACCCTCTGTCTCTCGAAAAAAACTCTCTACCAACGATTCTAGGTCGTACTGTGCAATCTGTACAGGGGTTGTCATGAAGTCTAGTACCTCTTTCACTATGACACATTCACGAAGCTTAAATTGAGTCAAGCTCCTCACTCAGATAATTACAAATCTTAACATTAAAAAATGTTTAGTTTGTTCAAAATTGATCAATGGGAGATATATTTTGTGAACTAGAACTTGCAGTCTATGTATGATTGGAATGCCTGTTTCACGTATCGAAGGTGTACTTACATCGACTGCCAGTTTTTCTTCAACAAAGCTGTAAAAGTTGCGTAGCCTTGAGAAAATCCAGGTGGGTCTGGGATAAAATATTCTGGAAATTCTTGATAAGGTCGCCAAGGTTCTGATGAATTATGAATTATGCATTATGCCAGAGGTGCAAAGCGCAGTCGGTAGAACCTGGTAATTTCCATGTCATTTGACCAGTGGTCTCGTTGTTCATACTTGTTCTCCTTTTGTATTGGATAACTGTACAATTGATATTGATAACCACAATTAACGGTTACAATTTACGGTACAGTTTTTACGGATTGTGACAGACCACCAGAAAAAAGCTGTCAATCACGATACCTTTTTGCTTAAATTTGCTTGCTGAGATTTGTTACTGGGAATTGCTAGTACAAGAACACAGAATAGAAGACAGAATCAATAATCCTTGAACTGAAAGGCTTTTAGTTACGATGAGCAATGGATTTTTCATTTCAGCCTAGATTACTTTTTTATGACTTTTTGTGACAGCGATCGCCTGCAAACACCAAAACTATAGTTTCGCCAGATCAAAAAAAACATCACCTACAGGGCTAATCTAAAACTAATTCCCAAGAACTGTATGTCCATGCAAGTAGTGCAACTTTGGGGCAAGTGCATTTCTGCAAATCTTTATCCTGAGAATGATTTATTAAGCAAACTTGACACAGCAGTACAAATATACTATAAGTATATTGGCATTAAGGGAGTTTTAGTTTCTCGGCAAATAAGTAGGATGATACTAAATGCTTAAATTGAAGAAAGTAGGTTTCTTTGCACTTCAGATTTAGTTGATAAATCGCCCCTAATTAAGACCGATTTAAATACTCACATATTGATCAGATTGTATTGCTGAGTACAGAATATAAAAGTATTTAAAATACCAATTATTTTTTGATTATTTTGAGGAAATTTTCCGTAATTTAAATTTTGGAACTGTATTATTATCAGAGGTTCTATTTTCTATCATCAGAGATAATTTTACTTAGTAGAAAGCAATCACGATTTTCTGAGCTTTTAGACTTACTTGATTCTTGTTTACTGAGATTTCTTGCCAGAAAAGTGTTCTAAATTTGATACAAGCTGCATACCAAAGAGAAACAGGACTTATAACAGGAAAGACTCAACTAAAAAATCTCGATCTTCGTTATTAATGATTAATTTAGTGAGATTGATTGGAAATTGGCACTAGTTTCAGATGGATACGGGAATATGAAAATTAAAGCGTCAGGGAGCAATAAACTTGATGAAAAATATTGTGAAACCGTTGCGATCGCTATTTTTCAGAAAATTACGCATTAAAAAGTCACAAACTCAGGATTTACAAGCCCAAAACTCACAAGCCCAAGATTCACATCTTAGTTCGGATACTGTTACTATTTTATTGCCAATGGAAAATGAAGTTCAAAATGCGGTATCTGCTTTAATTGCGGCTTTGAACGAACCAGAATTATGCTACAGCGCCGTTATCGCATTGGGAAACATTGGTATTGCCGCAGAAGCCTCTGTTCCTGCTTTGCTAAATACTTTACAAAATGAAAGTGTTACTATTCGCGTCACTGTGATTGAATCACTTTGTAAGATTGGTTTAACGAAAACAATTCCTTCATTAATTTTAGCTTTAGAGGATACATCTCCAGAAGTGCGTGCTAGTGCTGCTTTTGCATTGGGTTGTTTTCATCAAAAAGCGAAAGCTGCTGTCGAGCCACTAATTCTCACTTTACATGATCAAGATGATTGGGTCAGAACAAATGCTGCTGAAGCTTTGAGTCGAATAAAAGATGCCAAAATTGCTATTCCGGCTTTAATTCTGGCTTTACAAGATAGTTATCCCAGAGTTCGGAGTAAAGCTGCTTTAGCATTAGCAAATATTGGCAAACCCAGTGAGGTAATTCCTGCTTTAGTTGCTATTTTTGCAGATCAAGATGCACGGGTTCGTGCTGCTGTAGCTGATGCTTTAGGTTCTTTTGGTGAGGAAGGAAAAATTGCTGCTTGTGTTTTAGTTTCTGCTTTGGAAGATAGTAATGTTTATGTTCGTATTAATACTGCGAAAGCATTAATTAAAATGGGTTTGAAAATTCCCACAAGTATGGGTATTTTGATGGATGTATTTGAGAGTGAAGATAATCAAGTTTGTGTGAATGCAGCATTAAACTTGGGTATTATTGCTTTGAATATTCAAGAAAAAGCTAGTAAATTATCGATTGTGGAACTGGAACAGGTTATCTCTAGTTTGACTGCCTTTTGTGATGTTTTGCAAGTCAAGAATTTTGATTCAACAGAGTTTGTTTTGGTATTGCTGAATGATGCATTGAAATGCTTGAGAAGGGAGAGAAAGAGTAGGGGTAAATAAAAGAGGGCAGTAACCATAAACGTTAATTGTCTCATCCTTATAATCGGTAATTTCTCTCAAGAATTTAGTAAATTTACCTACCCAAAAATCCCATTATATCTTCGCAATTACTATTTCTTAATCAACACTGACAAAAGTGGCAATGTCACATAAAGCTTTCCAAGTTTGATTGCCAATTATTCCATCAACTGCCAACTTTCGGGTGCGTTGAACGTTTTTAATTGCATTTTCTGTATTGATGCCAAAATCCCCATCAACTGCACCACCATACAAACCATTATCTTTTAGGACTTCCTGAACCATCGCGACTAATTCGCTTTTAATCCCGCGACGCAATAAAGGTTTACCTACAGGCGCTTTTGCATGGAGAGACTTCCAAACCATTTCATCAGCAATACCAGTTTGTTTGAGAAAAAATTGATACTGCACAGTTTCAACAGCATGTTCAGTTTCCGAGCCAAAAATACCATTTATAGGAAATCTATCGACTCCTGGAAGTCTGGGGTTCAATAATTTTTGTAGTTCTTTGACTTTTTCACCCTCCGAACCGATTTTTAACGTGGGGAAGCTACCGGAAATTTCTGCTGGCATAATTTTGACCTGCGTGCATTTTTATTTACTACCCCATCGTCTTTTGAATGCGTTCCGGAAGTTTTGGATAAGATGACAACTATACTATTGCGAAACTATTGCTAATTTTACGAAAACCATTGTTTTTTCTCCCTTGCTGTCACAATAAATTGAATGCGATCGCGCTGATGTACCATTTCACCCACACTAGAACCTTTGTCAAAAATCGCACCTGTTGGACAAGCATTAACGCATTTACCACAGGATGTACAACTTAGAGAAGTTCCCCAAGGTTGGTTGACATCGGTGATAACGTGGGAGTTTTTCCCCCTGCCCGCCATATCCCAAGTATGCGCTCCTTCAATTTCATCACAAACACGTACACAGCGAGTACAAAGGACACATCGGTTATGGTCAACACCAAAGCGATCGTGGGAAATATCTACCTGACGTTGAGGAAATTGGTATTCTAAACGGACATGATTCATCCCCATTTCAATTGCTAAATCTTGTAATTCACAATTGCCATTGGCGACACAGACTGAGCAAACATGATTACCTTCTGCAAACAACATTTCCACAATTGTGCGTCGGTATTTCTGCAATCTTTCTGTATTAGTTTTTACTTCTATCCCTTCAGCCACTTGCGTCACACAAGCTGGTGAAAGCTTATTACTACCTGCAATTTCTACCAAACATAACCGACAAGCACCAATATCAGAAACACCTTCTAAATGGCAAAGTGTGGGAATATGAATACCTGCATCCTGTGCTGCTTGGAGAATCGTTTCTTCCTCACGCGCACTAATTAATTGGTCATTGATTATTAAAGTTTTTACCGCCATTTAGTCACCTCAAATTGAAAATTTGTAGGATAGATAATTAGTGTTTAGCTTCTACTAGAAAACTTGGGGAAATGGGTTCACCAGCTATATGGAAAATATCTAAATCAGAAGAATATTTCTGTGCAACCTTATTTCATACTAATAGATACAAGGAGACATTTATCAAAAAAAATCTATATGAAATAAAGTTAAGATAAGTGAAGCTTGATGCAGGATACCGATTAGAAAACTGCTGGATTGGCGATCGCACTTGCTTCAATCTCAATAAACGCAATAATTCCTGGCTTACATAGCCTGTACTGAAACTAGATAACTCCCGCATTTTCCCCTAAAACCGAACAAATGCGATCGCACTGTGTAAATACGGTTACTTAGCATTTTTAAGCAGGTTATAACTGTTACAAGAAAATTGTTATCAAGAACATATGAGTTTACTTAATAAAATCACGGGCAGTTTACAGCAGTCAGGAAAGTTTATTCAAGGAATGCTTGAAGATTATATTTCTTTTGCTCCACAATCAAAAGAATTGATATTGAAGAAAAAAACGGTTTTGTCACTTTGCCAACAAGCAGAGTCGAGGGTTGAGCAAATAAAAAGTTTAGAACCAGACACAGAGGAAGGATTAATTGCCACAGTTGAGGTTAATAAAATTCAAATAAAATTGCATTTTATGCCTGAAAAAATTACCTTACATAAAGATTATTTGCAAGGTGAAATTCGTTTGTTAAATCCTCCTAAATTCGAAACTGAGTCACTGATATATCGTTCCTTAATTGCCGGGTGGCAGATATTTTTAGGAGGTAAAATACCTAATGGAGTTTTACCGGAAGAAGTCAGAGTCGAGAAAGATAAAATATACTATAAACTTCCTCGTCAGCAATTACAGTTAATAGATATTCTTTTTCATACCCTTGAAAGTAATTCTGCTTTATTTACAAATGTTAAACAAGGAGAGTTAACTATTCAGAGTTCAGTCACCTTGAATTGGAGCGATTTAAAATTGCAAAATATCTTACAACTTTTGCAGAAATGAAATAGTTTTAAACCTATTGCCAATGAAATTTTAATATTACAGGGGAAGCCGTCAAATTCGGATTATTGCGATCGCTCGACTTTTAACACAGTCGCTACAAGAATTCTGAGTTTTTATGAATTATCTACTTTGCATCGTAACTCAACACAAGATTTCTGGTTTATAAGAACATTTAATGTTGGGTTATACTTCATTTCACCCAACCTACTGAAATTCTAAATTTAGTGACTATCCTGCGGGAACTACCGGCTAAATTAAGTTTGAGATTAATTTTTATAACCTCGTTGGGTATCTTAATGATAGTAGTAATCTTAGAAAAAAGATATGACTGAGAATAGCACTAGAAATAATCCAATTGAGATGGCTCAAGAAATGGCTCAAGCGGCTAAAGCTGCACTACAATCTTTTATCGAAAAGATAAAATCTGCCCAGCGTCAAAAATTTGTTTTCCTTTTAGTTGGACGAACAGGAGTCGGTAAGTCAAGTACCGTGAATTCACTGATGGGTAAGGAAATCGCTCAAGTAGGAGATGATGAAGCAACAACAATGGATGTTAAAGCATATGACGGAGAAATTAATAATATTGAATTTACTATTTTTGATACACCAGGATTATGTGACGATGTAGAAGAGGCAGGGAATGATAAAAATTACTTAGAATTGATGCAATCAAAAGTAAGCGAACTAGACTTAATGTGGTTTGTTAGTCGTCTTGATGAGACAAGGGTGACAGGTGATGAGAAACGAGGAATTAAGCTGATTTCAGAAGCATTTACGCCTAAGATATGGGAACACGCTATTATTGTTTTTACTTATGCTAATTCTGTTAAGCCGGAGAAATATAAAGAAAAATTAGCAAAAAGAACAGAATTGATTAGAAAAGAAATTTCCAAATTTACCGATGATGAAATAGCCAATAATATTCCGTCTTTAGCTGTAGATAATGAATGTAGGACAACCCCAGATGGTAAAGAGTGGTTAGGAGAACTTTACACGCAAATTTTTGCTAGGATGAACGAAAAAGGCATATTACCTTTTTTAATTGCTACAGCAGATAGAATAAATAAATCAAGAAAAAATCAAGAATCCAAAGACCCGAACTGGCGATTTTATGGTGAAGATGAACAATGTGTAGGTGTAGGTGCACAATATGAAATTCCAAAAATAAACTTTGATGACATACAAAAAAATATAATTAAAAAAAAGATGATTGATGCTGGAATTATTCCTGCTCTCATGTTAGGAGGTGCGGCAATAGGTAGTGTATTTGGTCCAGTTGGAACTGTAATTGGAGGTGCTGTTGGTGCTGCCGTTGGTTGCGTAAGCTGGCTTTGGGATTAATCAATTATGATAGCGGATTTATCAAAAGTTCGATGAGATTGTCTGTAAGGATTCGATGGTTTTAATAATAAAAAACTTAGGAATATAATGGAAGCATCTTGCTCCCTACTGCATCCAAAATACATACAAAAAAGCGGGCAAGATGCCCGCACTACAAAAACCTAACCCAATCCAGAAATCAAATCATTCTTAACTTGCCCGATCGCACTATCCAATTTACTGGCATCTCGTCCTTCTAATCAACCTCAAAAAGAATACGAGAAAGTCCCGATTGACGAATAATTGACCGTAAAGTACCTGTTTTCAATTCATCATAATCTGGTACAGGAACAGTTACAGTTGAACCTTCGATTTGTAATTGCATAATAATATGGCTACCACGTTGACGTACCTGGATAAAACCATTTTGCTCAAGGATTTTACAGACTTCCCTACCTGAAAGAATACGCAATTTACCCAACGCTCACTTCTAAGCGTGTTACAAATACTTCCGTATGTACCCTCTCTTCAATCTCAGAGCTAGATGCAGTTTCAAAAAATAATTCTACTGCTTCGACTAAATTATCCCTTGCTTCTTCAATTGTTTTACCTTGACTAGCAATATCTAATTCTGGGCAAAGTGCAACGTACCAGTCATCTTCACGTTCAACGATCGCAGTAAATTGTTTTTTCTGTTTCATTTTCTGTCTTTGATTATATAAAGTATTGTAGATGCTGAAAAGCGGGCAAGATGCCCGCACTACAAAAACTAACCTAAACCAGAAATCAAATCATTCTTAGCTTGCTCGATCGCACTATCCAATTTACTGGCATCTCGTCCCCCTGCTTGGGCTAAATTTGGTTTTCCACCGCCTCCACCACCGCAAATTTTGGCAATTCCCCCAATAAATTTACCTGCAAGAAGTCCTTTTTTATTCACGTCTGCACCGAAGGCAGCAACTAAGCTAACTTTTCCTTCTTCCGGCACTGAACCAAGAACGACGGCAGCATTTGTACCGAGTTTTTGCTGCAATCTTTCCCCTGCGGTTTGTAATGATGCTGCGTCAACGTTATCTATGCGGGCAACAAGTATTTTAAATGCGCCGATGGTTTCCGCATTTGCTAACAAACTGTCGGATTTGGCGATCGCAAGTTCTCCTTTCAAGCTACCGACTTCTTTTTGCAAGTTTTTGACTTCGTTTTGCAATCCAGTGATTCTTTCGGAAATTTCGTCGGGTTTGACTTTAAAGCGATCGCTCAAATCTTTAACAACTTTATCCCGGACATTTAGGTAGTCTAAAATTGCGCTACCGGAAACCGCTTCAATTCGGCGGACACCGGAGGAAATTCCCGTTTCGGAGATAATTTTAAATACACCTATTTCCGCAGTATTACTGACGTGAGTTCCTCCGCATAATTCCATGGAAACGCCTGCAAAATCAATTACCCGGACTTCATCGCCGTATTTTTCCCCAAACATGGCGGTAGCGCCTTTTTCTTTTGCTTCTGCTAAGGGTAAGACTTCGATTTTGGCGGGATATGCCTCGGCAATCCAGGTGTTTACTTGTTCTTCGACTTGTTGGACTTCTTCGAGTGTGAGTGCGCGAGGACAATTAAAGTCGAACCGCAAGCGATCGAAACTTACTAAGGAACCCGCTTGAGAAATGCCGTCATCGACAATTTTCTTCAATGCTGCTTGTAATAGGTGCGTTGCGGTATGGTTTGCTTGGGCACGACGACGACAGGCGCGATCAATTTGAGCCGTGACAGTGTCTCCGACTCGGATTGTTCCCCGTTCCACTCGTCCAAAATGCACAAAAAAGTCGGATTCTTTTTTCACATCTTCGATGCGGATAACGATTCCGTCACCGGAAATGTAACCCCTGTCGCCGATTTGTCCCCCTGATTCTGCGTAGAAGGGGGTTTTGTCGAGGAGAATTTGGATTTCGGTTCCGGCTTCGGCTTCTTCTTCGGCAACTCCATTGATTAAAATGGCTTCAACTTTGGAGGTAGCGACGGGTTCTGTATAACCGACGAAATCAGTGACTGTAATATGTTCGGCTAATTTGTCGAGGGTTCCCTGGACGGTTAAATCAATGGTTTCATGGGCATCTCGTCCCATTTGTTTTTGTTTTTCCATCTCCTCAACAAAGCCAGTTTCATCGATCGCCAAACCGTTTTCTGTGGCAATTTCGGCGGTAAGTTCTTGGGGAAAACCGTAGGTGTCGTAGAGTTTGAAGACATCAACACCGCTAATTGTAGTTTGATTTTCCTGTTTGGCTTTATTAATGATGTCTTCGAGTAATTTTTCACCCCGTTCTAAGGTTTTGAGGAAGTTGCTTTCTTCCCGTTGCAATTCAGCTTTGATGGCATTTTCCCGCTTCCTGACTCCAGGATAAGCAGATTCTGAGAGTGCAATTGCGGTTTCGGCGACTTGGGTAGTGAATTCCCCGGAAATGCCCACTAATCTCCCATGACGGACAACACGACGAATCAAACGACGTAAAATATAACCCCGTCCCGTATTGGAGGCGCGGATTTCATCGGCAATCATGTGGACAACTGAGCGAATATGGTCGCCGATGACTTTTAATGATATTTTGGTTTTCTCGTCAGCTTTGGTATATTCAATCCCGGCAATGTCCGCCGCAGTTTTGATGATGGGGAATATTAAATCAGTTTCGTAGTTGTTGGGGACTTGTTGGAGAATTTGTGCCATTCTCTCTAAACCCATCCCCGTATCTATATTCTTATTGGTAAGTGGGGTTAAGTTTCCGGCTGCATCTTTGTTGTATTGCATGAACACCAGGTTATAAAACTCGATAAACCGGGTGTCATCTTCTAAGTCGATATTGTCGTCCCCAAGTTCGGGATGGAAGTCGTAGTATATCTCCGAACAAGGACCGCAGGGACCAGTGGGACCAGATTCCCAAAAGTTATCTTTTTTACCCATGCGTTGAATCCGCTTTACAGTGACACCTATTTGATCGCGCCAAATTGCAAAAGCTTCGTCGTCTTCTTCAAAAACGCTGACTACCAAACGTTCTTTGGGTAAACCAAATACTTGCGTAGAGATTTCCCAACCCCAAGCGATCGCTTGTTCTTTAAAATAATCACCAAAACTAAAATTACCCAACATTTCAAAAAATGTGTGGTGACGCTTAGTCACACCGACATTTTCAATATCGTTGGTGCGGATACATTTTTGCGAAGTCGTCGCCCGTTTAAATTCCGGAGTGCGCTGTCCTAAGAATATCGGTTTAAATGGTAGCATCCCCGCAATCGTCAGCAGTACCGTAGGGTCTTCTGGCACGAGAGAGGCACTTGGTAGCACTTGGTGTCCGCGTTGTGCAAAGAAGTCAAGGAATTTTTGGCGAATGTCGCTACCACTTAGGTACTGTGAGTTGGAAGACATGGGACTTTTATTAACTAGGGAATGGGCATTAAGCATTGGGAAGGGAGTCGGTTATGGCAACTCCCTGATTGGGCATGGAGATAGTTAATTGACTCCGAGACTAATATCGTTTAGTTATCTCCGATGGAAAAACTACAGCCCATGCCCTATTCCCAATATTCTATTTATGACAAAGTATGCCGTAGAGAAGCCTCTCAATGCCATAAAATCAATAAAATTATTTTTTAGTCATTTGCCGACTCGGTGATTTCATCGGTACTTTGCCATATCTTGACATTTTTATGGAAGTCATAACCATATATGTCCCAATAATCAAGAGTATTGTGACACTAAGGAAGTTGCACAGTCTTCCCACTTTCGGGTGATGTAACGGTTACGTTAGCTTCATTAAGATAATACAGTTCTGAGTCATTACTTAGCGATCGCTAATCACATAACTACTAGATTTATATTTCGATTTCCGCAATTTCCCGTACATTGGTTGCATTTACTCAAATTTTTCGCCAAATTTTTACTGAGGTCGTTTTCTTTTATGGCACTAAAATTAAATGTTCCCGATATTTCTTGTAATCATTGTGCTGAGACAATTACTGAATCAATTCAGGTTGTAGAGCCAAATGCGAAGATAAATATAGATGTGAATGCAAAAACTGTAATTGTAGAATCGTCGGCATCGGCAGAGTCGATTAGACAGGCAATTGTTGCAGCTGGCTACACCATAGATGTTGAACAATAGTTATCTGAACTACAATTTTTGCCAACATCTGGGAATTTTCGATTGTGTTTGTCCAAGATATTATTTACTTGCTAATTACGTAAGAATGAGTATTACAAGGAAAATACAGTAGTATATTTATACTTCGTAAGATTATTCAGTATTTTTACTGTTTAAAAAAAATAAGTAAAAGCCGACAGTAGGTAGCATAAGAATTAACCCCGATAGTTAGAGGAGATATTAGATTATCAAGAGGTGACTAAAATTAGAAATAGCTCAGGGTACTAGCGGTAATAACTGAGAATATGGGGTATTACCCCTCAGTAAAAACCCGTTTGTATTCAGTAATTACAAGGAGTGCTAGTAGATTTGATAGTGTTTATTCTGATTAAGTAGAAACAGGGCAGAAAGCAAAGCATGAACATATCCATTCTGGTCTTTGGAAGCGATCGCTTTTTCGCAACACTTCCGGATCGGAGTCGCGATCATAGCGCTTTTAAGATTGAAATTATCGCCAATTTGAATCAGGCTGTAGCTCGCATTCAACATGCGCCACCTGATGTCATCATTGTGCAAGCTAGCTTGGATGGCAGCATGGGATTGTGCTGTTGGCTCAAAGAACAGACAAAGTTATCGTGGATCCATTGCATCCTTCTAGAAGATCGCAGCCATGTACTAGCAGAACGTAGTCATCGTGGTTATTCCTGGGAATCCGAAATGGTTTCCGCAGCATTACGTCAAGGTGCTGATGCTTATATATGGTGGCTTCCAGAAAATGCCAATAGTGATTCGTTGGTAGAATCCTCTGCTAGAGGAAACTTACTGCTTGCTCAATTGACGGTAGGCTTACGAAAAGCACACAAATATCGCGATCTGATTCGCACAAACGATTTATTAAGCGCCATCGCCTTATCAGATGCGCTGACAGAATTAAATAATCGTCGTGCTTTGGAATGGGATTTACCCCGGCAAATTAACAAAGCACGGACTCAAAATTCACCTTTGAGTTTAATTATTCTGGACGTAGATTACTTTAAAAAAGTTAATGACACCTACGGACATTTAGTTGGTGACAGACTACTACAACTGTTATGTATGCGGTTGAAGAAAAATTTGCGCTTTCATGAAACACCTTTCCGCTATGGGGGAGAGGAATTTGTCATTATTTTAGATAATACAACTTGTAAAGAAGCGCTAGTGGTGGCAAAGCGCCTCAACCGTATCGTCAGTGAACAGCCATTTGCGATCAATAATACCCTGGCAATTAAAGTCACCATTAGCTTGGGAACAGTTTGTTTGTGTGATGACGACGATGCTAAAGGTATTAGCTTGTTGCACCGTGCTGACGAGTATTTATTAGAAGCAAAAGCATCAGGACGCGATCGCGTTATCGGTTGTGATGCCCATGTATCCCATCGATCGCATTTGCGAGCTGTTTCATCTTAAGTCATGGGAATTGGACAAAAAATATTGAGCCAAAGATTATGATTCAACACTCAATACATTAATACATTCCTCAACCGATGCACGTTGCTGCATAGTTGTGACTAAGGTTTGATAGGCTAACCAATTTTCTTCGATGATAGTTTTTGCTTGCAGGGCAGAAAATCTTTGTTTTTGCTCGCAAGTAGATTCCACAAAACCTAAACTCTTCAATACTCCTGCCAGCTTGGTTTTATCATCCTTACCCCCTTCGGCATTACTATAAACTATTGTTTCTGCGGCAATACCTGCCATCCATACCGTACAATATCGATCCAACATTTGGGCGGTAATTTTTCCCTGCTGAAGTTGTGTTGCTAACTGAGCATCATTAAAACTCACGCCGCCTTGTCCAGTTTGTCCTTGTTTTAAAGCTTCCCAAGCGCTGAGAGTGTAGCCAGTAATGGGAATGCCTAACTTGTAAGCTACCAAAAAATGCCCCGCTTCATGATGGGCAATACGTTCTCGATGTGCTGGTGAAAATCCCGCAACCCAATCAATAAATACGTTTCCCCCTTTACCTTGAAGTGCAAAGCTATCGAGGGTGGCAATACCTAGAATGGTAAAAGTGGCAACGGCTGGGACTGCTGGTGATAAGTTGATTAATGGTCCAAGTAGAGTTGATATGGTCATTAAGAAAATAGATATAGCAACTAAATTTAAAGCTGTTTGACTCATTGATGTCTGAGATTGGGAATTTATGAGTGTGTCTTAATCTTTCTTAATTATGCATTCAGTTCAGGTTTTCTGACTTTACTCAAATACTACTGTGCGATTACCATACACTAAAACACGATTTTGCAAATGCGATCGCACAGCCCTTGCCAAGACAACTCGTTCCAAATCCTTACCTTTGCGAATCAAATCTGCAACTTCGTCACGATGGCTAACCCGCACCACATCTTGCTCAATAATTGGTCCAGCATCCAAATCTGATGTGACATAATGTGCTGTCGCCCCAATAATTTTGACACCACGTTCAAAGGCTTTATGGTAAGGGTTTGCACCGACAAAAGCAGGTAAAAATGAATGATGGATATTAATTACTTGGGGGAACTGAGCCACAAAATCTGCGCTTAAAATCTGCATGTACTTTGCCAATATGACTAAGTCTATGTTGTATTGCCGCAATACTTCAAGTTGTTGGGTTTCTTGTGCGACTTTGTTTTCTTTTGTGACTGGAATATGATGGTAATCAATTCCAAATTGGTCTGCCACAAATTTTAAATTGGGATGATTGCTGATAATTAGAGGTATTTCCGCCGCAAACTCTCGTGCCCGATGTCGCCAAATTAAATCGTAGAGACAATGGTCTTGTTTACTCACCCAGATGGCAATTCGTGGGACAGTATCCGAAAAATGCAGTTCCCATTTAGCTTTTAACGGTTGAGCGAACACTTCGTGACGCTTGGCGAACTCATTAAATGTAGGTGCAATCAAATCGCGGGATAAGTTAAACCCTTCTAATTGCCATTCTAAACGGGTTAAGAACAATCCAGCCGCAAAATCTGTATGTTGATCGGCGTGAATTATATTACCTCCATTTGCATAAATAAAATTGGCGATTTTCGCAACTAGCCCTTTGTGATCAGGACAGGAAATTAGTAGAGTAGCTGTTGGACTTGTCATCAAATTATATTTATTTGCCGATTATTTACCTAATTTTTCTACTATATAAGGTTGTTTGCACAATATTTTTTGAACGTAACTTATTCTACGTATTTATCTGCCAGTAAAAAGCGTCACTTTTACAAAATCATGCTTCCAGCCAAAAATACAACATCATTAATGCTCATTATGTAGTTAATTTTACTGAAAAGCCTATGAAAAAGTTATTATAAAGCTAAATAAAACTTGGTAAAAGTAATTGTTTGAACTATATATATTGTGACAGCAATGTAACATATTTACGTAGATAATCTCATGTCAATTTTTAAAAATAGGTTTACAATGAGACAATAACTAAATCAAAATCTTCTGATTAAAATTTTGTATAATATGTAACTTATTGTGTTTAACGCTTGGGAAAAGAGTAGAGGATTATGCTCGACCAACTGTTTGTTGACAACATCACAATAATATTTTGATACGTAAACAGAGTTTCTTTTTCAGTTACTTGAGGTTTGAGATTTTCAAATTTGATATCAGTAGATGAGTAACTCAATAGGTGCTGCTTCTGTCACAGTTTAATTATTGCAGTATTGTGAATTATGATGTATTTGTTGTTAGCTTTTTATACTTTGTTAGCTGCCTTATTCTTTAAGGAATGGTTATTTTTTTTTATAAATGATCCAGAGATGAGTGTGCAAACGCGCTATATTTCTTGTGTGATATTAGTGATCGCAACTATTTTCTGGCCTCTAATTGTGCCGCTTGCTTATTTAGAATTATTGAAGTTCCACAAAAAACATAAACCAATCATCGACCTGCTTATTTCTTTACCTAATGCAAAAGTAATTGAGAATCATAGGTATTTTCAAGAAAAGATAACTGAATCTTGAAATTTACATTCCTATTTTTGAGTCATTCAAGTGCTGTATTGACTTATAAAGTGCGATGGGAAGCAAGATTAAAAATTGAAAGTTGTTGATTTTTTAGGGTGATGGAGTGAAAGTTGGTACAGGTAAAGGTGTAGAATTTGGCATTTGATTATTGGGCGGAGTATTGTTTGTTTGTTGCCATTCTGACAATTCCCGATTCACAGCATTACTGAAATCTTTGGAGACTAATAATACATTTATTTTGCCATCGGCTTGATTGCTATTTTTAGTTTGAGCATATAAAAAACGGTCGTTAAAATCAGGCTTACCCAAAATTAATTGATAATTTTTCTGGTTTTTGAGCTTAATTTCAATAGTTGCCATCGGTTGATCTAAACCGAATTCATTTAATTGGTTACTAGAAGCATCAATAACACGCTCAATTTTTCCTTGGACTAGCAAATCCATTAGATAAGATACGGATGCATTGTTTGCAGGTGAGGATACCGGCGATTTCAAAAGCCATTTTGGAGGGTTGGGACTAGTGCTGTGTTCAATAGTAATATTGAGATTACCTTGATTAATATTTAGCGATCGCACATCATCAGCAGTAAAGGTAAAAATCTGCTGTTTGTTTTCTTGTGACTCCTGACGTTGTGTCAACCCTTGACTTTCCAAAAAGTAGACAACGCTACCCAAACCCAACGCCATCAATAGCAATATTAAAGTTGTTCGTTGTAGTTTCATGAATAGTTAATGGGTATTTAATTAGGTATTTAATCGATTCGTAAACGCAAACTGTAAAGTTACATAACTTATTACTATTTCTCCCCCTCTCCCCCTCTCCCCCTCATCATCCGGTATTCAGGAGATGAAAAATTATCTTCTTTGCCACCACAGTAAACCTGCGCTGAGAAAACCCAGAAAAGGCAAAATTAATAGTGATGAGATTTGCAGCAGTATTGCTTGTGCTGTGGATAGATTAATACGTCGGTTTTTTGCTTCTTTTGGTCGAATCGAAAGGGGTTGTTGATCTTGTTGACTTAGCCAAGTGACAGAGTTGAGGAATACATCTCCATTAAGTTGTTGCTGAAATAAACCATCAGTCACAAAGTCTGAGTTTCCAATTACGACTAGACGGGATTCTTTGTTAGGTGTGGATGCATTGACTTTTTTAGTCAAAGCGATACCTAAATTAAGTGGTCCCTTAATATCTTTACCTTCGTTAAATTCTAGTTTTTCGCTTTTTTGGTCGCTTTCAGCCCAGGAATCGGGGAATGGTTTTGTAAGTAGTAATGGAGTGCTTTGGACACCGTTGACGGGGGTTGTAGCGATCGGGCGGGCAAAATTATAGTACGAGATGCTATTGCCAAAGTCTTTGGTGATGGGATGGTTGCCGTATTGGGTGACAATGATAACGGCTGGACCATACTTACCTGCGGGCTGTACAGCCAAGCGATTATCTAGTTTTACACCCCAGGCGTTGAGTAGGGGATCGAGTTTGGGGTTGGTATCGGGGTCTATCATCAGAAAGACATTTCCGCCACGATTGAGGTAGTCTTGTATGGCTTGGGCTTCGTTGTCGAAGAGGGCACGTTTTGCACCTGCAATAATAATGACGTTGGCATCTTCGGGAATTTTGCCTTGTTCTGCCAGGTTTAGCGGCTCGGTAGTGAAGTTTTTATCATTTAGGGCTTGAACTGCTTGGGAAATGGCATTTTCGCCCGGTGTCAGTTGATATTCTCCATGTCCTTGGAGAAAGTAAGCTTTGGTGGCTTTACCGGAGATAACTTGTTCTAAGCGGTTAGTCAGGCGAATTTCCGAAAGGCGATCGCTTTGATTAACTACTTGTACTAGTTTACGTTCTTGATTACTTTCTAAATAAACTTCACCTGGTTGTTTGACTCCAAATTGGCGGGCGAGAACAGGTCTAGCTTGGGGATCAATATACTCAAATTGAAATTTATCACTTTGACGACGATAATTTTCGAGTAAGTCACGGTCTTGAGGATTTTGATTAACATCAAATATGGATACTTTGACTGGTTGAGATAATTTTTTGACTAGTTCAAGGGTTTGGGGCGCGAGGCTAAATAATTTTGCTTCGGTTAAATCTGTTCGGAAGTGGTAGCGACTTCCTAAAAAATTAATTAGTCCCAATATTGCTAATACAGCTACTGTTGCTAATAATGCGTTTGTTCCTGCTTGGGTAGAACGTTTTGCCCACCACTTAGTTGTCTGACTTTGCCAGATAAACCAAGCAATGATAATAATGATTCCAGGGATTAAAAATAATAGTGGAGTAATTCCCCATTTCCCACTAATTAAACCGATGACTAAGCCTGTAGTTAGGAGGAAGGGACCAAGTAAAAATAATAGTTTCCAAGTTCTTTTGGGTTTAATTTGTTTCATTATTTAGCTATGATTTATTAATTATTGTTTATTTAGTTATTAAAGACAGAGAATATAGGCATTTTCTTTATTTATTGTCAATAGTAAATCAATACCTAATGCCCATATTTCATTTGTCAAATTCTCCAAAAGATAATTATTGCCTTTGGAAACGTAACGCATCTATTGATTGTGCTGTGAGGAAAATTCCTAAAACAATATAGCTAAAAAATAAGATTAAACTACTAGTGTCGAAGATGCCTTGAATGAGATTATTGTAATGTTTCAAGAGCGATAAATGACCGAGGACATCTCCTGCGAATCCGCCGATGTTTGTGGCAATTAAATCGACAAATAATAGTAATAGAATTACTGCAAAGGTCAAAACTGCGGATAGGATTGTACTATCAGTCAACGAAGAAATAAACATACCGATAGATAGAATTGCCCCTGCTAGCAAAATTAACGCTAAATGACCCAGAAAAATTATTCCCGGTGATATCGCCGGACTGGCTGCACTCAAAACAATAGCTTCAAATATCATCATTGGTACTACCATCGCTATGAAAAATGTTAGCACTCCCAATAACTTACCTACTGCAACAGCCCAATTCGTGATTGGTGATGTGGCAAGTAATTCTAGGGTTCCGCGTTTACGCTCTTCAGCATATAAACTCATTGATAAAACTGGCAGTATAAATAACAGTAACCAACCCATTCTGTCGAGGAAGGCTCGGACAAATTCGTAAGGAACATCAAAGGGAGGAACCGAACCGGGAAATTGCTGTCCTTGGATATCCAAATTATTTACAAACTGAAGGATATCTTGGAGAATGATGACGAAAAATAAACCCGCCAAAAACCAAAAAATTCCCGCGATCGCATATGCTAATGGTGACACAAAGTAGCTTTGTAATTCTCGCCGATAAATGGCAATAATGTTACTGAATATGACACCCATTTATTCGCCTTCTCCTTCTGCGGTTTCGGTTGATTCGACTGTAGATTCTTCTGTTTCTCTGATTTCTAGAGTTTTCTCTTCAGTCGTTAGCTGTAAAAACACATCTTCCAGGGTAGCGCTAACACGACGCATTTCGTATAACTGAAAACCTGCTTGCAGTAATATAGCTGCAATATCACTCCCAGGTTCACTTCCTGGTTGTGTGATGACTCGCAAACAAGTGCGGTTTTGCGGCAGTGGGATTCCGTTGGCTCCCACAGTTGGAATTGATTCTACCAAAATCACGTCTACTAATTGCTGCAACACCTGTTTGGCTAAATTTGCCTCGCCACTAATTTCTAATTCGTACCCAGAACCGCCTGTGAGCTGCGTCATCAGGTTTTCTGGAGTGTTTGTGGCAACGACTTTACCTTTGTTAATAATGGCAATACGGTTGCATGTCATGCTGACTTCCGGCAAAATATGTGTCGAAAGTACGATTGTGTGGCTTCCTGCTAAACTTTTGATTAAATTCCGCACATCGATGATTTGTCGGGGATCAAGTCCGACTGTAGGTTCATCGAGAATGATTGCTGGGGGATCATGAACTATTGCTTGGGCAATACCGACTCGTTGTTTGTAGCCTTTGGAAAGTTTGCGAATGATTGTGTGACGACGATCGCTCAAATTACACTTTTCTAAAGCTATTTTAACTTTTTCTGGGCGATCGCCTGCGGGAACTCCTTTGATTCTGGCGACGAAATCCAAAAACCCTTCTATTGTCATTTCGGGATATAAGGGAGGGTTTTCTGGTAAATAACCAATACGTTGACGTACTGAGAGGGAATTTTCATGGACATCAAAACCAGCAATCTTAGCTGTACCATTTGTAGCTGGTAGGTATCCAGATAAAATCCGCATAGTTGTGGTTTTACCCGCACCATTGGGACCTAAAAATCCCAAGATTTCGCCTTCCTCGACGTTAAATGTCACGTCGGTAATGGCTGCGGTAGAGCCGTATATTTTACTTAAATGCTCAACTTCAATCATCAGCTTGGGTGATTTTGCTAGTGAATTTGCTAGTTTGTGAGACTGCCTGACATATTAAGTTACCATCGATACTACAAAATTTACAAAAAAGCGCCTGGCTATCGGTTTGCAGTACGTCAATTTTTATGGACTAGCACTTTGGGGAAGTATAAACATCAACTTTTTTGGTCTTTATAATTTATCCTTGTACCTGTATCCTCTCCTGTGAATCTTTAAATTGTTTCCCTGCCCCCATTCCTTATGAACTCCCTCGTTGCCACAATCTACGTCAATCCCGTGACTGGAAATGATGCCAATGCTGGGTCACGGTTAGCGCCCTTGAAAACGATTACTCGTGCTATCCAAGGTGTAAAATCAAAGCATCCAGCAATGATTCAACTTGCACCTGGTACTTATAGTGCTGCGAGTGGCGAAAAATTCCCGTTGATTATTCCCCAGGGCGTAAGTTTGGTGGGAAATGAGTCAAATCAGGGGCAAGAAATTGTTATTTCTGGAAGTGGCGAATACAACAGTCCCACTTTTGGCTGGCAAAATATTACTTTGTTGCTGCTCGAAGATACCAGTTTGCTGGGAACGACGGTGATAAATAGCATTGTTAAAGGAACTGGGGTTTGGATTGAGTCTACGAATCCGACTTTGGCAAATAATACTTTTACTAATTGTGGTAGGGAAGGTTTGTTTGTAAGCGGGAATGCGAAACCGGCAATTATCGATAATCTAATTATCCAAAACAATGCTGGTGGCATCGTATTTTCCCGAAATAGCAAGGGCGAAATTTTACGAAATACTTTTCAAAAAAATGGCTTGGGCTTGGCTATTAGTGATACCGCCGCCCCATTAGTCGCAAATAATCAACTTAGTCATAATCAAATTGCGATCGCATTATCTCGCGATACTCGTCCAATCCTACGCAATAATCTTGTCGAAAACAATCCTCTGGGTGGTTTATTAATCAACGGCAATGCGATTCCCGATTTAGGGAACTCCCAACATCCGGCGGGGAATACCTTTCGAGATAATGGTGATTTTGATATTCAAAATATCACTACCAATAAGTTGCTCTCCGCAGGCAACTTTGTGAATCCGGTTCGGGTGAGAGGTTTAATTGAATTTGTTGCCACTACCGATGAGAAAGTCGCAACAAACAGGATTTTTCCTGATATTAATGGACATTGGGCGGCTGAATTTATCGAAACCTTAGTCAAAAAAGGTTCGATGACTGGTTTAGAGGATGGGACATTTGCCCCGAATGCACCCATAAATCGCGCCCAATTTGCGACTGTGATTGCCCAGGCTTTTCAGGTACAGACAAAAAATCAAATTCCGAATTTTAGTGATATCGCCAGAGACTTTTGGGCTGCACCTGCCATCGCTGCGACTGTAAACGCAGGCTTCCTCAATGGTTTCCCTGATGAGACTTTTCGCCCCAATCTAAATGTAACTAAGTGTCAAGCCATATCTGCCATCGCCAACGGGTTGAAGTTGCGCGGCAATAATCCCCATGTAATTTCAATTTACAGCGATCGCACCCAAATTCCCCACGATACAATTCAGGCGATCGCCATCGCTACACAAAACCTATTAGTTGTCAACCATCCCCAACGGGAACAACTCGAACCATTAAGAGATATTACCCGTGCCGAAGTCGCCACCCTAATTTATCAAGGTTTGGTGACACAAGGAATTTTAAAACCCATAATTTCGCCCTACATTGTGACTCCGCCTGCCGACATAACTTCATTTACAGATGTGGTGGGGCATTGGGCAGAAATTTTCATTTGCTCTCTAGCAAGTCTGAACTTAAGTAACGGTTTTGCCGATGGTTCCTACCAACCCAATCAACCAATGACACGGGCAGAATATGCAGAATTAGTCGCAGCAGCATTTCATCCACCAGCCAAACGTGGGATTCCCGACTTTGTGGATATTCCCCCGGAATCTCCGACATATCAAGCAGTCAGACTAGCAGCCAGTGGAGGATTTGTCGGCGGATTTAGCGATCGCACTTTTCGCCCCAATCAAAATGTACAACGATTGCAAGTAATTGTTTCCCTAGTGAGTGGACTCGGACTATCTCTAGCCAAAACTAAAACTGATAAAGATAAATTAGAAAAATATAGCGATTTAAACTTAATTCCCCAGTCAGCACGGACAGCAGTTATCTCAGCTACAATTCACAATATCATCGTTAATTATCCAAATATTCAGCAAATTCAACCGAGCCGGGATGCCACACGCGGCGAAGTCGCAGCTATGGTGTATCAAGCATTAGTCGCAATTGGACGAGTGCCAAAAATAAATTCACCATATATCGTTTCCTAAATGGCTCCTTACCAGTAGAATTAAGAACACTTCTTTTTTAGATAAAGAAACACTTGGTATATACAACTGTAGCAAAAAGCACAATAAGCTATATGCGACGGGAGCCAAATCTCTGTTTACTGCCTCAAGTCGAAAATCAAGTGTTCGCACCAACCTCGGACACCTACATCGACTTAGCGATCGCCTTATTAACACATTATAGTTTCGACCTCAGTGGCTATCAAGCCAGTGATTTAGTTCTGCATTGGGAAAGCCAATTTCCAGTCAATTGGTTGCATTTAGCCGTTGTCGAAGCATTATATCAGGGTAGATACAAAGCCTTTTCTGTCCAACAAATTCTCACAATTTGGCAGCGACGGGAACAGGCGACATTTCACTTCAATATGGAATTTGAACGCTTGATTTGCAGTAAATTCCCCGAAAGTTTGAGTGCCATGCCAGTATTGCCATCTGTTTCCCCAACTAGTAATTATTCAGATAATTCTCACTTCATCTCAGTATCTAGCTCAATCCCAGCATTGAATCATACTGCGAAAACTATTGATAGCGATATTGAAAATAAGTATAAAGAGGAACAACCAGAAAAGATACCGGAATGGGCGGTAATTCGCAAACCTCCAATCCCGAATCTCCAAGTGGTGGATGCAGACAATCAATCCCATGTGGCAACGCAAATGGTAAAGTTTTTACCAGCAGCTTTACCGCCAGCAAGCCATCATGCCCCCATCGAACAATTTAGCCCCGAAAAGAGCGATCGCACTGATGAGCTATTTGCATCTAAAATGAGAGCGATCGTGGAAGTAGAAGAGAGTGATATCAGCTTTGCCTAAAGAGTTGTGATAAATACAGATGGGGAGATGGGGAGATGGGGAGATAGGGAGATGGGGAGATGGGGAGATAGGGAGATGGGGAGATAGGGAGATGGGGAGATGGGGAGATAGGGAGATGGGGAGACGCGGAGAAAAATGAATGATAACTAACCGAACTGGATACGAGTTATTTGTTTGCGAAAACTCCCAGATAACCCAATCAAATAGTAATGAATTGAGCAATTGGACATTAGGGAAATAATGCCCAATACTTTAATTAAATTTAATTAATTTAACGGTTCGATCGCCCCTCTCAAACCGTTGTTATTCAAAACTCTTAACATTTGTTCGGCATTGAAAGTATTACTGAATACTCCCACTTGAATTAATGCTTGCCCTTGTCTGTTGATACGGAATGCGCCAGGAGCGAGGAAACGTACGACTTCTTCGTCTCTTTCCCCGGTTACGGGAACTATAACTCGATATCGTAATCCTGTGGCAGCAGCTAGGGTGCTTTGGTTATATGGCATTGGTGCGACGGACATTGTTTGCATGGGTTGCAGGGGTTGTGTTGTTGCCGATGCCACTTGATTTATTCCTGCTTCCGGTGCTGAAAACTCTATGGTTCCTGGGTTAATCCGCACGTAGTTAATTTGGGCAGTATTGGCTGTGGTTTGTGGGTATGTAGACAAGCTCGAAGGAGTAGGAAAGGAGTTTTGCAAATTGGTGCTGCTTTCAGGAGTGGGAATGGATGTGGATGTTGCCGTATTTAACATCGAGTTCGCAGCTTGCAAGGGCATTAATTGACTATTCAAGCTATTCACAGCAGGATTTGCCGATACTGGTGACTTGGGAAGAGGCAAAAGATTTCTACGGGTACTGCGAGAAACTTTACCATTAGCCTCTGCTGGGGCATTGGGGGCAGTAAAAGTAATCTCGTTAGGTGATGTGGTGACTTGGGTTGTTTGTGGCTGTGGTGGCGATGCTAGCGAGATGGGAGCAACGGCGGTGATATTACCACTCAGATTGACATTACCTGCAATCCGGCTGCTGGCAATGTTATTTCCAAAAGCCGATAATAACTGCTTGGCGGCATTGGCATTGATATCATAACGGGCATTATTACGGAATTCGTTTTCACCCTTGTCGGCAGCATTACCTAAGTCAGGCATCGCTTGGGCGATAACTACCAATCCATCTTCACGACTACCGAGGATTTGGTTTTTGCGTAATTTGGGACGGGCATTTGCTTGCACAACAATTCCAGCCCGATTGAATTGAATTTGATTGCCAATTACTACTGGTTCGGCATTTTGAGTAATGTTGATACCAAATCCCGTTTGTTGAAAAATATTTTCGCTAATTTCCGGACGTGCATTCCCAGAAACCGTCAAACCATTGGCTTTATTTTGATAAAAATAATTTTTGCTAATAGTTGCTGTCCCATTACCCGTGATGGAAATGCCATCTTGAGTACAACCAGCAAATATATTTTCACTAATAATCGCATTTGCCGATTCAATTAACATACCGTAACCACGTCGATTTGGGTTTGTCACTGTTACACCCGTTACCTTCGAGTCATTCACCGCCACAATCGCAGTATTTTGTTTACCAAAACTGCGGCTCAGGTAATCATCACCACCTTGAATCACAGTACCGCGTCCCTTGCTTGCCACATCTCCCTGAATTGTGACTCCCGGTTTGAGTATCAAGGGAAATACTTCACCTGTAGCCACACTATACGTACCTTTAGCGAGAACTATCGTGCTATTGGGAACAGTAGCCTCAATTGCTCGACTAATTGTCCGAAAAGGAGCGCCATCGCTGCCATTTCCGGCTTTGTCATCTCCGACACTTGGGTTGACAAACAGGACATTAACCTGAGAGATTGTTTTTTCACCCCCCTCCACTTGCGTTGGCAATTTTGGTATGCGAGCGGGTGTTTGAGCAATGGCTGATTCTAGGGAAGCGTGTACAAACGTCGTCCCGATGACACCGATGCTAAAGCTCAGTAATAATACGGATAAATGGCAAAACGATTTTAAAAATTTAATCTTGAGGGAACGATATGACTGGTGACTTTTGATCACCGGATGGGCTGATTTTACGTCTGTCCGATACATATTAAGAACAAAATAGGGGTAATTCAATTTATCTGCACTCCTGAAGGCAACAAGACTTTTTTATACCTTTCTAGCGGATATGTCGATATTAACCGATCGCAATATTTACCTATCGGCTATTTTTAATACAAAGTGGGTAAGCGAACATAGAGAAAAATCTTAACAGAGAAAAATCGATGTTGTTAATCTTACCGAGCAAATTGAGTTAAAACTAATGCAAAATATACTGCCAATATGAAACAGACGGGCTGGTACGATAGAAGCACTAATGGGATTGTTGTAATGGTGAACCCATACAGCCAAAAAGAGCAAATCCAGCAAGTTGTTTACCGCATTTTAGATGCAAATTTAGACCGTGCGCGTGAAGGCTTGCGAATCTTGGAAGAATGGTGTCGCTTTGGTTTAAATAACGCGCCCCTGGCGAATGAATGTAAGCAATTGCGACAGGATATAGCAACTTGGCATTCTGCGGACTTGCGTGCTGCACGCGATACCCAGGGAGATACTGGAACCGAACTTTCCCACCCCAATGAGGAACAACGTTCGGGAATTAAAGCCCTACTGTTGGCGAATTTTTGCCGTGTTCAAGAGGCTTTAAGGGTATTAGAGGAATATAGCAAGCTTTATAACCCAGATATGGGTAAAGCCTGTAAGCAGATGCGCTATCGAGTTTATACCCTGGAAACTAATTTAATGGGTTATGAGCGTCATCAACTATTATTGCGATCGCATCTTTATCTTGTCACCTCCCCTGCCGAAAATTTACTGGCAACTGTTGAATCTGCGCTCAAAGGTGGACTCTCTCTAGTTCAGTATCGCGACAAAAATGCTGATGATAGCCAGCGTCTCGAAAATGCCAAACAACTACGCGAACTTTGCCACCGCTATGGGGCATTATTTATAATTAATGATCGCGTCGATTTGGCATTAGCAGTGGATGCTGATGGTGTGCATTTAGGACAGCAAGATATGCCGATTGCGACAGCCAGACAGCTACTTGGACCACAGCGTTTGATAGGTTGTTCTACCACAAATTCCGATGAAATGCAACGGGCAATTACCGAAGGTGCTGATTATATCGGTGTCGGACCAGTATATGAGACTCCGACAAAAGAAGGAAAAGCGGCTGCTGGCTTGGAATACGTTACCTATGCAAGCCAAAATAGTTCAGTACCCTGGTTTGCAATTGGTGGCATTGATACCAGTAATATCAATGATGTTATTGATGCTGGTGCAAGTCGTGTCGCTGTCGTGCGAAGTTTAATGCAGGCAGAGCAACCCACCTTGGTGACACAATATTTAATTTCTCAGTTACATCGCATTCAACCCGAAAATAATCATTCCCATGTTTAGTCAAATTAATCTTCAGGTAAATGGGGAAATCCGTAATTGTGCGGCAAAAACTCTTTTACCTGAATTACTCCAGCAATTAGGTTTTAATCCCCGTCTTGTGGCGGTGGAATATAATGGCGAAATTTTACACCGTCAATTTTGGGAATCTACTCAAGTGCAAGAGGGGGATAGGTTGGAGGTTGTCACTATTGTGGGAGGAGGATAGGAAGTGATGAGTTGGTATATTGTTGGCGATTACTAAGTGCTTGTGCAAAATTGCAAAATTAAATATATATTTATTTGCCATTGCCAGTAGAGACAAGCGAAACTAAGCACGTAATCCCAAGGTTTTCACTGAAACCAAATTCACTCGCAAGAGTCTAAATATTTTGGCTATTTTTGCCTATCCTTCTAAATAAAGCTAGTACACAACGACGGAAATAAAGTTACCATCTAAAATGGTTGGAAAGCTGATAAAATCCTCTTTCCTTTGTCTTCTTATAAAGTTAGACGTGACGGAAACCGACACCATCTACTTTGCGCTTTTTACTTTTGCCTTCATATACTAGTCACAAACCATTCTTTTCAAACCAAATCTTGCTAATAAAACTGACACACCAAGAGACAGCATCAGTAATAGCATCCAAGTCATGATTTTGATGAGTAATATTTCAATTAAACTGAAACTTAATCCTTCAAATAATTTTCTACTAACAGAGGAAAATAGTTGCGATAATATGCCATTGATGCAAAATATTCCCAGACTATATTTTGAGATTAACTTAATTAAAAATTCTATTGGGACTGAAAACTGAGTCTCTTGTATAGACGTAAAACATAAAAACATTACGAATACGCTGATAAGACAAGATATAGTCGCATAATCAAATGGTTGGAGTATGCTATTTGTAATTTGCAGTAACCACTGATAGTCAAACATAAAAATAATCGACATCAAACATAGTAAAAATACTTTACTTGATAATGTAGTCCAGGTTGAGATTGATTCGATGGTATTAAATTTCCTGTATAGTAATAAACCTAGTCCTACATACACCAGCCAGTAAATAATTAAAGGACGATTCAGATTTTTTAATTGCTCCGTTATGCCTTGTGCAGAAACACTTGTGAGGATTGTGTATAGCAACAAAAATATTAACCATTGTAAGACAACTAACATAATCAAGCTGTAACTTGAATGCAGCCACCGTCTCAGTAAATAGTAGATGGGTAATAATTGCAAAATCACTAATAAATAATAAGAGTCAGGGAAAATTTTTCCTTGATAAATTGCACGAGAGATTTCAATGATGGAAGCACCGCCGACAACTTTGAAAACCGCAGCAATTGTAAACCAAAATATAGTAGGAATCAAAATTCCCCGTAATTGCTGAAGTAATAATGTTAATTTATTAGTATTTCCTGGTTGTTCTAACTGTCGCACCAAAAAGAAAAATGTAATTGTAAAAAATACGGGAATGCAAAATCTGAAAGGTGTAAATAAAATTTCTAAAAAATCCGCGTGACGTTGGTATGTAGAGACTGGAAAAAATATAGAATTATAGGAAACAATCGCCAGAATACTCACAGCTTTGAGAAAATCAAGACAAAATAAGCGAGATTGGTTGGAATATATCCGCATTTTGTAAATTCTTGTTTGTGATGATGTTGTTAATAGATGATAGTTTTGCTGCGGCTCTTCTCTGGGAAATACTGTATGGGAAATTGGAATATTTGGTGATATATACACCCTGACACATCACCATGTTTGCCTGTTGCCAATATATTAGCCCACTCTCATGACCAATGTTTTGCCAAAATGCCGAAATTTCTGCCACTCTAAATTATTTATCACACTAATTCACCCCGATTTCTCCAAGAAATCAGGGTGATGGGAATAGATTACAAAATATAAAAGCCTCTCTCATAAAAGAAAGAGACTTAATAAATTTTTTATTCAAATATCTCTGGTACAGGAACTAGAACATACTCATAATCACGATAATACTGACGCTTGTCAGCAGAACCGCAATTCCCATAGCAATAGATATACCTAGTTGATTTGGGGTTTTTGAAGTGTTCATATGACTTGTACCATAAACTTATCGAGGATTGATATAACAATACCAATCCCCGTATACTTACAATATAAAAACACTTAAATCTTAAATTAGCTTCATTTATCTTAGTAAAATCTTCAGTTTTCATTTGTAGTTCAGTAATCATCTCAAAATCCAGTAGCATCAGGATTTTAAACTTTTCTAGTTTTCCTCCTTTATCTATGTGACACTTACGTAACTTATACATAGTGGTTTCGACTTCAGTAATCATGTCTAGACTAGAGATAGGTACAAACAGACAAAAGGAAACACAAACCCCCAATTGTAGTTAACCCCAATAGGTGCATGATGAATCTATTTCTAAAACGCACATTTTTACCCAGTTTAATAGCAACAAGTTTGTTTGGTGCGACTTTATTACCAGCCAAACCAGCTGCCGCCGATGAAAATGTCCTCCGTGATACAGGCATTGGAGCAGCTGCTGGTGCCGTAACTGGTGCTATTACTGGAAAAGGCTCGGTACTGACTAATGCAGTTAATGGAGCGGCTGCGGGTGCTGCGGTGAATGGAGCCAATGGAATTCGACGCACAAGCGTCAGAGGCAGAAAAAATCGTAACGTGGTGCAAGATATTGGTGTTGGTGCTGGTGCTGGTGTGGTGTCAGGTGCAATCACCAACCGCAGGCATACTGGTAGCAATGCTTTGACTGGTGCTGCTGCGGGTGCGGCAATTCACTTGTTGACGAAGTAACTATGATTTGGGCATTGGTGATGATTAGCCAATGCCTAAAGGAATGTGAATAATAAACTCTGTGCCTTCACCGGGTTTTGAAAAGCAGTCTAATTTGCCGCAGTGTTTCTCGGCAATGATTTGATAGCTAATTGACATTCCCATTCCTGTACCTTTGCCTACAGGTTTGGTTGTGAAAAATGGGTCAAAAATGTATTCTTGAATTTCTTCAGGAATACCAGTACCATTATCTGCGATCGCAATTTTTACCAATTGATGGTCAATTACAGATGTGGAGATTGTAATCTTACCAGATGAGGCGGAAACATGGGAAGAGGGAAGACTATTTTTTTCTTTCTCCGCCTCGATTTTTTCTTCAATTGCGTCAATAGCATTGGAGATAATATTCATAAATACTTGGTTAATTTGCCCTGCGTAACACTTAACCAAGGGTATGTTGCCATAATCTTTAATTACCTCAATTGCTGGTCTTTTTTTATTTGCTTTTAAGCGATGTTTGAGAATTAATAAGGTACTATCAATACCATCATGTAGGTTAAATTCAGTTGGTAGGTTCGCATCGGTACGGGAAAATGTCCGCAGGCTATTACTGATATTTTCAATTCTATCTATTCCATCATTCATCGAATTTAAAAGTTTGGGTAAATCTTCGCGCACAAATTCTAAATCGATGGCTTTGATTTTATTTTTGACTGTATCGCTAAGGGGAGGATGTTCTTGGTGGTAAATATCAATTAAGTCAAATAAGTCTTGGATATATAGGAGTGCAGGTTGTAGATTTCCTTGGAGAAAACCCACAGGATTATGAATTTCATGTGCCACTCCTGCGACTAAATTACCCAAAGCTGACATTTTCTCACTTTGAATCATGTGCGCTTGGGTGATTTTGAGTTCTTCTAGTGTTTGCTGAAGCTGATGATTTTTTGTATCTACTTCTTGGGTGCGTATTCTCAGTTCTTGGTGGATAATTTGTAAATCAGAAAAGGCAATTTTGAGGTTGATTTCAGCTTCCCGACGTTCTGATAAAACTGCGGCTAATATTATAGTTGTAAAGACGACGACAACAATAAAAATTTGCAAATACAATAGAGATTGGTGAGTTTCTACAATCGCAAATCTACCTAATCCTCTCACAGTTCCCAAAATTGCGATCAAACTCATTATAAATGTTGCTAAAGTTACACCTGGATAACCGCAACAAAAAGTAATCCAAGTCAATAAGGGAAATAAAATATAAATTATTGGATAGTTTGTCCAAAAAGTAGCATAGGAAACTGCACAAATCACCCCAGTTAATAAGAATAGTTTGATGATTGCCAGCTTCGATGAAAATATTCTATTTCTAATTTGTGCAAATTTTGATTTGTGGTGATAACAACGAATATAATTTAATTGCCAGTAGTGGTTCCAACTGAGCAAAAGTGGAGTCAAAATCAAAATTCCTGTGATATTAGATATCAACCAATTTAACCAGATGCTTTGATAGTTAAACCCAGACATTTTGGGCGAGAACATCACCATTGTTGTGCCAATAGTGGCATTCACTATAGGAGTAATTAACCCACCACAAAGTAGAAATTTCACACTATCGGAGACAAGCTTGAGAGGATATCCTTGGCGAACAGTTCTACGCAAACAAAAGACACCCAGCCAAGTCCCCAAGGTAGTGCCAGCAGCGATACCAAGCATACAGAAGCCAGCAATCAAATTGGATAAGCTACTGCTGTCATTTCCGAAAGTGAAGATACTTGCTAACAAAGAACCAAAGTATACCCCTGGTAATATCTGATTCCCAAATAACCAGGTAACCGCAACAGCTAACCCATCGGCAATCCAAACTGGAGTGATAACATTTGCTGTCGCAGCAATGTAGCGTGAGAGTTCTGCAATACCATAATACATCAAGGCGATCGCCAAATTAGCTAGCAATTGAATCGGAATAGAAGTAAGACGATACCTTGAAGACATGGCAGACTACTACTTTAAAGGTGTGAGCCAGATTGAATTTTTGAATATAAATCCAATTCCTTGTAGTTAGTATTCCCATTCTGACTCCTGAAATGTTCAATTTGAAATAATATTAGGGATAAAGATTTACTAAACCTCTCGCCAATTTTTGGCTCTTTCCACAGCTTTTTGCCATGTGCTAAAGTTAGCACTCGATGCTGCGGCTGTTGGTACAAATATGCGTTCTATTTGCCGTGTTTTCACCAATTCTGCGTAACTCTTCCATAAACCCACAGTTAATCCCGCAGCAAATGCTGCACCTTGTACCGTAACATCACGGATAACTGGACGCTCTACAGGAATCCCCAAGATATCGGCTTGAAATTGCATCAAAAAGTTGTTTTCACAGACACCGCCATCAACAACTAAACGTTGAACAGGGGTAGCAGATGATACATTAATAGCTGTGACAACTTCTTGGACTTGATAGGCGATCGCTTCGAGGACGGCACGAACTATATGTGCAGGTTGGGTTCCCCCTGTAATCCCCAAAAATGCACCTCTGGCGTTCATATCCCAATGAGGTGCGCCTAATCCACTCAATGCCGGAACAAAATATACACCACCGTTATCGGTGACTTGATTTGCCATTGTTTCTGTTTCGCTGGCGGTTTTGATTAATTTCAAACTATCCCGTAACCATTGAATACAAGCACCACTGGTAAACATACTACCTTCGAGTGCATAAGATATATCGAGGGAATTACTGGAATTAGTCTCTGTCCAAGCGATGGTGGAGATGAGTTTTTGGGATGTGCGAACAATTTCTGAGCCTGTATTGGCAACTAAAAAACTACCTGTCCCGTAAGTACATTTAACTAAACCAGGTTTTGAACAACCATGACCGAATAATGCCGCTTGTTGGTCGCCTAACATTGCCGTAATCGGGATTTCCACGCCAAAAATATCTTTGTCGGTGACACCAAAGTAACTTAAACAGGGCTGAATTTTCGGTAATATCTGCACTGGAATTTGAAATAAATCTAACATTGATTCATCCCATACAGCAGTTGTTAAATTCATCAACATTGTTCTGCTGGCGTTACTGTGGTCGGTAGCATGAATTTTTCCACCTGTTAATTTCCACAATATCCAAGTATCGATTGTGCCAGCTAAAATGTTATTGAGGTGAAGATGAGGAATATGCTTTTTGACATCATCTAATAACCATTTGAGTTTAGTGGCAGAGAAATAAGCATCAATAACTAAACCAGTACGGTTATAGACTTCTGAAGTATATCCCTTGGCTTGCAATTCGTAGCAGAAAGCAGCAGTACGCCGGTCTTGCCAAACAATAGCATGATGTATAGGTTTTCCTGTGGTTTTATCCCAGAGTAAACAGGTTTCGCGTTGAACTGAGATGCCAATAGCAGCAATTTGTGTAGGGGGAATTGGGGGGTTGGCGTTGGCGATAGCAGTTTGGATTACCCAACAGGTATCATGCCAAATCTCCTCCGGGTTATGTTCCAACCAACCCGGTTGTGGGTAATATTGGCTGAGTTCTTTATAGGCATTACCAACTATTTTACCTTCAGCATCAAAGATAAACGCCCGGTTTCCGGTTGTGCCTAAATCGAGTGCCAGGATATATTTAGATGTCTGCATACCCCAATTTCCCCCTTCACGCCGCCAAATTCAAGCTGATGAATAATTATACCGTTCCCATGAGGGGTAAAGTGAACCAAAATATTGCACCTTGATTGGGAGAACTTTTGACATTAATTTCTCCCTTGTGTGCTTTGATAATTTGTTTGCACAGGTATAGTCCTAGTCCTAAACTGAGGGAATTGCGGACATTGTCACCACGAAAATAAAGGTCAAATAATCTTTCGCATTGTTGTTGTGTCATTCCCACCCCATTATCGCTGACAGTGCAATAAATCATGTGATCTACAATTTTGGCATCAACAGTAATAGTCAATCCAGGGGGATTATGCTTGAGGGAATTACCAATGAGATTATTAAATACTCGCCACAATTGGAAAGAATCACCCTCAACTGCGGGTAAATCTGTGGCGATGAGGTTGGTGAGGGTAGCTTGATTTTCAGTTAAAGTTGGTTTGAGGTCGGCGATCGCATCTTCGGCTACTTGGTGTAAACTAACTGGTTGTAGTTGTAATGAGATGCCCCGAACTTCGCTGACATGGGCTTCCATCAAGGAGTTAATTAAATTTAACTGTCTTTCCCCACTTTGCAACATCCGTTCTAAAATCAAACGAGAAACGGGAATGGATGATGGTGAAGACTTGCCCTTATCTACATCTCCCTCTTGTCCCGGTGTCCCTAACAAATTCCGCAACACCATCAAAGTACCTAAAACCGGGTTCCGCAAGTCGTGGGAAACGGCGTGAAAAAAGACTCGTAATGCTTCTTCAGCACGTTTACGTTGGGTAATATCTTCAATAATTCCTTCATAGTAAAGAATATTACCCTTGGCATCGCAAACAGTATATGCTTTTTCGGATATCCAAACAATGCTGCGATTTTCTGGGAGAAAGTTATCTCGGTTGGGACTACGTCGATATATCTGTGACTCAAACTCCGAGACACTACCAAATTCCTCAATCAAACGGACAAAATCGAGACGACGTTGGGGATTGACGTAAAGTTGGCTACCAATATCGGTAAAATAATTAATTAATTCTTCGGGTGTAGCGAATCCGAAAATTCTTGCCAGTGCTGGATTGGCAGTAATGTAGCGTCCATCAGGGGTGCTTTGAAAAATACCTTCAACGGCATTTTCAAAGATACTGCGGTACTTTGCTTCGGCGATTTGGAGTTTGGTATTGGTAATTTCCAGTTCTTTGCGGGCTTGAAATTCACGGGATTGTAGGCGATCGTATAAATAAACGCTGAGGTCACAAATAGCACAAAGCCAAAAAATATAGAGGATGAGTGTAACATTGTAAATTGGTTCTTGGCTGTTGGCGGTGGGGACTTTAAAGCCTAGTGCAAAATTCACGCCAAAATAGTAAATTAGTAATACTACTTGCGAGATTAGGTGTAGTGTCCAACGCACAGGCATGAAGGTAGCTTGACCGAGAAACAGTAACGACCAAGTTAACAAGTCTGGCAGTGCAAAGCCTTTGAGGGTACTAAATATCTGTTGTCCCAGACTGATTGACCAAGATAAACCGAGAAATAATCCCCCTGGGTAACGACGACCAAATCGAGTGCGATGTAGGAATATGGCAATGATTATACTTAAAAGGATTGCGCCATTTAAGAGTAATGTATATTGCATTAATTCTTTTGGTAAGTCAGCGAATTCCCGGAGAGGAGAGAAAAAATTATAGATATCGCGAACAACGAAGCTAATCACACAAATGAGTGCTAGCCAAGACCATAACCGCAAGCGCTGCCACAAAAATTTTCGCTGCCATGTTTCATATTTAACATTAATCACATTCGTTGTTGGTGTGATGTATGTAGAAACTGCTTGTTTCCATCTCCGTTTTGCGCTTCTGAGTAACCCAGTCATGTGTATAGGGGAAAAAGGGAAAAGTCGTCATGCTGAATAACCAATCACCATTAACCAGTGACAATGGGTAATGTAAACAAAAAGGTTAATCCTCGCTTGCGGTTGTGGATGGCGGAAATCTCACCGCCATGTGCCTTGATTATTTGGCGACACATATATAATTTTAAACAAGTGCTAGTAGATGAACGGCTTTGGGGATTACGGATATGTAAATCAAAAAAGCGATCGCATTCTTGTTTGTTCATGCCAATACCGTCATCTTGAATGGTACAGTGAATTTTCCCATCGGCGATTTTTGCTTTTAGGGTAATGTTGAGTCCTGGCGGGTTATTTTGACAACTATAGGTTAATAAAGCAACAAATGTTTTACGTAATAATTCTTGATCGGCTTTAACGATTGGCAAGTTATCCCCGATGAAGTTCTTTAATTTAGCTTGATATTTATCTAAAAGTGAGGCAATGTCTTGAATGATTGCTTTGATTAAAGTGTCAAATTTTACTTCCTCTTGATGCATAATTAATGCCTTAGTATCGCCGGCATTAATTTCTAGTAATGAATCAATCATTCCCAGTTGTCGTTCGTTCCCCTGTATCATCCGTTGGACGATTGAGTCAGGAATTGCGAGGGAAGTGGGGGAATCTCCAGCTTGTGCCGTCTTTTTCCCTTCAATTAAATTATTTAATACCATCAAATTACCAATGACAGAGGTTCGCAAATCATGGGAAACAGTATGTAGCATGACATCTTTGATGCGGCTGAGTTCTTGAATTTCCTGCATTTTTTGCTGTAGCTGTGCGGTTCTTTCTTCGACTTGCCGTTCCAAATTGATATTTAATTGATATAGTTCTAGTTCTGCTTGTTTACGTTTAGTAATATCTTTATTGATTGCCAGAATACATTTTACCCCTTCCCAATCAATTATCTCCGCCGATAGTTGGGTGATGATTATTTGCCCAGACTGACAACGAAATTCAAATTCGAGGTTATTCACCGCGCCTTTGGTTTCTAATTCGTGTAATAATTGAGTGCGATCGCTGGGATTTACCCAAATACCTAACTCGCATGATGTTTTCCCCACAGCCTCATCGCGCGTAATCCCTGTCAAGCGCACAAAGCTATCGTTAACTTCAATGTAGCGTCCTTCTGCTAAAGTGCTAATTGTAATCGGATCGGGACTGCAACGAAATGCCTTAGAAAATTTTTCTGCTAATGCTTTATATCGTCCCTCAGTGGCGCGTAAATTTTCTTCTGTCAATTTGCGGGCTGTAATATCCATTACTAAACCCTCCCAAAGAATATCCCCATTCGCTTGTTTTTCTGGATGTACAGAGATTTGCACCCATTTGATTTTGCTGCTGGGGGTGATAATTTTACCTTCCCAACACCAGGGGGCAATAGTAATATTTGCAGTATTTGTAGTATTTGATGTGATGAATAAGTCTGAAAAAATTTGAATATCCTGCGGTTGCAGAAGATTCAGTAAAACTTGAAAATTATTTTGTATAGCTTCTGGTTCGAGTTCACATAATTCTTGACAACGGGAACTGACGAAAACAACAAATAAATTATTTTGTCTTTGCAGAACTTGAAAAATTACTCCTGGTAAACTAGCAGCAATTTTTTCCAATAACGAAAAATTTAAATTGGGCATTGGGTATTGGACATTGGTTGGGCATTGGGCATTGGGCATTTGGAGAGTAGAGGAGAGCAATAGACTAAAACCAGCCGATTTCCCATTTCCCATTTCCCCTTTCCCCCTCATCCCTAATCCCGATTCTTTTAGATTAAATTTAAAAGTGAACAAATGCATTCACCCTGTTGGATGAAACATTAACAGCAGGGTAGTTGACTACTATGACAATTCAATCAATTCAAATCGGCAATTGGAGGGCAATTTAAGAATTATCATACCCAATACCCAAAGCTCAAAAAATTAAGCTTTATTTGATAAATAGCCTCTAAGACTCAATTTCTGCCAATTCCATCCATCGTTCAGTGGCTACATCGATAGCTTGCTTAAGTTCCTCAACTTTTTCATAAAGTTGTTGAACCTGAGTGTAATTTCCTGATGGAGCATTCGCCATTGCTTTTTCAGTATCGGCCTTTTCGGTTTCAAGTTGGGCAATTTTCGCTTCCAGTTCACTAAATTCGCGTTTTTCCCAATTTGATAATTTACTTTTCTTTTTAGAATCCGTCTTTTTCAACGAGGAATCTGATTTTTCTACCTCAATATTTTTCGGTTTTTCTTTAGTCTCAACTGTTTGCTGCGCCTTGTCTTCTTCCGCTTTTTTATAGTCAAGATACACAGAATAATTACCAGGATATTGGCGGATATTTCCACCATCTTCTAGGGAAAAAACTGTATCAATAGTTCTATCAAGAAAATAGCGATCGTGGGAAACTACGATGACACACCCAGCAAAGTCTTCTAAATATTCCTCTAATATTGCTAGCGTTTGTACATCTAAATCATTAGTCGGCTCATCCAAGATTAAAACATTAGGCGCACTCATCAAAATTCGCAATAAAAATAAACGCCGTTTTTCTCCACCCGACAGTTTACTTATTGGTGCGTATTGCTGATTACCAGGAAATAAAAACCGCTCTAACATTTGCGAAGCTGTAATTTGTGTTCCGTCGGCAATTTTGACAAATTCACCCTCTTCTTTAATGTAATCAATCACTCGCTGATTTTCATTCAAAGCCGCCAATAAGTCATCAGAATGTTGGTCAAAATAACCTATATAAATAGTTGCTCCAATATCTACCTTGCCGCTATCTGGCTCAACCTTGCCAGTAATAATATTCATCAAAGTTGATTTACCAGCACCATTCCCACCAATGATGCCAATTCTATCTTCGGGACTAAATTCATAACTAAAATCGCGAATTAAAGTACGTCCATGATAAGATTTAGAAATATTCTCTAGTTCAATTACTTTTTTGCCAATACGTCTTGTGACAGTGGAAATCTCAACTTTCCCCAATCCCTGTTTAAACTCAGTTTCCCGCATGGATTCAATACGCTGAATCCTCGCTTTTTGCTTTGTACTTCTAGCTTTCGGACCACGTTTTAACCATTCTAATTCTCGGCGCAATACACCTTGAAACTTACGTTGACTGCTAGCAACTGACTCTTCTGCTAATGCTTTCTTTTCCAAATAATAGGAATAGTTACCAGCAAAACTGTAAATATCACCCCTATCAATCTCAATAATACGGTTAGTCACCTTATCCAGAAAATAGCGATCGTGAGTAATTAATAATAAAGCACCACGATATCTATTTAAATAGCTTTGTAACCACTCCACTGAAAGCGCATCCAGATGGTTTGTCGGCTCATCCATTAATAATAAATCAGGCTCTGATAGTAAAGCAGTTGCTAAAGCAATGCGTTTGCGATAACCACCAGATAAAGTGCCCACCTTCGCATTAAAATCAGTAATTCCTAACTTGGAAAGAATCACTTTAGCATTCGTTTCCAACTCCCAAGCTCCAGTTGTATCCATACGCTGCATCACAGCAGACAAGCGCGACATTAACTGATTATCCTCCGGATAATGAGCTAACTTATCAGATATTTCCTCATACTCCCGTACCAAAGACATTTGTTCCCCACTATCAGCAAAAACCTGTTCCAAAACAGTGTGATTTTCATCAACATCTGGCTGTTGGGGTAAATAAATTACTTTTGCACCGGAGTTAGTTAAAATTTGTCCGCCATCAATTGGTTCAATACCAGCAATCATTTTCAGCAAGGTTGATTTACCCGAACCATTAGTACCAATTAAACCAACTTTATCATTGGCATCTAAGCTCAAATTGGCATCGATTAAAATTTCTTTGATACCAAAATCTTTTTTTACTGACTGAAGGGTGACAAGACTCATAATAATTAGTTACAAATGACAACTGGCAATGGGAATTGAAGAAATACTAGAAATTCTATAGTTATTTATTCATATTGATTTAGCAAATAAATTATGATTCGATTGATTTTTACCTATGTTAGATTAATTTCCAAAACACAATCAACTATCATTAAAATTATCTACGATACATAGTTTAACGTTTTTTAGTCCAGAATATTGAGACAGTATCTCACCTATGCAAAGCACGAGTGAGACAACAAATCAATAAACTTAAACCTCAACTCGCTTCAAAATTTTATCAGTGCGATCGCAATTCCTATGTGTCTTTCTGTACATACATACTCCAATACAGTTCAGTTAAGAATACAAATCAATTACCACAAAGTTTTTGGAGGGAGTTTGGAGAAGCGTCATTCACTCAAAGCAAAAAACCTAGCCTTCCCAAAAAGAAGCTAGGTGTCTCAACATGAAAATTAAAGCAAATAAATTCTAAAACCCAAATAAAGCCCGGAAAATACCCAAAATACCCCCTAATGGGTTAATTACAGTACCAACAGTATCCCCAGTCTTGGTTAAACCGTTACGGTTAACGATAACGACATCATTATTCAGTAGAACTGGATTGGTTTGCTCGTTTAAACCCGCAGCCAAATCAACTTTCACCTCGCGCTTAGTCACAGAACCATCAGGATTGAGACGAACTAAATCAACTGTTTGTCGGCTGGCACGAGCATCGTTAAATCCACCTGCTGCTAACAAGGCTTGATTTAAAGTGCTATTTGGCTGAATATCAACAGGTCCAGGTCTTTTAACTTCACCAACCACACCCACTTGAATTTTGCTGGGTGACAAGGTAGTGGTGGCTAGCTGTGTTAGCTCAGAGCGATTAACATCCGTCGCTGTCGCAATAAATAACGTATCTCCATCTTGGAGAATCGTATCTTGGTCAATATCCCCTTGTAACAACTGCCAGAGGTTGATATTGATATTTTGAGGTTCGCCAGTACGGGTTTGACGGCGCAAAACTACATTCCGCACGTCAGCACGGGGACCAATTCCCCCCGCCAGTTGTATTGCTCGCATTACCGTTGGCTGCCCTGTAATGTTGGGTAGGTTCGATGGATTGTTGTTGTCACCACCTTCATTAGCACCGGAAGTGACTAAGTAGGAACCCGGACGTAAAACCTCACCAATTACGGCAACAGTACGGGGTCTAGTTGGATCTGCCGCAAAACTGGAAGCTGCCTGATTACGTGCGCTCGCTAAGTTGAAGCTAGTAGTTCTGGGGACAAAAATTGTGTCACCGTCGCGAAGAGTAATATCCTGAGGGAGCCTACCAGTTCGTAATAATTCTTGTAAATTCAGACTCACAAGCTGTTCCCCACTGCGTCCTATCCGGCGACGAACTTGAACCTGGGTAATATCTGCACTGAGAGTATAACCTTGGGCGTTGGTAATCGCAGCAATAATGGTCGGATACTGTACCCCAGGGTTGTTACCTGCACCACCCTGCAAACTCAGACTGTAGGCTCCAGGACGGGTAACTTCTCCAGAGACTAGTACGTTAATTGGACGTGGTGATAGCAGGTTAACAGAGATGATGGGACGTTTGAGATATCGTGCATATCGACGGGCAATTTCATCGGCTGCTTGTTCAGTTGTTAATCCCAAAACAGGAACACTACCAATCAATGGTAAGTTTATGGCTCCACCTGGGGGAATTTGATATTCTCCTGTATATTCTGGTACTTCAAATACGTTGACTTTGATGAGGTCACCACCACCCAAAGTATAATTGGTATCTAATACGCCAGAAGGCGCAGAAGTGAAAGTGGTTGGGAATGCACGGGTTGGAGCCGTCCGTGGTGCTTGCTGCTGCCTTTGAGCTTGGGCATAACTAGCGGTTGAAAATGCCGCACTGATACTGGTTAGCAGCATGAAAGCTAGTATTGGGTGGGACAATAGTTTCAAAGTTTTTGTATTAACCATATTTACCTGATTTTACCTGCGGCTAAGATAAGTATTTTTAGCTCCAAACATTGTAATCTTGACTATACGTAAGTATCCAAGTTCCCTATCATTACCATCTTCTGGAATAAGTTTAATTGTCAGGAGTTTGAGTATGCATGAATTTAAATTTTTAATGAAGTTAGTTTAAAGTCAATCCTTTCTGGGTTTTAAATAGTTTCATTTGCTAAATAACTGAATATCAAATGATATTTTCTGTATTTTGTCAAGAGCTTATTGCATAGATTCATATTATAAATTTCATTGAGCAATTTATGATGTTGTTATATGTTGACTAAATTGTCAAAGATATTACCTCTCTGGAAATTTACCGGGTTTCTCAAGCAACAATTAAGTTTTTAACAATTTGTTATTCTCAAGAAACTCCGATAATCGGGTAATCTGCTGCCTAGCTCTCTAGCGAATATTATTACTATTCAAATCATTCCAAGCTTTCACTACCACTTTTAAAGATTCGGGTAAATTATTTTGGGAAATATCATTGAATTGAACGGTTCCATTGGAAGAAGTAATTGTATAAGTTAGATAATCAGCCGCACCAAATGTTGGTGGATAGTTAACATTTTGAAAAGCATTTTCCTGCTGTTCTAATAATTCTTGAAAATTTTGAAGTTGCTGTTGAGAAATACGATATATACTGCGTTCTGAATCATTTGCATCACCTATGCGAGTACGAATCAAACGTCCATCATCTAACAAAATAGTTTGGTAATTTCTTGCGAAAAAGCCACCACTAGTAACTTGTCTAAATACTACGCCACTTTCTAAAGGCGGTGGTAATTCGCTAGTGGGAATAGGTACGCTGATTTCACTAGCATTTTTGTCATAGCTCACGGTGACAGATTCACCAATTCGGTAAACCCAATTTTTATTACCATCACTAACTTTAACTTGCCAACCGGGAACAATAACTTGAGCGCAAATTGTTTGAGAATTAGGAATACCCAGGCAAGAATCTGACCATTGTTTGCGTTCGGAAGTAATAATTTTTAAACGGGAAATTGGTAGCCTTGACTGTTGTGAAGCTTGATATAAGACGATATCGACGATATTTTGTGGTAGTTGAAGATTGCTGGCAAATAAGTTTAATCGTACTTGCGAACCATCTTTTTTGGCGTGGTATACTAACTTTTGTTTTCTTGCTTGTACAGTTACTTTCCATGCAGGTTGAGCAATTTTTGTACAACTTTCACCTGGTTTTGGCAAACTCAAACAACCATCAACAGTAATTTCTCCAACCTCTACAATTCGCAACTCTGAGACTGATAAATTACTATATTCCGCAGCAGCTTTCAAAATATTATTACGAACATTGACTGGTAATTGCTTATCCTTGATGTCGCTTTCTGTTTGATTTAAGCGAATCACTGAACCCTGTGCATTTGTATGGTAAACAAGAACTTTTTCCTTGGTTCCAACAAAAACTTTCCATCCCGGTACAATTATTTGGCTGCAAACACGACCTGATTCTACTAATTCTAAACAACCATTTTTCCAGTCACGTTTCTCTGATTGAATTATTGTTAATTGCGAGATAGGTAATTTCAGAAAATCAGCCGCATGTTTGAGAACTGAATTACGAATATTTGCTGGTAACTTTGCTAAATTATTATTGGGTATATTTTGCCCCGATACACGAAAAATTCTTCCATTCCTATTAGTATGATAAATCCAGCTTTGTTTACCATCTCCAACTGTAACCTGCCAACCAGGAACCAAAGCTTGGGTACAAAGTTCACCTGGTTTGGCTAAACCTAAACAACCATTATTCCAAGTCTTCTCTTGATATTCAATAACATCAAGATTACTAATTAAAATACCTCTCCTTCTAGATAAATCTCTAAAAATTGCATTTTTTACAGAAATTGGTAAATTTTGAGATTTAGTATTCTCTGTCTGCAAAGATAGTATTGATTTCACAGGTGAAGCGGTGGCACTTTTAATCAAAGTCATACCACTACTAATGGATAAAATACCACTTAATATCAAGGCAGTGAACACTCTGTGTTGTTGAGCGATAGAATGATTGATAAAATTAATTTTCATAGTCACACTATAGAATATAGTTATTGAGAATTAAGCATTAAGTATTAGTTTTTGGGAAATACTAGAACTCAGTTTCTCATCAAAAGGATAACAATGATGCTTGATACTTAAATCCAAGAAAGCTAGTTTCTTTGGTTTTAAGGTTTACTTTAGACATCGACTCTTAGTTTTGGGGAAAACATCATTCCCAATACCGTTCAGTTAAGTAAAAATGGCTATTAGCTTTTAGAATCAATAGCGTATGGATGATTAATTCTTATTTTTACCCTTTTTCTCCCTAACCAAACCATATTGATATCATTCCTAAATAACTAACAAGTAAATAATGATAAATTGCTAAGTTATGTTTCATCCGATACTAGACACTTTCAGGATGAAAACTTAAAGTAGCTTGCTTGTCCGAAATTTTTCCGTTTGATGTCAATTTAGACGAGAACCTAATCGTTCTTTGTTCCTTAATGTTTACAATAAATTTACAAATAAAAAATGGGGTTTGCTAAGGCTAGTAAATGAAGGTGAAAGTTCTCATATCTGGAAAAGCTCGATCGCATTCATAAATTTCTACTTATTACAGAATGCGATCGCATGATAATATTTCCCCAATAACTTAACTTCTTCTGGGTACATGGGTAAAAATCTGCTGTCCTTGAGCATCAAATACTAAAACAGCTAAATTCGCATTATCTCCAATTACTTCTAAGGCATTCTGTAAGGTTTCTAGGTGTTTTGTCACATCTGTAAAATCATTTTGTTCTCCTTGACTAGCATCAGTGACATTACTTTCCAAGGTTTGCTCATATTCGGGGGTGATACGAACATTAATAAATCGACTATCAACAGTAAAATTGCAAACTCGAATCATTCCCATACAGGTTTTTTCTAAGTCTGCATGGGTGATATCAATATTGATATCTGTAGTAGATTGAGATTTAGTTTGTGCTTCTTTGAGAGCGACAAAATATGCTTCTGCTAGGGGCAACGCTTGGTTATAAAAGGGACTTTCTATAGGTACTTGGCGAATTGCATTTAATGCCTGTTGCCAGTTATTTGCGGCTTGTTGCCATTGGTTTTGTTGTTGGTATTGTTCGGCAAGTTTTGCTGCTGTCACAGCTTGGGTAAAATTTTTGGTTGATTGTTCTAGTTTAACAGTGCGATCGCGAATTGCTATCAGTTTCGGTCGATATTCTGCTAACAATTTTTGAGCTTCTGCATAAGCTGGGCTAGTTTGGGGAATCCCTGTTAAGGCATTGATAACTACTTGCCAGGTTGCTTGTGCTTGTTGTAATTCTGGTAATGTTTTGGCTGTGGATTCACGTTGCATTGCGGTTTTGGCAACTGCTTGGGAATCATTAATTTTTTGCTGCCATTTGCCTTGTGCTAGTAATTGCACGTTTACGGCTCGTAAACCACTACGATAGATTGATAATTTTGACTGGGCAAAGTTGTATAATGTACTATCAGGGCGAATCGTTTCTAATGGTGCGATCGCTTTTCTCCACAACTGTTGTCTGACCTTTAATTCTTCAACATTAGTTGTCAAACCCCGCGATTGTTTGACTGCAATTGTAGCAGCTGCTAAAGCTTGATTCATCTGCGTAATTTGCTCTGACTCACTGATTAAATTTGCTTTAATTTGTGAGATTTCTTGCTGATGTAGTGACCAAGTTGGTATCTTTTGTAAAGATATCACATTCTGATCAAGCTGTTTTTTTAATAGTTGTAAATCAACCTCTGAATTTAGATCACCTGCTATCTGTTGTAATCTTCCCTCTAGAGATTTTGCTGTTTGTAATTCTTGACAAGTAGAGAATATGCAAGGACTCATGAGCAAATAACCAATGCTACCGAAAATACCAGCAGCCAGCAGCCCCATGAGTAAGAAAATTGCGAGATTAAAGTTACTTTTAAAGTTATTTTTAAATTTTGATGCTTGACTGTCGCGGAAATTGGGTATTCCCGCTAAAGGGTCGAATTTTTCTGCAACTACATCCCCAGTAATATGTAATAGTGAAGAGGAAGAATCAAACATTGTCGATGTCTGAGTCGATGTTGGGATATCTAAGTCCTCTACTTTGGTGAGGGAATTTTGATTTTTTTCAGGTAACTGTGTACAAATTATCAAATCTTTTTTGGCATAAGGGAGTTTTTCGCCAATTTGACGCAGGTATAGCTGTACTTTTTGCGTCTGATATACAGATAATGATTCCAATACTTCCCTTAATAATGTAAAAACTTTTTGGGCATCTGTCGTGACACTTTTGGGATGCTGAGTTAAAATCATTAATTGGTCATTTTTAACAGCACACTTAACAGCCAACATTTCCCCTGACGAAATATTTTGACACAAGTGCTGTTGTAAAATCTGCGATAAAAATTCCAAGTCTTCAATTTGGGCAGTAGCCTTCATGCCTGTATACTCTGGCGATGAAATACTTGCGTTTGTTGAATTTATAGACACAGTTTGACTAATCATAGTTTTCACATATAACCGCCAAACGTTCTAACACAATTTAATATTTTTCAGTAAAAGTAAAAATATATTTTGGCAATGATTAAAAATTTCTAAGTCTAAATTTAGAAGTATAGTAGCTAGCTATCAACAGTCAGATTTTTTCAGTTCACATGAGTATTTACATGCTAATTTTGTCCACAAAAATGGGAATGATAAGTATTTTGACTGCCAATCATTATCTGTCACTCATCGCTAACTCGAATTAACGTGGATTAAACTTATGGGAATTTGTCATATCTCTTCTATGGAAATAAATGCTCAAATTGTCATGATTTCGTGTCAAATTATCATCTGATTGCCCCTCCCCTGCTGAGTCTGAATTTAAATGGATTGTCATAATGGGCGAGTCAACAAGAAATGCTGCCTCTACGAAAACAGACTATGTCATGAAGCTTTGAATTCGCACCTTTAGCTAATTATTCCTCGATTCTGCGGAATTCTCGCCAAGCTTGTAACAAAGATGTCTCCCATATTTGGATACAAGCAATATTACTGATAAAAATCATCAAGATTTATTTTTATATGAGAAAAAAACAATCATTCGTAATTTACCAAGTCTACTGAATTGGATAGAATTGAAAGCAGTAAAAAAACTTTTTATAGCGAATCAAAGCCAAATAAATGTATGAGATGCTGCCCAAGGCAAATTGCTAGAAGCGGTAGAACTGATACTTAAAGTGGCGATGACAGGTGCACGGTATGGATTTATTAGAGTATCAGGTGAAAGAATGGTTTGGACAAATTGGTATTCCCGTATTACCCTCGCAACGAATTGATCATCCGACAGATTTAAAACGGTTAAAAATTCCTTATCCAGTTGTACTCAAATCCCAAGTACATAGTGGCGCAAGGTTAAAAGCTGGTGGAGTACGCTTTGTGGGAACTACAATTGATGCGATCGCAGCTGCCCAAAATATCTTTAACCTGCCGATAATGGGTAATTTGCCAGAAGTATTGCTGGCGGAAGCTAAATACGATGTCGAACAAGAATTATATCTTGCCGTCGTTCTTGATACTGCGGTTTGTCGTCCTGTCCTTTTAGGTTGTCCCGAAGCCGATATCGATTGGGAATCTGTTGGCGAAAAAATGCAGCATGTAATCGTCGAGCAAGAGTTTTCACCGTTTTATGCCCGCAGGTTAGCATTAAAAATGGGATTGCAAGGGGCTTTGATGCAAGCCGTCAGCAATGTAATTGAAAAAATGTACCATTTATTTGTCGAAAAAGACCTAGATTTAGTGGAAATCAACCCCCTAGGGATAAATTCTACCGGACAAGTAATGGCATTGAATGGTACAGTATGTGTGAACGAAAGAGCGATCGCCAGACACCCTGATATCGCCCTAATGGCAACAAAAATGGTGCATCGCCACAATGGTAACGGGAGAAATATCCATCTTAGTGACTGGGATGGAGTGGAACTCAATGGCAAAATCGGTATATTAGGAAATGGTGCCGGCTCAGTGTTAGCAACAATGGATTTAGTCTGCAATGCTGGAGGAAAACCGGGGGTTTGTCTAAATTTACGCCATGCTTCCTCGATTGATACTTCCCCAACAACCTTTCGTAGCCGCCTCGAAAAAGCTTTGAGAATTATGGCTGCTGACAAAAGTATTCAAGTTATACTAATTAATCTGTTGGGTAGTATACCTCAAGCTACAGAAGTTGGAGAAGTCATTATTGATTTTATTCAACAACAAAAAAGCGAATCTAAAATCCAGACATCACGTTCTCATGGCAACAAAAACCGACGCGATAGTAGTTATCCGCGTTTAGTGGTTAGGTTAGCTGGTGCTGATTTTGACATTGCCAAAAAACAATTGGCGGAGTTAGAAGCACATAACGATTTCCCGATAGAAATGGTAGAGAACTTAGATGAAGCAGTTAGCGAAGCGGTTCGTTTTGTGAAAACAGTTACGTCTAAAAAGTAGATTTTGATGTTAGAGACTATTTATTTATTACAAGCCTTTAGCTATTAGTCTTTAAGTCTAATCGGAAGGCGCTATAGCGATTTAGGGAGTTCAGTTTCTAACCGTTTTTGCTATCGAAAGTGAATATTCAGCATAGTTGCCCAGGGAGAAACCCGGTTTCTTGGATTTAGGATTTACTGGATAAGTAGCCTCTGAGATATTGATGCGAGATTAAGAAATAATGAGTCACAATTCATTTGTTCAGTGCTGAAAGAACCTCCATAAAATTCAGGAGTAAAAATCAAATAAAAATATTCTATTTCTCGGTGGTTTTTGAGAAAGAAATATAGCCGTTATTAGGGAAGTATGCCCAATGTTTTATTTTGTCATGTAGGTGAGATTATTCTGTTTATCTAAAGGGAACAGAATGCTCTTGTTAAGCTGATACGCAGTTAAATTGTATAAAGAGAAAACATCTAGCTATTGTAGTGCGGAGAGGAGTTGCGGGGAGATATTCTTCACGGAAAACTCCGGGGCATCCTGCCCGCTTTGTCTATATAAATTAGAGCTTAACAGCTTACTAGGGTAGTTAGAACAACTTTACAATACTCAGATAGTTAGATAGTTACAAAGCAAAGTTTGACAAAATTTACTACTAGTGACTGCTAGAGATATTTTTGTTTTTTTCATTAATCTTAATATCTTGTGTATCTCCGTATATAATGCAATCAAACTGCAAATATATGTGATGATACTACATTCTTTTTGCTGGTTTTCATCGCTAAATCAAGAGCTTAGGCTTTAATACTGAGTAATTAAAAAACATCAATTTTTATTGGTGCAAGATGTGAGTTAATAAACAATGGAGAGAATACCACTGTTTCAGTTTACATTCTCAGTCCTTTCCCAATCAAAAAAAATCAGGTGAGTAGACATAGTTGTCGTGTTCTTTTATGAATTTAACGCCAAACAGCAAAGTTATTATCCAAGGCTTTAGTGAATTTATTTCATCAACGCATATCGCGCAGATGAAAGCATATGGAACCAACTTAATCGCTGGGGTAAATCCTGGATGCGGGGGACAGCAAATACATAACTTGTATGTCTTTGATTTAGTTGAGGAAGTAGTTAACGAACACGGAATAATTGATACTACTATTATTTGCGTACATCCCTATCAGGTATTAGATGCAGCATTAGAAGCGATCGCATCTAACATCCGTCAAATTATCATTATCTCTCCCGGTGTACCCTCTTTAGATATGGTACAGCTTCTCCGCAAAGCCGAAGCAACCGACACCATTGTGATTGGTCCCAACAGCCCTGGTATTATTGTACCTGGAAAAATCCTTTTAGGGACGCAACCTGGAGAATTTTATACACCTGGCTCCATAGGAATACTGAGTAGAAGTACCACCCTCACCTATGAAATTGCCAGGGAATTGACCAAAGCTGGATTAGGACAATCCATTAGTGTCAGTATTGGTAGTGATGCGATCGTTGGTTCATCATTCATCCAATGGCTGCAAATCCTCGATGAAGACGAAAGCACTGAAGCAATCGTTCTCGTCGGACAACCGGGAGGAGGCAGTGAAGAAGCCGCAGCCCGTTACATTGCCGAAGCCATAGACAAACCCGTAATTGGCTATATCGCCGGCACTCAAGCTCCCAGGGGCAAACATTGGCGGCAAACCGGAACTCTGGCAGCAGTGATTGGACGTGATCCGGATTTTGGTTCCGCCAAAAACAAGTTAATTGCTTTCTCAGAAGCGGAAATTCCCATTGCCGAAAGACCATCTTTGATTCCCCAGTTACTCAAAAAAGCAATTAAAAAGTAGAAATGGGAAATACCTCTATGATTTAATTCAGAGATGGGCACTCTAACATCCTAAATAATAGTGATTCCAAAAATATGTGCTTTAATTAAATAATTTTCCCTAACCCTGCCCGTGAGTGGCAGGGTTGTTATTCGATTATCAGCCTGCCGAAAAATCTGTGATTAGGCTGCTATTTTACGTTTAAAAAACTTCATCCTTTATTAATTAATCAGCTTCAGTTTTACAGTGGACTTTGAACTGCGAAGCGCCGATGTAACAAAACCGTACCCCAATTAATTATTAAACAACTCACTGCTAGTGATAGCAAAATGTAAGTCGCTGCCATGACGACACCAACTTGAAACCATGTATAAACATGTAATATCATTACCAATGCGAACATACTAGCGATCGCCGCAGGTTGCTGCACCTGTTGTCTCCCCCGTTGTTGAAATGCCCAAACCACTGTCACCAATGTTGTCAGTAAATTGGCTGGCACCAAAAACGCGCAAATTCCGATACAATGTGTCCGGGAAAATTCTGCTAAAGTGTTGAAATCGAGCATTAGTTCTACTGATTGTTTATGTCTATTATAGTTTTTTCTATTAGTTATTAAAGTGATTAATTATAGGTGCAAATCAATACTAATAAAACTTACACCATATTCATCGAAATTAATCTTAAATGATTCTGTAGATAACTCCTAAAAGCCAGTGTTGCCGATTAAGTATAACTCAGTAGTGAGAATTAAAAAAAAATACTATCTTTCTCAATTATACTAGGACTTCTACTATAGTCATCCTCAATGAGATTATCCCATTATTTATCAAAATTACAGCCTAGTATTCTCAAGAATACCAGGCTAACTAATTTTACAAGAGTCTATCTCCTATCAACAAATTACCTATCTAATTTTGCTTGCGAGCAATAAAATATTTGCTCATAAAATGCACCTGCATCTCGATATCTACAAACCCCGCTTGCTGCAATCTTTCCTCTAAATTATCCGTCATATAATGGCGATAATAGGGTTCATGGAAAGTTTCATAAAAGCTATGCATCATAAATTCCAAGTCGGGAGAATCACTAACTTGAATAGAATCGCAAATCACAAAAACTCCACCCGGTTTTATCACCCGGAAAGCTTCATTAATTACATTCTGACGTGCTGCTGGGGGTAATTCATGAAACAGGAACACCGATGTTAACCCATGAAAATAATTATCCAAATAAGGCAACTCTTCACTATTTGCCTGTAATAATTGGGGTAATTCTCCAGGAATTTCGGAAAGAAGCTCGTTTGCTTTCCGTAAATAAGCAGGTGATAAGTCCGTACCGAATAGAGATGCCTGCGGTAAGGTATTGCGAATCATTTTTAAAGTACGTCCTGTTCCGCAAGCAATATCCAACACCCGCACTTGGTTGGGAGAAACATCTGTGAATACCCTCAGTTTCTCCTTCAAAGGAGCCAGTATTCTTCTCCGCATGGCATCCGCAGAACCACCAAATAGAACCTCAACTTGTAAATCGTATAAATTTGCCGATAGCTCACTTAAATAACCATCAGTTTGATGGTGAAAGTTTTGTACGTAGTAACTTGGGTATCCTTGTGTATCAATTTCGGCAGAGAAATCTTGATAGTTTTTTTGCTTGGTGCGTTCCCAAATTTGCGGTAAATCCAACCATACCATCGGATAGTATTTAAAAAAATCTTCCCAGGGATTATCAAACAGCAAGCTAACGGGATATATTCCCCGTTCTGCATCCTGCCAATCAACCTCATTGAGATGATTTTGCCTTTGTTGCAGTTTGAATATTAATTCCCCAGAGACAGGTGTGATTTTGCGATCGCTCGGCGATATCAGTTCTTTGAGCCTGCCACTCAGGGTTCTGTGAGCTATACCAAAGTAATTTTTACCCTGCTGCAAGGTTTGATAAGTCAACTTTGTCAAGATGTCAGACATGGGAGCGTTTGATTTTTTAAACTGAGTTTATACGTACATATAAAGAATTGTAACGAAAACTCTCATTTTGTATAGCTTACCCAGCAGTAGAAATACAGAATATATAGGTAGTGGCGTGGCAAGGACAGAAACACAGCTTAATTAACCCATGAGAATCACTGTATCAATCACATGAATAATCCCATTATCTGCTTCGATGTCAGCCGCTAAAACTGTCGCATTTTTCACTTCAAAGCCATCTGCACAGTTAATATTAATTGTTGAGCCTTCAACAGATGTAACTGTTCCTAACTGAGCAAGGTCTGCTTTTGTTAACTTTCCCGGTACGACATGGTAACAAAGAATCCGAGTTAACTGGGGAATATTTTGCACTAAGGTTGTAATTGTGCCAGGTGGTAGTTTGGCAAAAGCATCATCATTAGGTGCAAAAACTGTAAAAGGACCTGGACTTTTTAAGGTTTCGACTAAATTCGCAGCTTGAACAGCAGTAACGAGTGTCGAAAATGAACCTGCACCAACAGCAATATCAACAATATCAGCCATGTTTTCCCGAATATATCTGTGACATAGATTTTAAAATATTGTAAATAAGTTTTGTATTAGTATTTTTCGATGATTGCGATTGATTGTGAATATGGTTAATTTGACTTACGGGATTTTGGGGACGGGTGCTTTAGGTGGTTTTTATGGTGCAAAGTTGCAAAAATCTGGTTTACCAGTAAATTTTTTGGTTCGTAGTGATTACCAACACATAGTTGAGCATGGCTTGATGATTGAGTCAATAGATGGCAATTTTCATCTCCCAAAAATTAATGCTTATATAGATGTGGACAAGAAAATGCCGCGTTGCGATGTGGTAATTATTGCGATGAAGACAACACAAAATTACCAACTACCCCAAATATTACCCAGTCTAGTTAAAGATGATGGGGTGGTATTAGTGCTACAAAATGGTTTGGGTATGGAAACTGAAGTTGCAAAAATAGTTGGTAATGAAAGGGTAATTGGGGGATTATCTTTTTTGACAGCAAATAAAATTGCACCGGGACATATTCGCCATCTGAGCTATAAAAATATTATTTTGGGTGGGTTTGCGGCAAATTATCAACTCGTGGAAATTAATAGTCGAATGCAGCAAATTGCCAGTGATTTTGAGAATGCAGGGATTCCAATGGAGTTAACAACAGATTTATTGCTCGCACGTTGGAAAAAGTTGGTTTGGAATATTCCTTATAATGGATTATCAGTCATTTTAAATGCGTCAACTGCTGAGTTGATGGCAGATATGCATACTCGTGAACTGGTAGAAAAAATCATGAATGAAGTCGTGTTAGCGGCAGAAATTTGTGGTCGAGAAATCCCTCATAGTTTTGTACAGTTAATGTTGGGGAATACGGCAAAAATGCCATCATATCAACCGAGTATGAAGATAGATTTTGATGAGTGTCGTCCTTTGGAAGTGGAAGCAATTTTTGGGAATCCTTTGAGAATTACAAGTACATTCGATGCTCATGTATCAGACAAATTACCTTTAATTAATTGTCTCTATCAGCAATTAAAGTTTTTGGATACTAAAAATCGCGATCGCATTTGATAATTTTCTCTATTTTTCAGTAAGTTAAGATGATTTCCCAGCAATCAAATTCAGATTGCTCCAGAAAATAGTATGATTTTATTGACCTAAATCAAAATTAATGGGTTATGGATAGTTTTCAACTCAAAATTGGAGAGAGAATCGGTGTATTTTTCTACGATGACTGGCGCGGGAGTAAAGCTGTAATTGATGAAATTGAAGATATTTCTGTGATTGGTACTGTAACTTTAAAGTCAGGAATTCGCTATAATAAATTGGGGCAGCAAGTTGGTGCTTTAGGTGAAGGGACTTCCCTATGTACAGTAGAAAAAGCACAAGAGATTATTAATAAATCTTCTCTAAAAACAGAGAATACATCAGAAAATGAAGAAGATAAATCCGGAGATAATCTTGTCGAAAAGAAACGCGATCGCATCTCTCAAACTAATCATTATGCGGCTAAATTAGCTGCTCAATCGGCAATTAAAATATTGAATCAACATGGTTTATTTAATAGTGCAGATGCAAATATTGATGTCTTAGCAACTAAAATTGAACAATTAATTATTTCTGATTTAGAAAATTTGGGGAAAAATAATTCACATTAAACCAGATGCAATCCAAATGTATTTAGAGACGCTACATCTACGTCCCTAAATATCTAACTTTTTTCTGAAATAAAGTTTCCTCAACTAAACTAGATAAATAATTGCCAATACACCCACAGATTTGTTTACGGATACTTACAAACCCATGACTAAACGATAATGTGCTTCTAAATCAGCCACACTCTGAGACTTACGTTTAGTTTGCCATTGACTATGTTTAAATAATTCTTGGCGTAAATTATCCACATCAATCGTTGTTACTTGCCCATTGGCAACAACTTGTTTTCCATTCACCCAAGCACTATTAACTATATTACTAGGACGACCGAGAACTAACAAACCAATTGGGTCAGTACGCGGTAATAATGATAAACTAGTCAAATCATAAAGCACTAAATCAGCTTTTTTATCAATATCCACGGAACCTAACTCATCACCCAGATTCAAGCCAATTGCACCACCCAAAGCAGCCATTTCCACAGATTGCCGAGGTGTAATCCAATGTTGATAATCGAAATCTGTAACATTGTGCAAAATTGAACCAATTTTAATCGCTTCTAGTAAATCTTGTGAATCATTACTGGAAGCACCATCACAACCAAAAGAAACATTCACCCCAGCTTGACGATATTTTAAAATCGGCGCAATCCCACTACCCAAACGTAAATTACTCAGGGGATTATGAACAACTGTTGATTTAGTTGCCGCCAGAATTTGAATATCTGTATCAGTGAGGTGAACGCAATGTGCTAATGATGTGCGGGCATCTAAATAGCCAAGACGGTGCAAATGTTCAACTGCGGTACAGCCGTATTTCTCTTGGGCTAATTTCTCTTGCGCTTTCGTTTCCAATAAATGCGAATGTCGGCAAAGATGATATTTATTACTAAGTTCTGCACAGCCTTGAAATAAAGCATCAGTACATAATTGAATCCCCGTTGGTGCTACTAAAATATTCACACCTGCATCAGGATTATGAAACTGTTTTGTTGCCTCTTCGATAATATCTAATGTTGCTTGAGTCGAACGAAAATAGGGTTCATAATTTTGCTTTGTACCCCCAGCAGGAATCCCCGCAGCTAAAGATTCATCTTGAATTAATGGGGCAATAAAAGCGCGAATTCCCACCTCTTTGTAAGCACGTACCGCAGTTGCAATAGTTTCCAATTCCTTACCAGGAATCAAAACCAAATGATCAACAACACTAGTACCACCAGAAAGTAGTGTTTCGACAGCAGTACCCAATGCACTCAAATAAACCTTTTCCAAATCAAGCGGCGCAAAATCATAGAGTTCTGCTAACCATAATTCCAGAGGAAACATTGACATGATTCCCCGTTGCCACATTTCTGAAGAATGGGTATGGGCATTGACAAAACCTGGCAGTAAAAGCTGATTTTCAGCATTAATTAATGTACTAACTGAGACATCATCCTGGTCAAATTCCTCAGAGATAGCGCGAATTTCCCCATCTACAACCCTTACAGATTGAGTAATGTAATCATCTTCTGTAGCAATTAAAGCATTCTGAATAGTAAAGTCCACGATTTTAACCTTAGTTAAGTAACTAAACGCAATAACAGATTTTCGAGTTAAAAAGAATATTAGGGAAATGGTTTATGGGTAATAGTTAATTTTAATTAATTGTAATTTTAATTACACAATAGCCCATGCCTAATGCCCAATTTCTCTTTCCACATTCTCTAATTATTATGAATCTACCCCTTCGGAAACTAGGAATAGCACCAAATGCTTGGACAGTGAATCATGAAATTGCAGATATTACCCGTCCCCCTGACAATCCACAACCCGTTATCTTAGCAACTGCTACCAAACAGGTGCGCGTCGATTTAGCAAAAACTGCTATCCTCGTCATCGATATGCAAAATGATTTTTGTCATCCCGATGGTTGGTTAGCGCATATTGGTGTTGATGTTACCCCAGCTAGGCAGCCAATTAAGCCTTTGCAAAATTTATTACCTGCTCTGCGTCAAGTAAATATCCCAGTCATCTGGCTAAATTGGGGCAATCGTCCCGACTTGATGAATATTAGCGCCAATGTATTACATGTATATAATCCTACTGGCGAAGGTGTCGGCTTAGGCGATCGCTTGCCGAAAAATGGTGCAGAAGTTCTCATGGAGGGTAGCTGGGCGGCTGCGGTAGTTGATGAACTGGAACAGTTACCCCAGGATATCAAGGTGAGTAAGTATCGAATGAGCGGCTTTTGGGATACTCCTCTAGACAGTATCCTCCGTAACCTGGGAAGGACAACTTTACTTTTTGCGGGTGTAAATGCAGATCAGTGTGTGATGGCAACGTTACAAGATGCTAATTTCTTGGGCTATGACTGTATTTTAGTGGAAGATTGTACTGCTACAACTTCACCGGAATATTGCTGGCAAGCAACTATATATAATATCAACCAATGTTTTGGTTTTGTGACCAATTCGCAAATAATTAAAAAAGCACTGAATGCAGAGTGAGTAATTGAGGATTTAGTTTGAGTATTACGAATTGCCAGATTAACCATTAACCATTAACCATTAATAATTTCCAATTAACCAGGAGACAATAAAATGCGCCTCACAAGTTGTGTAATTCCTGTTGTTAAATCTCCCAAAGATTATCAAACCTATCGGATTAGCCCTAATGATAGTAATCGGTTAGCGATTGTATTTGATACTGCGAGTGCAAATACATCTTTGACTTGTTGTGTGGAAATATTTGATGTTGGTGGTAAAACCCCACCAAATCGCCATCAGTGGGCTATAGAAATGTTTTTTGTCATTAAAGGTGAAGGTGTGGCAATGTGCGATGGTAAAACTGTTCCTATCAAAACAGGAGATAGTTTGCTAGTTCCACCCACGGGAACCCATATGATTAAAAATACAGGTTCTTCGCGTTTATATACTTTGACAATTATGGTTCCCAATGAAGATTTTTCTGAGTTAATTCGTAGTGGTACACCTGTTGAATTGGATGAAGAGGATATGTCGGTGCTGAGTCGATTAGTTGCCTAATTTTGGCAAACCAATTGTGAAAAAAATATAGAAGCGATCGCATCTGCATATTTATGTCAAATTTGGGATGCGATTTCATCTATCCTGCGGGTGATTAGACTTTACCAATGCCTATGAGCTAACCACCCCAAGCAAAATCAACCTTTACTGCTAGTCCACGACAGTAACTTTGTCGGTACAAAAATCTCCGCGTCTCCGTGTCTCAGTATCTCCAAGTCAATCTCAACCAGTTAATTTTGGGCTGATGAGCCACTAGGTTCCAAGCGAATTAATTGTCCCTCTTGTTCATCAGTTAAGACATACAGGAAACCATCTGCGCCTTGGCGAACATCCCGCACCCGTTGCCCAATATTGAGCGATCGCTGACTGATAATGTTACCATTGGCATCTAAGTCGATATGACGTACATCTTGGGAAACTAATCCTCCTGAAAATAAATCGCCCTTGTACTGCGGAAACTTATCGCCATTGTAAACAGATAGCCCTGAAGGTGCGATTGAAGGAGTCCAAACAACTTGGGGATTTACTATTCCCGCACGGCTACGTTCTGGAGAAATTTCGCCTCCTGTATACTCCTGACTGTAGGTGACAACTGCCCAACCATAATTTTTACCTGGCTGGATTTGGTTGATTTCATCCCCACCACGGGAACCATGTTCGCTTGCCCATACTTTTTGGGAAATCGGGTCGAAAGTCAGTCCTTGAATGTTACGATGTCCGTAGCTCCACACCGCAGGTTCAGCATTTTTGTTGGTTACAAATGGATTATCTTTGGGTATAGTACCGTCATCGTTTAACCGTACAATTTTACCCAGATGGCTTTTCAAGTTTTGCGCTTGCTTGCGGATTAGCTCTCCATTTAATTGAATTGGGGGGTTGCCACCATCACCAATGGATACGAGCATTGTATTATCTGGTAGCCAAGTCATCCGCGAACCAAAATGTTGTCCCCCTGGCTTGGCTTGAGAAACCTCGAAAATTACCTGTAAATTTTTGAGTGCTTTGCCATCAAAAGTTGCCCTTGCTACCCTTGTTCTGTTAGCCCTTTCTGTGCCGTGAGCATAGGTAAGATAAATCAGGCGATTTTTCGCAAAGTTGGGGTGTAGGGAGATGTCCAGCAATCCGCCTTGACTAACGGCTAAGACTGGAGGTACACCCGTAATGGGTGTGGGATCAAGTTTACCATTACGAACTATTCGTAACCTTCCTGGACGTTCGGTAATTAGTATTGCTCCGTCGGGAAGCCAAGCCATACCCCAAGGATTTTCTAACCCTGTCACAACCGTCACCTGTCGAAAATCTTCAGCAGGGGGGACATTACTGACGGGTTTAATTTCGGCGGATGCTGTTTCTGTTGGGTTATTTTTGGCGGGACTTTGGGAAACGAATGATGCACATCCGGTAAAAAGTAATACTATTAAGGCAAATTCCGCTTTTTGGATGAAGTCAGAAGTTAGTGCTTTCATAGTTAATAGGCATGACACAGCAGATTCTGAATCCATCTTAACGCGGGTAATTCTTTGCTTTCTTGGGGTGATTATAATCGCTGTTGAATTTCCGCAGCTAAATCATCGAGGGAAACTTCAATTTGTTCCCGTGTTTTTAAGTCTTTTAATGCGGCTTTTTGCGATGCGGCTTCTGCTGCACCAATAATCACACAAAATTGAATTCCTTGCTTTTCTGCTAGTTGAAATTGCTTGCTTAATTGTCGGGCATCAAAACTAGTAATGACATTAATTCCAGCTTTTCGTAATTTTTGCGATACATTTAAATAAACTGGCATTAAATCATTTTGCATATTTAATACCATTACCTGTGCTGGAGTTGCCGCTAAAGGATGAAGAATACCAGCTTTGAGCAAACGACTAATTAAACGAGTTAAACCAATAGAAATTCCAACTCCGGGCATTTTTTCACCCAGAAATACACCCACTAATTCTTCATATCTACCACCAGAACAAATACTACCTAAAGCTTCATGTCCGAGTAATGTTGTCTCGTAAACTGTACCTGTATAGTAATCGAGTCCCCGGGCGATCGCTAAATCAATACAATATCTATTTTCAGCGACTCCAAGATTACGCACACCAGCAATAACTGTATCTAATTCTCTAACACCTAAGTTAAATATTTCGGCTTCTGGCATTGATTCACTCAGATGTTTGAGTTTATCTAACATCTCGTCAACTGAGCCTTGAATATGAATAAATTGAATAATTTTATCTATACCTTCAGTGGAAATTCCTTCTTTTTCTAATTCTTGTTTAACTTTAGTTTCGCCAATTTTTTCGAGATTATCAATAATGCCAATACAAGCTTTAATTTGATTGGCAGCAACACCTACAGATTGGAAAAAGCCTGTGAGAATTTTCCGATTATTAATCCGAATCCGAAATTCACCAATGTTAATTTTCTCAAATATTTCGGTAATAATTGCTGGCATTTGTGCGTCATACAGCAAACTCAATTCGCGTCTACCAATGACATCAATATCACATTGACGAAACTGGCGAAAACGACCATCTTTTGCCCGCTCTCCACGAAACACCATATCCATTTGATAGCGTGCAAAGGGAAAATTTAAATCATTCAGGTGACGGGCAATATATGCAGCGAGAGGAACAGTTTGGTCAAATTTTAAAGCTCTTGCTTCTGAACCATTATCACTACTTTTATCAGCTTTATCTTTTTCAGCTTGACGATTTGGCGGTAAAATTGGACTAATCCCGTAGATAATATTATCACCTTGATTTCCCTTTGCTTGTAAAACTTCTAAACGTTCGATCGCAGGTGTTTCAATTGGTGTAAATCCATAGCTTTCATAGACTTGGCGAATAATATCAAGTAGATATACTTCGAGACGTTTTTCTGTCGGGAGAAATTCGGGAAAACCACTTGGGGTAGAAAAATTTACTTTGTCTGTTTTTGCCATATTTTAAATAGATTAAGTCGTTCGGTGTTGAAAATTGTCGTTATGACAAGACAGGAGGCAGTCCCGATGGAAAAATTTCATCGCCAAGCATGAAAGGGGGACGCGGGGAATAATAAATGACTAATGACTCTTTCAAGCTAGAGGGCAGAGCTTTTTGGGCAACTTTACTTGCCGTTACACACTACTCACAGAGAAGCCAATTTACACATTTGGGATGCTCCCCTATACGTCTACAGTTTTTTTTTACGCCGTTCTACTTAATCTCTTGATTCCAGTGTCCCCGCGTCTCCCCATCTCCCCATCTCCCCATCTCCCGAATGTCCAATTAACTATTAAACCACCAAGAGTCTGGAATCGGTTTGTTTTTTTTATAGAGAGTTTTTTTCCGGAGGAAACGAGTTAGCGCAGTTATTCCGGTACGCGAATTGCCAATACCAGAAAATTTGAAGGCATTTTGCTCACCTTCGGGAAGGGTTATTGTTCCTTGAGACGCTGCAATTTGCAGGATAGCAAGGCTTGCGTCGTTAATGCTAATATTACCAGCTTGTACTTTTTCTGCAACTGCTTCTGCTTCTGCTTCTGATTCCGTAAATATAGCTGCACTTAGTCCGTAAATCGAATCATTGGCTAAGTTTACCGCTTCTTCTGAGTTTGTAACAGCCATTACAGGCATAATTGGCGCTAGGGTTCTTTCAGTCATAATTGACATTGAGTTGTCTACTGCGGTTAATACAGTCGGACGACACCACAAACCACCATTAATATTTTCTACTTCGCCACCACAATGTACAACTGCTCCATTTTCCTTTGCTTGTTGTAATTGTTCACGAATAATTGCAGCTTGTGGCACTGAGATAATGGGACCTAATTCTCCACTTTCTAATGTAGGATGTGCTATTTGCAAGCGGTGTGCTTTCGCTACTAATTGATGGTAAAAATCTTCAAAAATTGATTCTGCAACGTAAATTCTTTCTATAGCGTGGGCTGATTGTCCGCTATTTACTACCGCACCCCATAAAATAGCCGATGTTGCTAAATCTATATTGGCTGATTCTAATACTATTGCTGGGTTTTTACCGCCTAATTCTACACAGGCTGGGATGAATTGTTGGGCAGCAATTTCTGCCACAGCTCTCCCTGTTTCCAGATTACCTGTAAAGCAAATAAAATCAACCGACTCCACCACCGTTACTTCAGTATCCGCATCACCTTCAACAAAGGCTAACACATCTTTTAATTGGGGAATATTCGCAAATGTAGTCATTAAGGGAGCGATAAATCGAGGAGTAATTTCGCTGGGTTTTACGACTACAGCACAACCTGATATTAATGCTGGCAGCGTATCGATCGCAACTTGGAGTAAGGGAAAATCCCAAGGAGTAATCACACCCACTAATGGATATGGAACTGCTGTTTGTTGAAATTTAATCTGACTAATTGGCGTATCAAATTCATTTTCTCGTAGTAACCTGGGTGCTAAAATACACCATCTATCAATATTGCTAATAAATGAATCAACTTCAAAAATTGACATTGCTAATCGCCCAGTATCAACAATCAATGCTTCTGTTAATTTCTCACGTGCCTTAACAATTGACTGCTTCCAACTTTGTAGCGCTTCAATTCGCCCTTCTAAACCTAGAGCCAGCCAGCGCAATTGCGCCCTCCGTAATCGCTGAAATTGCTGTAATAAAAGCTTTTGTGGTGGAGGGATAACAACGTAATCATATTTACCAGAACGAGGGTTACGAATATCAATTGATTTAGACACAGGAAATTTTAGGTTTTGGTTAATAAATATAATTGCCAGGAATACAGGAGTTGAGACTCAGGATTATACTAAGAACGGTTAGAAAATGAACTTCATCAAAACTAGCATCAAAATTTGTCACCTAGAAAATGTAGCAAAAACGCTATCTTGTGATACGCTAATCAAGATTTGAGGTGTGAGGGAGAACTTGTCATGACAAAGCTGCGGGTAGGTTTGCTTTTTGGCGGGCGATCGGGCGAACATGAAGTATCAATCAAGTCTGCAAAGGCAATTTTCAACGCCTTCGCAACTGAAGAAAATGTCAGTAAATATGATGTCGTTCCTTTCTACATCCAAAAAGATGGCGCTTGGCAGGCGGGCGAAATTCCCCAACAGGTTATCACCTCAGGTCAACCATTACAAAATCTTGCTGCCTCTCCCAATCTGTGGCAACTACCCCCACAAGCCGCAGAAATGGATGTTTGGTTCCCGATTCTTCATGGTCCTAATGGCGAAGATGGTACAATTCAAGGCTTACTGACCCTAATGCAAGTTCCATATGTTGGTTCCGGGGTTCTCGGTTCAGCTGCGGGAATGGATAAAATTGCCATGAAAGATGTATTTGCCCAAGCTGGCATTCCCCAAGTTAAATACATGGCGGTAACTCGCAGCCAAATCTGGTCAAATGCTTGTATTTTCCCCAAACTCTGCGATGAAATCGAAACTAATTTGGGATATCCTTGCTTTGTCAAACCCGCAAATTTAGGTTCTTCTGTTGGTATTGCCAAAGTTCGCGATCGCCGAGAATTAGAAACTGCACTCGATAATGCTGCCAGTTACGATCGCCGAATAATTATTGAAGCTGGTGTTGTGGCGCGCGAAGTTGAATGCGCTGTGTTAGGAAACGACAGTCCTAAAGCTTCAATAATCGGGGAAATTACTTACAGTAGTGATTTCTATGATTACGAAACAAAATATACAGAAGGCAAGGCGGATTTACTGATGCCAGCGCCACTCCCCGAAGCCATAGTTTCCCAAATCCAAGAGTTGGCAATAAAGGCGTTTATAGCGATCGATGCTTCTGGCTTATCGCGAGTCGATTTTTTCTACGTCGAAGCCACTGGAGAAATTTTGATCAACGAAATTAACACCTTGCCAGGCTTTACAGCTACAAGTATGTATCCTCAACTTTGGTCACGTACAGGTGTCTCTTTCCCCCAATTGGTTGATCAGCTAGTCCAATTTGCGATCGAACGACATTCCACTCCCAACTAAAATAGTAGAACTGAATTTTATATATTTCTATTGAGAATAGTAATAAAAATTACAATCAAATTCCTAATTTAATGGGTTTATGTATTCTAAATGTCACAAAAAGACTACTTAAATCCAATATTTTACTACGGATACTCCAGGGTGAACTCCTCCAGTACAATTAGCCTTCTAGAGGGGTATAAAGCTGCATATCATCATGGAAAACAGTCAGAGAGTCCAGCATGAGTCACCAAAAACTGCTACTCCAGCGTTGAATTCAACTGCCGCAAAGAGGAAGCATAGCCCAGGGTTAGATTTTTGCCTACGCTTAATCGCGTATCATCCTTGGCTTTTGGTCGTAGGTTTACTAGTCACCTTTGCAGGTAGCGCTTATTTAGCGATTCGTAGTTTGGGACATGTCGAAAATATAGAAGAACCAAAAGTCTCGATAACCGAACAAGCCGAACGCGAAGCGGAAATGGTGGAACCAATTCCGAGTCCGCCATTAGAAAATACAAATCCATTACCATTTTGGCTGGTAATTGGTATTGCTATGAGTTGTGCGGGTGGTTGTCTCGTGATTTTTCGTTGGTTAAATCGTCCGCCGATTAGAGTCAAAAATCAAAAACAAGTAAATCGTTATCAAGCACGTCTTTTAAAACGTCAGCAACAACCAGAATCAAATATATTTGTGCAGCCTCGCGGACTTTCAGAACCCCGTGCCCTCAAAAATCCCCCGATTTTTGTGACACCTCCAATGAAGAGACAGTTGTCTCCCAAACCGCGAACAGCAAAATCGATGGTGACAATCCTACCACCTCAGCAAAATCAATCTTTTCATTCTCGTGGAGAATCACTTGCGGACTCATTGGATATTCGCAAGCAAATTTCTGCATCTCATTTTCTCCGAAAGTCTTGATATTTTTTTGATCTGAAACTTTTGATTTAACAATTTTGAACTTAAACTTTATTCAACTGAAAACTTTTTTTCTACGACTTTGTTTATGGAAAATAAGAAATTCCCCAAATTTCATTACTTGAGATGGTGGTATGTTAGGGCGGCTGACATCGAATAAGCTGATGTGCAGATAAATGACATAACCCAAAAACGTAAAATAATTGTAGTGCGGAGAGGAGTTTCCGGGGAGATGTTCTTCACGGAAAACTCCGGGGCATCTTGTATACAAACAAACTAGATGCGTCGTAGCTTACACCCTGAAAAAATCAGGGCTAGCCTAGTCAAATTACCTCTAACGCCATAACAAAGCCATGAGAAATGTCGTTGAAGTGTAGCAATTCTAGCTCGTGGGATTGAAAAGTTATGTATCTAGAATTAAAGATTTCAGAAGAAAAATACCTACTCAGTCATCACCGAATAGGTCTTCTTACAATAACTTCAAAGAATATCTATAAAATCTTGATTATTTTGCTGTTGTAGTAAATGCCATTAGTTGTGGTAGATTTAAAAAGAATCACAAGAAGACTCTAACTTTAGATACCAGGCAGTCATCTACCTTTTCTTGCAACTGCCGCTTTACTAGTATAATTTTATTCTTCTAAAATTCGCCACTTAGACTCTTAACTAACAGTAAATAAAGATTTCGATTTGAACTCAGCAAATACATTGTTTGTGAATATACAATCAAGGTAAATCAAACACAACATATAGGAATGAATCTGGATGTTTTTTAGTTAGTTTGCTAGCAGTTCTCTAAAACAATAGCTTAACGACAGTTAATCATTTGATGCGATCGCTACAGAATCAAATCAGATATCATAAATAAAACCTAAAGGATTTATTTTGTGATTATTAACTGCCATGATGAATAATTTTTGCTCGCAACCCAAAAATCACTCACACAAGCAAATAGCTTTAAAAACTGCCACTGTCAATTTCGTGCTAATTGCCAAATTTTAATCGTTTTATCACTACTAGCACTAGCAACTATACAGTTATCGGGGCTAATTGTCACAGAATTAACCGCACCCAAATGTCCCGTAAGGGTTTGTAATAGTTCTCCCGATGCTAAATGCCAGATTTTAATAGTTTTATCGCTGCTACCGCTAAGTAACATTTGTCCATCGTGACTGATTGCAACAGTCTTGACTTCACCTGCATGTCCAATAAAATTATGTAGCATTTTACCTGCACTTAAATCCCAGGCTTTAATTGTGTTATCAGTGCTACCACTAATCAATATCTGTCCATTAGGATGCAGCGCTAAGGCTTTTACACCCCCCGAATGTCCCATAAAAGTGCGTAAAGGTTCCCCCGTTTGGGGGTTCCAAAGTTTAATTTTGTTATCACTTGTACCACTAACTAAAATGCTACCGTCAGGGGTAATCGCAGTGGCATTAACTGCTGAGGAATGCCAGAGTGTACATACTCTGTCACCTTTAGTCAGGTTCCAAATTTTGATTTTGTTGCTACCGCTAGCGAGAATTTGCCCATCGGGACTAATGCTAACTACATTCACAGGTTTATTGTGTCCAAGCAGTGTATGAACTAATTTACCTGTGTTTAATTCCCAAACTTTGATGTTGCTGCGGGGGGTGTCACTAATTCCCACTGCTAAAAAGTTACCGTCGGGACTAACTGCGACTGAGGAAATTTCTCCCGTATGTCCGGTAATTGTTCTTAATATCTTACCTGTATGGATGTTCCATACTTTCACTGTTTTATCAGCACCACCACTGATAATGCTTTTACCGTCGGGACTAATGACGACAGATGTAACTTTTTCGGAATGTCCAGTCAGAGTGTTAGTTAGGTATGCATATTCTGAAGAACGTAGCGTTTTCAGTTCGGCAATATTATTTAATAATTCCTCTGCCAAAGTCAGATTTTGGAAATCATCAATGCTAGCAAAATAGGCTTTCAGCTTCTCAATGTATTCCTCATCTTCGATTCTCACTGCTGACTGCATTATTTGTAATGGATGATTAACCTGATTATTGGCTGAATGAGCAGGGAACTGTACCAAGTTTCGCATCTGTAACCAGGCATTCACCGAATAATCTACCTGTTCCTGTGCCAAAGTCTGCACTGATATTTGAGTTTTAGCACTATCGCTCAAACTTGATAAACTCTGCGCTAACTGCAAAGCTAATTCGGGAATCCAATAGCTGCGTTCGCTTGCCAAAGCTTGATAAACTTGTTTGTATCCAGATGCAATGGCGCTGATTGAGTCAAAATCGACACCATCTTCAACAAATCTCGGTAATAAATCCGGCAGTAACGGTGAGACATCGTGATGCACTAAGTGATATACATCTGCAATCCAGCTAGTAACTAGACAATGACAATTGACTAATACCTGACTTAGTTGCTCAAAATCTTGGCGATTAACTCGATATTTCAATGATATTTGACTAGTATCGATACCTTTTTGCTGCCACTTTTTCTCCCGTTCCCACATTTCTAAATTAATGGCATTATCTCCACCAATTGCATTAATCTCTTCTAAATCTTCACCTAATAAAATCAATTCATCACGCACTTTTTTCCATTGCAAAGCCCGATTTTTGGCAGATTGGTAAATAATTTGTTTATAGGGTATCCGCGAAATAGTTTTGTAATAATAATTGTCCTGTCCTAATCCCCAATAACCAATGCGAAAATTAATATATTCACCATCAGTCTCCGACTCTAAGATGAGGATTGGCTCCGATTTCAACATTCCAAATAGAGCCTTAATACTCGACTCACTGTGAAATCTCTTACTGTACCAAGCCCCAGCTAAAAACTCAGTCGGACGAGTTTGATTATGTAATGAATAATAGCAATTGAGAAAATTTCTTAATCCCTCCGCTAACATCAATTCAATATCAGCAATATCCTCTTCGCAACTATCGAATTTATCGAATAAAATCTTGGGCGGTGCCACAAAAATTTTCAGAGGAGTCCTAGCTATATCTACTTGAGATTCTAGTATTTGTGACGGGTATAATCGTAGAGGCCAACTATCAAGAATCCGATTCACCTCTGGTAATTTGAGGGTGGCTTCTCGTTCTTGTTGAGCTATTTCTAATTGAGTTTGTCGACTGTAAATAGCTAATTGCTGCTGCAATATTTTCTCGCGTTCTAACTCAAAAAAAGAAGATTTCTCTAAATTACTACTCGTCAGTGAATTATCAACAACTTCAAGAAACTCTTTAATTTCTTTGGGAGGTTGATACTTAGCAAGCATCCCACTTGCTTCATTTCGTCTTTGCACCAGATTTACGACAACTGGCGCAAACTCTAGCACAAGCTGAATTAATACTCTTATTCCTTGCTCCATAAGGAGTTTCCTGTTGAATCTATCGCCTCAAAGTGCGATTATTTTGGTTTAATCTTCTTTGCTATAACCTTCACTTACTTGCTGCCTGTTATCTGAATTCAACTCAGACAAGTCAATCCCAATACTTTCGGACAGCTTATTTTTAGCATACCTCGAAAGCTAGTGATAAAATTTTCAAAGCGTCATCTCTACCTCTAGAATACTAGCTGGAATAGAGTAATTTCTAACAACTACAGAACATATATCTTGAAAACTGCTGTTATTCAGCAGCATTTTTTGAGTACATGATACAAATCGTTCAAAACTTTACCACACTTATTGATAAATATTAGCAATTTCCTTAATTTTAGCTAAAATTAATCTCTACTTGTTAAACTGCTACGCAACTGTTACATCAATCAATACATTTCAGTTAATACTTTTTCAGTTGATACAGTAGATTTAATCGGCAAGATGCCCATACATACCACAAGACTTTTAGCTTTTAAGCCTATACCCCATCTACTTGCCAACTGCTGTGTATCGAAAAAACCAAGGTTTGGGGGAGAATCCCCCAAACCCTCTACAGAAGCTTGATTCGCTTAAATTGGGGATTAATTTTTGTCTCCGTTTCTCCGAGCCAATCTTAACCAGCCAATATACCTAGAAGCGGATTCCTAACTGCCCATTAAAACCACGTACAGAATTGTAACCAGCACCTACAAATACATTTTTGGTTGCTCCAACTTGGACACCACCAGAAACAGCCAAACCTTTGTCATTGGAATAGTATCCCAAGCCTACGTATGGAGAAAGATAAGGTAAAGATAAGAACTTTAATACATCGACACCAGTAGCTCCATCGGGACCAACACCAATCTCTGCTCCCAGATTTAGTGCCCTCGCACCTGCTGAGTAAGTAATATCACCATCTTTGCTGCCGACGGATACCCAAGGCTGGGGGACAAGTTGTGCGGAAGCTGGGAATGGGGCGAACAAAGTCAATAAACTTACGGATACCAATAGTTTTTGTGTTAAATTTTTCACGTTCATCTCCTCTTAAAAGTAATGTTGTGCGATCGCATTGTCGCTAATTTGTAATTTTTTTATCAGCATTACAGCTAAAAGCCAATAAATAAATCGTTTAGTAATTTGTGACGATTTTTACTCTCTCTGGGTGCCCAATGGTATTATTAAAGGTCATAATTCCTGGGAAATAAAAAATAATCAGGAAATGCACAAATTCCCCAGAAGTGAAAACACTAGGCGACATTCCTGAGAAAAATAGATACATTAATACTATAGTAATTTTACGCAGCGAAATTCATGTCACAGAATCTCCACAAAAATCATCGCAGTATCCGCATTCTCAGCACTGTCACCTTCCTTGCCCTAGCTGCTACGGCTTATAGCTGGATACAACAGCCAGTTTCAGCAGGTAAAATCACTCATATTGCCCAACAACCTGCACCTTCAGGTGTGAATTTAGATATTAATTCAGAAATCAAAACAATACCAAGACTATTAGGTAAAGCAACTGTCGTCGTTACAGTAAATAAAGCACCCATTACCATTGAAGTTGACGGGACAAATGCCCCAATTAGTGCAGGTAATTTTGTCGATTTGGTACAAAAAAAAGCTTATGATGGTCTAGTATTCCATCGTGTTGTCCGCGAGCCACAGCCCTTTGTAGTTCAAGGTGGTGATCCTCAGAGTAAAAACCCAAAAATACCTGTTGAACAATGGGGAACGGGTGGTTGGGTTAATCCAGCCACAGGAAAAACTCGTTATGTACCTCTAGAAATTAAACCAAGAGGAGCAAAACAGCCTACCTACGGTAAGGTTCTGGAAAATCGTCAAATTCCAGTGTTGCGACATAAACGCGGTGCTGTAGCAATGGCTCGTGCTAACGAAGCAAATTCAGCATCATCACAATTTTATTTTGCTTTGGATGATTTAGATTTTTTGGATGGTAAATACGCTGTATTTGGTTATGTTACTAAAGGGATGGATGTAGTAGATAAAATTAAACAAGGCGATCGCATCCAATCTGCTAAGGTGGTTAAAGGTTTAAATAACCTGAGAAAATAAATAATACAGAGATAAATTAAATAAATTTTAGTGTGAACGCGGATTAAATGCGATCGGGATCGATATTTAGTTCGCGTAATTTTGCTGCTAGCCGTTCAGCACGTTCTTGCGCTTGTTGAGCCTGTACCTGAGCCTGTTGAGCCTGTACCTGAGCCTGTTGAGCTTGTTGTTGGGCTTCTATTGCACGTATTGATTCTTGTTGAATCCATTCTTGGGGAGTGGGGTAGCGTTTTCCTTGTTCGTCATACCAGTACAACCATTCGCGTGTGACTCCAGAATAGTTACCCCTTTCACAACCGATTCCCAAGCCAATTTCTGGCATCCAAATGGGGTTTCCTTCCTGCAACACATATTCCCCATCTATTAATTTATAGACTTCTAAGCGAGGTTTGCGGCGGCGACGGGAGGAATAGACAACATAGTAAAGTATTCCTAAATCTGCATAATCATCTTTCTTATCGGTGTACTCTTTCCGATAATTCTGGGAAACTACTTCTAAAGCAAAAATCGGCACAACATTTTCATCCCACAATACGTAGCTGGGACGCAATTCTTCATCGTAAAAACGTTCAACCCCCAAGCTGAGAAAACCATCTGGGACTATTGGCGGTTGGTCTGGGTGATAATAAATACCCATATCTACACCAAACAACCAATCCATTCTCTCTGCCCATAGTATTAGCAGTATTGCTTTGAGTAACCCTGGTAATAATTCTTGGAGTTCGTTATCCACAGGCTGTTCGTCTGAATCGGGCAGTTCTTCGGCGGATGGTAGATATTTTGGCAATTTATACTTTAGCATGATGTGTTGCTCTAAATATTGGGGGACTAGTTAGAGAATTTAATTAAATATAAATTTAATCAATTTATTTTTCTGAGATTCATGCTGTTTATGCAATTGGGTTTTTTCAACCAGATGAGAACATACTTTATTTTTGCATATCTGTTTGTTGTTCTTTCTGATTACCATCAACGACTTTACCTTTAGAATTTTGAGGTACAAGTTTTGCGGCTTCACTATTTTTTTTCAGAACCCATAGTAAACGATTGACTGCTTGTTTACGTTGCTGGGGTGTTTGGGTGTTTGGTAATTGTGAAAATTCGGCAGTGGGAAAGATTTGATTGCTGGTTTGATTCTCTGCGGAAGGGCGAACAGTTGGTGTGGGTGTAGAAATATGATTAGCTTTCATCAAATCCAAGGTTTGAGCTACTTGTACTTGCTGTTCAATTTGCTGGCTTGAGGAAACTAAACCGCTTAAACCATTGACAAGCTGTCTTAAATTGGTACGAAATTTGGGGTCACCTGTTAATTCATCTAAATCGGAGGTAATTTTTTGGGTATTTTCAAATGTCACCCTGGCGGAATCTAAGGTTTGTTGTAAGACTACAGCGTTTTTGGGATCGTTAAGGGTTTTAGTGGCATCCCGGAGGTTTGCTGATGCTTGTGCTGCATTAGCTGAGAGGGTTTCCAGATTTTTGATCAGTTCCCCTTGTGTTAAGCGATTTAGAGATGGTGAAAGGCTGTTAACTGTTACACGTAGTTGGTTACTGCTTTCGGAGATATTATTGAGGGTAGAAACTAGCGAAGAACGGTTGCTGGTGACGAGGCTATCGAGGTTATTTAACAACCTGCTCGCATCACTACTAGTAGAACGCAATTGTGTGGCGGTGGCGTTAAATTGGTTGGCTGTTGTCCCAAATTGGTTGAGGGTGCGATCGGCAGTTACACTGAGTTTGGAAGTGGAAACACTAACTTGATTAGCGGTGCGTTTTAATGATGTTGTCAGACCGGAAACGTTATTAAATTGAGATTGAGAGCTTTTGCTGAGAACGCTGAGATTTTTACTTAATTCGGCGACATTTGCTGCCGCGATCGCACCTTGCTCTAATACTTTATTCAGATTACTGTAAAATTTGGGGTCGCTGTAAACGACTGCAAGGTCATTGGTAGAGCGCAATACTTCGTCAATGCTAATACCAATCTTACCTTGAAGACGGCTGCCATTACAAACAATTTGTTGTTCATCGCAATCTTTTTCTAGGGGCTTTCCGGCGATGGCACCTTCAGGAATCGATGATTTGGGAAAAATATCAATTAAACTTTCAGCAATTAAACCGCTTTGGTTAGCTTCCACAACCACATCACGGGGGATAATCAAGTTAGGTTGGTTAATTTCGATTTCTACTTCCACATTATTTGGTCCCGGCTTAATCGACGCAATTCTGCCCACCTTTACACCGCGAAAGCGGACTGCGGCTCCTTTTTGCATCCCCCCAGCATTCGCAAACTCAACAAAAGCTTTATAGGAATTTTGGGAGGCTGTAAAGCGGTTTAACCATAGGAAAATTAACCCAAACACACCTAACCCAACTAGGAATAATAACCCGACTGAACCCTCTCGTACTGTCCGCAGCGATCGCATGTTTAACTCCTAACTTCTAACCGTTCTTATCCCGCTACTTGAATTGGTCCTCTGACACTACCACTCATAAATTGTCTAATCAAAGGATGATCTGTAGTATCAACTTCATTCACATTTCCTTGCCATTGCACTTTACCCTGGTACAGAAACACAAGTCTATCAGCTGTACGGCGAATCGTACTATCCTGGTGGGTGACAATCGCATAGGTGCTACAACCTCCGGAAATCGTACCTAATTCGCGAATCAAATCTTCGATCACAGTTGACGCAATCGGATCAAGTCCGGCTGTCGGTTCATCGTATAATAAAACTTCCGCCGAATCTTGAGGGCGATCGGGATTGGAAATAATTGCCCGTGCAAAACTCACCCGTTTCCGCATCCCTCCCGATAATTCCGACGGATATCTATCTCCAATTCCCCCCAAACCAACCATTTCTAACCTCTGATTCACCAAATCGCGAATCCTTTGCCTGGACAACTTGGAATGTTGATACAGCAAAAATCCGACATTTTCCTCCACCGTCAACGAATCAAACAAAGCTGCTTGCTGAAATACCATCCCAATTCCCACTGGGTCATCACCATCTTCGATTAAACCCTGTCGTCGCCTTCCTTGTATATAAACTTCCCCAGAATCGGGTGCTGTTAACCCCGCAATCACTCGTAAAACCGTCGATTTCCCAGTTCCCGAAGGACCAATTATTCCTAATGCATCCCCTCTATAGATAGTTAAATCGATATTATCTAAAACTTTATTATTACCAAACGTCTTAGAAACACCTTTTAATTCGATAATTGGCTCTGTCATTTTAATTGCGAGTATTGAATTAGTCGTTAATAGGTAAAGGATAGTGGTTAATGGGCGGTGGAGAATAAGCAATCATTTAATTATTCATGGTTAGAGCCTCACAAATAACTAGCAGCCACTAAACTATGCTTGATATTATCGTTATTGATCGCAGTATTATATAGATAAACTGCGGCTAAATTAGTTACACATTAGTTACACACAATCATAGACGTTTAATCGTCTCAGAAAGTTTAATTCCCCTACTTCTAGATTTTTCCCCACACCCTATTCCTCACAAATCTTAAAATAAGCCAACTAAATCGGCTTTTAGAAAATGCTACTGTCAGGATGAATTAAGTCAGACTCGCGATCGCGTCTGCAACAAAAAACTATTCTAGCTGCACCTCAACGCTAGCAAACACAAATACCCTGACTTGAGGCAGGGATTAAAAGGAGGATTTAACTTGGCTAAGTTGAAAGTAGGCATTAATGGATTTGGTCGCATTGGACGTTTGGTGTTCCGTGCAGGTATGAACAATCCCAATATCGAGTTCGTAGGTATTAATGACCTCGTACCCCCCGATAACCTCGCCTATTTGTTGAAATACGACTCTACCCACGGTTCCTACAAAGGTACTGTTGAAGCCAAAGCTGATGGGATTGAAGTTGATGGTCGCTTTATTCCTTGCGTGTCGGTTCGTAACCCAGCGGAGTTACCTTGGGGTAAACTTGGTGCTGATTATGTAGTGGAATCTACTGGTTTATTTACCGATTTCGCCGGGGCATCAAATCACCTGAAGGCAGGCGCAAAAAGGGTAGTTATCTCCGCACCCACTAAAGACCCGGAACATGTGCAAACTTTTGTGGTTGGTGTAAATCATCACTTGTTTGACCCAGCTAAACATACGATTGTCTCGAATGCTAGCTGTACTACGAATTGTCTGGCTCCCATCGCTAAGGTAATTCAAGATAACTTTGGCTTGGCTGAAGGTTTAATGACCACAGTCCATGCTATGACCGCTACTCAACCCACTGTAGATGGTCCCAGTAAAAAGGACTGGCGCGGTGGTCGTGGAGCGGCACAAAATATTATCCCTTCTTCCACAGGTGCAGCTAAAGCTGTTGCGCTGGTGTTACCGGAATTAAAAGGGAAGTTAACGGGAATGGCTTTCCGTGTCCCAACTCCGGATGTCTCTGTAGTTGATTTAACATTCAAAACCAGTAAATCCACTAGCTACGAAGATATCTGTGCTGCCATGAAAGCGGCTGCGGAAGGCGAACTGAAAGGGATTTTGGGATATACAGGGGATGAAGTGGTTTCCACTGATTTTCAGGGGGATGTCCGTTCTAGTATCTTTGATGCGGGTGCTGGCATTGAGTTAAATCCCAACTTTTTTAAAGCTGTATCCTGGTATGACAATGAGTGGGGTTACTCTAATCGGGTAATTGACTTGATGTTATCGATGGCAGCAAAAGAAGGAATTTAACCAAGTATCCTGGTTACTGTGTAAAGGTTAATTCTGGCAATGTTTCATTTTGTAGGGCGGGTGATGCCGCTCTACATTCTCGAAGTTGCCCGCCTTTGGGAAATAGCAAGCGAGACGCTTGCACTACTTATTTTTATATGATTTCTAATAGTCCCCGTAGGCGCAAGTTGGAACAATTTCCCGGTTCAGAGTTGTTGTTCTCCATACTGACGACAAACCACATCAAAGTATCTAAAATCGATAAGCCAAAAATGGAATCAACATCTCCGCTCGACTCAAACCGCCATGAATACCAACGGGATGTTTTTTTGTGGCATCATCAAAACAAACATAGCCATCTTTGGGAAGAATTACTGCATCTCCAATACGCTCGTCATTAATATCGCTCAAATTTTCCCCAGTTAATCCCAATAAACCAAGAGCGATCGCTTGTTCTTTCCACAAAAATAGCATTTTTTCTGCTAAATTTTCTTGGATGTAATCAGCAACTATTACCTCTTTCCCCTTGCGAATATGCAGATATTGATAGCGAGAACCTCCGGTTTGCATGAGCAAGTTTTGGGTTAAAGTTGGATGTTTCTCCAGCCAAATGATGTTTTCCGGGTAAACTGGTATTTGTCCGTGGTCTGCGACTAATAACAATACAGTATCACTACGTCCTGCTAACGGTGCGAATAATTCCCGATGTAGGGAAAAATCAATTGCTGCGACTTCTGCCCGATAATTAGGGCTTAAGGGTTGATAGCGGTGGGCTAAAGTGTCAATATTGGGGATATAAAGGTACGTGAAACTGGGATGATGGGATACTAAAGATTCACATCGCGATCGCAATTGACTCAAAGCATCTGCTGGTGTCAAGTATCCCACAAAATTGTCTGTACCGGCACTACTTCCAGCACTTGTAAATCGGCTGATACTGGAATTTTTAAACTGGTAATAATTAATAATTTCCACATTTACCCCGGCTTTTTCCATACGCAGATATATATTTGGTACTGGGATTAAAGTATCGGGGTTGAGTTGTGTATCCAAGTACGGTGTGGAAGTTGGGGAAACGCTAGGGCGAAAGCCGATTAGATTTACCGCACCACCAATTTCTTGAAAATAAACGTTGGTTCCCATTAATCCGTGTTGAGCAGGCGCATAAGCAGTGGCAGCCGAAGTTAAAGCGGTAACTGTTGTTGTGGGAAATACGGAGGTTGCAGGCATAAAAAAAGCTTGCTCTTTCCTGCAAGCTTCAGCTAATCTCGGTGTATCCCCTGCATTCATCAATGTGATTAGCTGGTCGTAACCTAAAGCATCCAAGATTAACAACACCACATGTTTAATCGGTGCTTGCGATCGCCAACTGTTCCAAGCATCTGTAACCGATTTTACACCTAGTAATTCCGGTCTGAAGGTCGGTACAGGATTCTGGTTGCTTAACACTGGTGCTTCTGGGCACAAAAAATCTACCGCCAAAGCTGCAATATTTACCAAACCCAAGCCGTCGTAACTGGGTTTATACATTTCCACGCCGAAAGTCTGCGGTAATTTTTGTCTTTCTACCAGGGCTTGTTCAGCAATTAAATGTATGTCACTCATATATATCACTCATACTTGTTTCTCTAATTCCATCATGTATTAGAGTTTGTGGCTTAGAGCTTGCTGGATTCATTTTACTCAACGGTGAGTATCAGTCGATTCCATTCAACCCCAAGAGGTTTAGATAATTACTGAATGTTTGTGTCTGAATGTTGGTATAAATATTTTTTGTGAGTCATTATAAAGGAACAAAAACAGAAAAAGCAAAAGCCAAAACTTTATTGCGATTATGGCGACTCAAAATCAAATTCACTTGCCCATTCCCCCATATTTTAACCCGGATACGGTTGGTCAAGTTTGGCGTGTACCTTACCAACAACGTGCGACTGAGGCACGAGCATGGGCGAAAAATTATCATCTTCAACCCGCATCCGCAGACAAAAAGCGTATTTGTTTGCTCTTAATCGATGTACAAAATACTTTTTGCATTCCTGATTTTGAATTATTTGTCGGTGGCAAGTCTGGAAAAGGTGCGATCGCAGATAATATAAGGTTGTGTGAGTTTATCTACAGGAATTTAGGCACAATTACAACAATTGTACCAACGATGGATACCCATACGGCAATGCAAATATTCCATCCGATTTTCTGGATTAATCAAGATGGAGAACACCCAGTACCCGCAGCCACAAATATTACACCAGATGATATTGAACAAGGGATTTGGCAAGTTAATCCGGCGATCGCATTTAGTTTAAATTATAGTTATGAGTTTTTAGCAAAACATGCCTACCATTATGTGCAAAAACTCACACAAAATGGCAAATATCCTCTGACTGTCTGGTCTTATCATTCAATGTTAGGTGGTATTGGACATGCTTTAGTTTCGGCTGTGGAGGAGGCTATATTTTTCCATTGCATCGCCCGCAATAGCCAAACACAATTTGAAATGAAAGGCGATAATCCCTTAACAGAGAATTATTCTGTATTACGTCCAGAGGTAATGGAGGGGTTTAATCACCAGTTAATTGCTCAAAAAAATTCACGATTGGTTCAACAACTTTTAGAATATGATGCGGTAGTAATTGCTGGACAAGCCAAAAGTCATTGTGTTGCCTGGACTGTGGATGATTTGTTAACGGATATTCAACAAGTTAATGCTAGTTTGGCGAAGAAAGTTTATTTGTTAGAAGATTGTACTTCACCTGTAGTTGTACCTGGAGTCGTAGATTATAGTGATACGGCAGATGCAGCTTACACCAGGTTTGCTGAAGCTGGAATGAATGTCTTGAAATCTATTGATTTTGAAGTTTAGTCTTTATGTTAATTGGGTATCAGATGTTATATCAGGTTCACCAAAATAATTAGGATAAAATCGATATGGAGATGGGGAAACGCAAATAAAAATCAATGATTGTCAAATAAGAACATTTCAGAAAATACTTGATACCCATCTTCCCCCTTATTTCTCCAGTGGAATTTGCTTCCAAGCAATAAGAAACCCAGTAGAGATGCATTTAACTACTGAGTATCTTGGCAACATACATTATTAATTTGTAACAAATACATTTTCTCGCGACGGAACAATACCCCCGATTTTCAGCTTTCAATCTGTAAATATTTCTGTAAACCTTACGCCAAACGTGCTTTTGCCAAATCGCGAATTAAAAGCAAGCGCGAGTAAAGGTATGAACTTGCCATATTCGTTTCTTCTGTATCTAACATCCCTTTAAACTCAAGCTGCCTGAGCAATTGATGTACGAGTTCTGTGTCGCTGAAGCTAAGAAGGATATTTGTCTGAGTCTCTTCAACTATTGACCAAAGTTGACGCATTAATGAAGAACTCAGAGAAGATGCACGTGTTACACTTGAGTCGCGACTTTTGGGGAATGTTGCTCTTGTTTTAGTTTCTAGCATGGTACCGCTTCTGCAAATCTTAAGAGAATCTTAAGTTATTAAAGCCCCCTCTGGCGAAAAGTTTACATATCTTGACTAATTAGATAAGTATCTATACTTAGTTGCGAATAGCTGAGAGCGGGGAAAGGAGCTTGGCAAGCAGGAATTTGGTAGAAATTCATCGAGCGATCGCACAAACTATTGGCGATTAACATTTGGCGTGGCGTTTTACGCTAAAATTAAATACCTCAGCTTTCAAGCTGGATTTTTTTTGCCTCTACTATGGTTCAGTATACACTCGCTCAAAGTCCAGAAATTATCCTTACTGTTCCTGGTAAAGATTCCGCCAAAGCCCGTGAGAAAGCCATGGATCAGTTGATGGAACTCATGGATTCAGGCAAGTTACCAACGGAACTCGAAGAAGGATTTGGTTCTCAACAGTTAATTGAAGTGAAAGAAACAAATATTGAGAGTGCTAGCGACGAAGATGGAATTACTCAAGCTGTCCAAGTTCTGAGTAATCTTGCCACTCTGAAGTTAAAGGTTCAAGAATCGCGTGCTGAAGCTTTAGCAATCCGCAAAGCAGTTGATATCCTGTTTACCGACCAATCTGTAAGTGAGGAAGAAATTTCCCGCCTCAAGGAAGGTTTTAAGGTTCTCAAAAATTTCGCTCAAGCTAATCTCCGCTATCAAGAAGCACGTTCTAAAGCAGAGCAGGCTCGTCAAGTCCTTGATAAAGCACTCAATTCTGCTGAGAAATAATTTGGGATTGGGAATTTTGTGTTTCCTGCTTGAGTTTCATTCTGTCAACATCCCCAATACAAAACCAAAAAAGGTAGCCTTTAAAGACTACCTTTTAATTACTGAGGCGCTAGGATTCGAACCTAGGGATGTCGGGACCAAAACCCGATGCCTTACCACTTGGCGACGCCTCATCGCACTGACATTAATTAATATAACAGCGAATCCCTAGTTTTTGTCAAGTATTTTTTGTCTCGATTTCCGAAACGCTCAAATTTGGCATTGGGGTTGAATTTTTGCGTACTTCTGATATAAAAACTACTTAGCAACTAATCGGGGAAGGTACAGTGCAAACATTTTTAGTCACAGGTGGAATTGGTTTTATCGGTTCCAATTTCATTCTCAAAGCCAGAAAGGAAAATTGGGCTAATATTATCAATCTTGATAAATTGACCTATGCCAGCAACCCCCAGACACTAGCAGAACTAGAAGATGATCCTGGATATACGTTTGTGCGTGGAGATATTGCAGAGACAACATTAGTCAGCCAACTTTTAGAGCAGTACCAACCCGATGCAGTGATTAACTTTGCGGCGGAAAGTCATGTCGATCGCTCGATTATCAGTCCGCTTGATTTTGTGCAAACAAATGTAGTGGGGACGTTTCAACTTTTGGAAACTAGTAAAAGCCACTGGGAAAAATTATCTCCCCCAAAACGCGATCGCTTTCGCTTTTTACATGTATCAACAGATGAAGTCTACGGTTCCCTCAGCCCCTCTGATTCTGCATTCCGGGAAGACACACCCTACGCACCCAATAGCCCCTATGCTGCCTCAAAAGCTGGTTCTGACCATTTAGTTCGTGCTTATTACCATACCTACGGCTTCCCTGTCCTCACGACTAATTGCTCAAATAATTATGGTCCGCGTCAGTTTCCCGAAAAGCTGATTCCCCTAATGATTCTCAATGCCTTAAATGGTAAACCTTTACCAATTTATGGAGATGGGCAAAACGTCCGCGATTGGTTGTATGTTGAAGACCACTGCGATGCGATTTATCTGGTTTTACAACAAAGTCAACTGGGTGAAACTTACAATATTGGTGGCAATAACGAACAGAATAATTTAACCGTAGTTGGCAAAATTTGCGAAATTCTCGACCAGTTAGCGCCTCAAGCTGGTTTATCCCGTTCCTCGCTGCTGACTTTTGTGAAAGATCGTCCGGGTCACGATCGCCGCTACGCCATTGATTGTAGTAAGATTAAACGCGATTTGGGCTGGGAACCCAAGGAGAATTTTGAAAGTGGTTTACTCAAAACAATTCAATGGTATTTGGATAACCCCGTTTGGGTTGAGCAAGTCTTATCGGGCAGCTATCGTCAGTGGATTGAAAAAAATTATAGCGATCGGGAAATAGTCAGGGGTTAGAAGTTAGAAGTCAGAATTGGCAAGTTCTGATGAATAATCCAAATCTCCACTTCTGTTTCCAAAATCTAAAATCCACAATCTAAAATTTCATGAGGAGTGAACAATGAAGGGCATTATTTTAGCTGGAGGTTCCGGTACCAGACTGTACCCACTTACCCAAGTTGTCAGCAAACAGTTAATGCCTGTTTACGATAAACCAATGATTTATTATCCCCTGTCAACGCTGATGTTAGCAGGGATTCGCGAAATTCTGATCATCTCTACACCTGACCATTTACCGCTATTTCAGCAACTTTTGGGTGATGGTAGTCAGTGGGGTTTAGAGTTTAGCTATGTCGAACAACCCCAACCGGATGGTTTAGCGCAGGCTTTTATTTTAGGTAAAGAATTTATTGCTAATGAGCCTGTATGTTTGATTTTAGGGGATAACCTTTTCTACGGACATGGTTTAGTTGATGTGTTGAATCACGCATCAAAACTAGAAGATGGTGCGTTAATCTTTGGCTATCGAGTGGCGGAACCAGAACACTATGGTGTGGTTGAGTTTGATGAAACTGGAACAGTGATTAGTTTAGAAGAAAAGCCCGCAATTCCTAAATCTAACTATGCAGTGCCAGGTATTTATTTTTACGATTCTCAAGTTGTCGAAATTGCCTTGCAATTGCAACCTTCAGCCCGTAATGAACTGGAAATCACTGACTTAAGTCGAGTTTATTTGCATCGAGGACAACTGAAAGTGGAACTTTTGGGTCGAGGTTACGCTTGGTTGGATACGGGAACTCATGAATCTTTGCACCAAGCAGCGAGCTTTATTCAGACATTAGAACAGCGACAGGGTTTTAAAATCGCTTGTGTGGAAGAAATCGCCTATCGTCAAGGATATATCAATGCTGAACAGCTACATCGATTGGCAAAACCATTAATTAAAAGCAGTTACGGACGCTATCTAATGGATATTATTCACGATATTAAAAGTCAGTAAAGAAGACTTATCAACTTGGACGGATAGTCGCGTAGGGAGAAACCGGGTTTATCATCAAAAAGTCAGATGATGCTCGATACTTAAATCCAAGAAACCGGGTTTCTTTGGTTTTAAGGTTTACTTTATACATAACCTCTAACTGAACTATATTGCTTTATAAATAGGGTTTAAGTGATTAGGCGAACTTATATCTTCTGAAAACAATCACCCAAATACCTAAATCATCGGATACTATTGTTTGGGATTTAGTGGTGATAGGTTGCTAATGCTGGTATCAAATAAGTATATTATTATTCCTGTAAGCTTAAGTGTGACTTTGTTACTGACTAGTTGTAGCGAAAGTAAAGTTTCTCAATGCGAACGATTGATTAAAGAAGTGAAAGCAGGAACGGCACTTTTGGAGAATAATAAAGGCGCACAGGTGTCAACTAGCCTAAAACTGGCGCAAGACTTAGAGGAAGTTACAAAAACAGTTCGTGAGTTGAATCTAGGAGATGAAAAACTCAAGGAATATCAAAGCCGTATTGTCAAGGTTTTTAATACTCTCAGTCAAAATATTGGTAAAGCTGGTAAAGCACTTGGTTCTGCAAAAACAGCCCAGGCTTCGATTGCTGGACGTGAACGCATCCAAAAAGCACGGGAAAACATTGACTCAGCCCTGGAAACCGCAGCAAGTGCAGCTAAGGAATTTGATAATTCTGTGAACGGGTTGAATGATTATTGCAGCAAGCCATAATTTTAATACTGGTTCTCCAAGAATATTGCGACACCTGAATGCCCGTGTCCCGGCTTCACCTCGTCACATCCTCTCTAGGATTCTTTTGGACTTACGCCAAAAAATCCGGCTCATGCTATGGGCGTAAGTCCTGATTAAAGGTAAGTTCTCAACCCATCATGTAATCACAGTGGGTTTATCCATCCCTGTATTTTCGCGAATTTGGGCAATTTCATCAGCAATGCGAATCAAATCCCCCAATGCTACCTGTGTGTCCACATTTTGCTTCGCCACATCTGCTTCAAAACTTTCTAAATAAAGCCGTAATGTCGCACCTTGAGTACCTGTACCCGACAACCGGAAAACTATTCGTGAACCATCAGTAAAACCAATACGAATACCTTGATTTGTACTCACACTCCCATCTACGGGGTCTGTGTAGCTAAAGTTATCACTATATTCAACTTCGTAATTACCAAATTTCTTCCCTTTGAGGCTAGGCATTGCTTCTTGGACAAGCTTCACAAGTGTATTTGCCCGTTCCGAATCAACCTCTTCGTAGTCGTGGCGTGAGTAATAATTACGACCATAAATTTGCCAATGTTCCTTGACAATTTCTTCTACAGATTGCTGACGTGCTGCCAAGACATTTAACCAAAATAATACAGCCCAAAGTCCATCTTTTTCGCGGATGTGATTGGAACCCGTACCAAAACTTTCTTCACCGCAGAGAGTGGCTTTGTCTGCATCCAACAAATTACCGAAGAATTTCCATCCGGTGGGTGTTTCGTAGCAATCAATTCCCAATTTTGCTGCCACTCGATCTGCTGCTTGGCTAGTGGGCATCGATCGCGCAATTCCACTGAGTCCTTGGGCATAACCAGGAACAAGTTTTGCATTTGCCGCCAAGATGGCTAAACTGTCGCTGGGAGTCACAAAAAACTTGCGACCTAAAATCATATTGCGATCGCCATCTCCATCGGAGGCAGCACCGAAATCTGGCGCATATTCCCCAAACAGAATTTCGACTAAATCATGGGCATAGACTAAATTGGGGTCAGGATGTCCGCCACCAAAATCTTCTAAAGGTAAACCATTTTGTACGCATCCAACACCAGCACCGAGACGCTGCTCAAAAATGCCCTTCGCATAGGGACCAGTGACAGCGTGCATGGAGTCAATACACATTTTGAACTTACCACCTGTTACCAATTGGTGGATGCGATCGAAGTCAAATAAGGACTCCATCAAGTCTTGGTAATCCTGTACCGAATCGATCACCTCGACTACCATATTGCCGATTTTGCTCTCGCCTAATGTATCGAGATTGACATCGTTTGCTTCTAAAATTTTGTAACTATCAATTACCTGGCTGCGAGCGTAGATAGCTTCTGTCACCTTTTCTGGTGCAGGTCCACCATTACTAATATTATACTTAATCCCAAAATCCCCATTTGGTCCACCGGGGTTATGGCTGGCAGAAAGGATAATACCACCCAATGTTTTATATTTGCGGATAATACAGGAAGCCGCAGGAGTAGATAAAATCCCACGATGTCCGACTTTAACCCGGACAAAGCCGTTAGCAGCCGCCATCTTCAAGATAATTTGAATTGCCTGACGGTTGTAGTAACGACCATCACCACCGACAACTAAGGTTTGTCCCTGGCAGTTTTCCAATGAGTCAAAAATTGATTGGACAAAGTTTTCTAGATAATGGGGCTTTTGAAAAGCTGTCACTGATTTACGTAAACCAGAAGTACCTGGTTTTTGGTCACTAAAAGGAGTTGTGGCAACGGTAAGGATGTTCATAGGGTAATCAAAAAGTAGTAAAAAAGCGATCGCGTTTCGTTTTATGTTTTAGCCTGTTGGCAGACATTTCTGAAACCAAGGTGAAATACCAATAGGTAAAACACCCACTCTTAAACAGATACCCTATATTGGTCGATACTTAATATTTAATTTATTGATTAATAAAATTAACAACAACCTATTTTAATTTCGTAGCGACAGGTTAAAGTTCAATTCAGCATTAATAAACCTTTATCCCCATCCAATGTGGCTTTGATGCCCACAGGTAAGGCAGCGTTACAACCATCATGTCCAAAAGCCAAGTCGGAAACTATGGGAATATTTAAATTACCCAAACCTTCCCGCAAGACTTCTGCAATTGTAAAACTAGGGATATTTGCAGGTGCTTCGCATTGACTAAATCTACCCACTGCAATACCCCGCACTTTCCCTAAACATCCGCTCATTCGCCATTGCGTTAGCATTCTGTCAATCCGATAGGGTGCCTCGCCTACATCTTCAATTGCCAAAATGACATTTTCAAATTCAGGTTGATAGGGTGTACCGAGAAGATGGGTTGCCACCGTCAAATTTGCGGGTAATAAAACACCACTAACAACACCACTTCCCCAACCTTTACCCGAAAGTTCAGCCAGAGAACGTCCTTCAACCCAATCAAAAAGCCTTTGTATCGACCATTCCGGTTCTGCTGCTAGGGTAGTTAAAACTGGCGCATGAACCCCGGAAATTCCCACTTTGTAAAGACTCCACAGCAAAGCGGTGATATCGGAAAATCCAATTAACCATTTGGGTTGTAGGGAAGATGGGGAAAAATTATTGGGTATACTATTTCCCCACGTCCCCGCGTTCCCGCGTCCTTCCTGTTTCTCCTCTTCCCAATCCCAACTCCAATTTTCAAGAATTCGGGTACTACCAAAGCCACCACGGGCACATAAAATACCTTTGCATTCTGAATCTTGCCATGCGAATTTTAAGCGATCGCGTCTATCTTGGTCTTTTCCTGCTAAATATCCCCATCTGTCATCTATCTCTGGGATGACTTCAACTCGATAACCTCGATCACGCCAAATTTTGATACCCCGTTGAAAGGGTTCTAATTCCCGTAAAGTGCCACTGGGGGCAATAACTCGCAATAAATCCCCTGGTTGCAGTGGCGGGGGAATAATAATTTGGGATTGGGGGATTTGGGGTTGCGATCGCATGAAATTAATTGTCAAGCTAAAGTTTAAAGGTTAGAAGTGAAAAATAATAAGCATTTTAACCCTTCCTCTTCCCCTTTCCCCTCTAAGGAATCATGTAAAAATAAGTAGTGCAAGCCTCTCGCTTGCTATTTCCCAAAGGTGGGCTTTCTGTCCTCGGAGTTTTCCGTGAAGAACATCTCCCCGGAAACTCCTCTCCACACTACTTGTTCAATTTATTTTTACACGAATACTAAGGAACAGGAATTTAATAACTTACAATTCTGAACGAATATGAAATGGTGCGTGACGCTGCGCTAACAGCACCCTACTTTTGCACTTTATTTCATTCACATTCCTAACCATAGCGAAACTGTGAAAGCATTAATCTAATATCCGGAATCGCGAATAAATTTCGATTCTTCAATTTTGATTTGGGTTTGCTGTCTCTTGATTTGTGATGAAGACTGTCTCACGGCTGGCTGTTGCGCGAACATTGCCCTTAATACATATGCAGGATCGACATGATTGCCATTATATTTTAAACCCCAGTGTAAGTGAGGTCCCGTAGTCCGTCCGCTCATCCCAACGCGCCCAATCCTAACTCCGGCGGGGATTTTTTGACCCTCAACAAGTTGAATTGCCCCCCCACGGTCAATTAGATAACGTATACCATTGGCTGTTGCCATATTTCCTTCCATGTGACAGTAGGTATGCTGCCATTGTCCCGACTGAATTGTTACTTGTGTACCGCACGCACCACCATCAGCCACTTTGGTGACAACTCCTTCCCACCAATTACGAATGTAACTACCTCTTGGGGCTGCAATATCCAAACCACTATGGAATTCCCAACCGTTTCCCCCTGTTGCTGAAGGACGGTAGCCAAAGCCAGATGTGTATGCCTGAAAATTTTCTACAGGGAATGAAGCCGATTGCCAAGCAATACTTGTGGCGACTTGCTGGGTTTTCGCCTGTCGTCCTTTCGCCATTGCTGGTTGAAACACAAAACCAATCAGTATTGTCAGACTTAATCCTAATATAAATAAGTTGGCTACATTTTTCGCTAATTTTTGTCGCCGCTTACTCATCCTTAATAATTCCTTAAAACAATCACTACTGGTCTGACTTTTGCCTGTGTTAATACTAGTTTTATTCTTAACTGTGTATTAATTTTTTCTTAAACTTAACCGTCCATAGCTGCTAAATTCAAGTTTAATTGTATTTACAAAGTTAATACTAGGTATCTAATATATCAAATTCGTCGTAGATTAATAGCCATTATGATGAGACGAAAACAAAAGCATAATGTTTCAAAGTTGTTAAAATTGATGTGCATTTAGCTTTAGACTTTATTAAGCTATTGAAATAAAGCTTTGTGACTAAAGTATTTTAAAATCCTTTCATGACGATAAAGCCATGCTGACGGAGATATTCCCTTTTAGCTTTGAAATAGATAAGATTGCGATCGCAGGTACAACATTATGGTCTTTAGCCCTATATCTTGGTCTTTCCAGCCTCAGTGAAAAGATTATAGAGTTATTGAACCGTTGGTTTAATTTTGCCGAAGGTTTTCTCTACGTCAGCAAAGAGGAATTTGAAAAAACCCGCAAAGCTAGAGAGTCACAAAATGCTTTTTACGCTTCAGTTTTTAGTATTGTGCCGTTTTTGGCTGTGGGTGCATTGGTAAACTGGCTACTCGATTTAGGTTTAGGGGGTAGCTGGGGAATTAGTACGGGAATCCTTGCCTGTATGGGTTGTGGGGTGTATGAATTAGGAAGGAGAACAGCACAATCTGAGGAGGAATGAATTATATCAGGTTCGCCTGAATAATTACGACCAAGCTGCGCCACTGTGGCAGGACAAAAACTGACACCGTCAATTAGTCTCATGGGGTTTATTGGGTTCAAGGCTTGATAAATAGCCTTTTAAGACATCTTCATCACCTCTTCTTTCACAATATTTGCCAATTTCGTGGCTGCCCCAGTTTCACCGCGAACTTTGCGTAAGTCATCCCGTACTTGTGCTAATTTGGTGGGATTGTCTAAATAATCTAAAACTAAATCTGCGACTTCCTGTGGTTTGAGTTTTCCCACTAATTCCGGTACTATCTCTGCCTGTGCCCAAATATTAGGCCATGCTAATAAACCTTTTTTACGTAAAAACCACCAATTAATTAATTTTGCAAAGCTAGAACCAACACCAGGTAAATTCGCCAAAATACCGAGATAACCATCCCACGATCGCATGGCATCAAGTTGTTGTGTTGGTAATAAAACAACCATTGGCACACCAAGGGAACCAAGTTCCGCAGTATTTGCACCGACGGTCGTTAAGCAGATACTACACTGTGATAGTAAATCATGGGCAGGATGTTTTTGGTATAGTTCTACACGTAAGCCCTTGACTGTTTGCAGAATTTGGGTGTCATTTTCTGTAATTAACGAACCACCTTGAAAATCAAAATAATTAGCAACAGGATTGGTTGTCGGGTTCGCAAAACTCTCCAAAGTCGGTAAATCTAAAGTGGGTGCAACAGGGATTACAAAGCGAGTTTGAGGATATTTTACAGAAATATATTCAGCGATCGCAATTGTCAAGGGTACGCCCTGAGCTAATTTAGCAGCCTTGGAACCCGGTAAAATGCCAATAATTTCCCTTTCTCCTTTCCCTTCAACACTTTCCCCCAAATTTGCTTCTGCCATTAAATCACCCACAACCACAAATTTATCTTGATATTTGGGTGATACTTTGGCGGCAACTTCGGCTTTCATTACCCCAAAGCGATCGATTAAATTATGCCAGCGTGCATCCCATTCTGCATAAACTACGGTTTTATATCCCAGTCTTTTACCAATGACTACTGGGAAAAATTGATCGCCACCTAAGAATATAATTACGCCATGTTTTCTCCAATCCCAATTTTCGATAGTCTTTCCCCACAGTAAAAATGACCAGAAATATTCGGCACTTTGGACTCGATTTACTTCTGGATAAGCAAGAGCAATATTAGCTTCTTTACCACTAGCATTAGGACAAGGTGACAGCACAACGGATATGCGAATTTTTTCGCTATCATTACCTAAAATTTCCCGTAAAGCTTTGACAACAGGACGTACCCAAGTTGTAACTTCACCGGGACCATTTGAGAGAATAAGAATATCTATTGGAGTCATCTGATTTTGGATTTGGGTTTGGGTGTTAGGCATTGAATCATTACAAGCCTTTTTCCTTTGATATTATGACTTAAAAGTAGTACAAAAGTAGGGTGCTGTTAGCGGAGCATAATGCACTATTTCCAATCTGATAAATTGTAAATAAATTGTAAATGATTTGCAAAAAAAACTTCAATATTTTCCATAATTGTTTATTGATATCAACGAAAATAATTATTTTTGGAGATGAGGAGATTAGGAAACGAAAGTATAATTAACCGATAGTTAGACTGTAAATTATCCTATAGCTCTGACTCAAACTACAATCATTAACCTTGTCTTCTGCAACTAGCCGTAACTCAATTAGCTGGCATATCATCAAAATTTATAATGACAACCAAAAGATAAAACTTATAGCCGTAAACCGACATTTTTGAGTTGTTATAGTATACAATTTATATTAATTGGGGTCATATTTGAAACTGCTGGAATTATTTTTGTAATATGTATGGGCAGTTGTTGACCACTGTTTTTCAACTTTGTAAATATCAGGGCTAACTCAACACTTCCAAATTGTATGCAAATCTCAGATAATTCTCATAAAACTGCTGAAAATACTGCGGAAATTAAAAATTTAAAAGGCTTTGATGCCAACCATCCACCAGACCCAAAATTAATTGATAGCTGCGTACATTGTGGTTTTTGCCTCTCAACTTGTCCCAGTTACAGAGTTCTGGGTAAAGAAATGGATTCACCACGAGGACGTATCTATTTAATGGATGCAATCAATGAAGGTGAAATCGCCTTAAATGACTCTACAGCACAACATTTCGACTCTTGTTTGGGTTGTCTTGCTTGTGTGACAACTTGTCCTTCCGGCGTACAATATGACAAATTAATTTCTGCAACTCGCCATCAAGTAGAACGTAATTACCCCCGCAATTGGATCGATAAATTATTTCGTAAATTAATCTTCTCCCTATTTCCTTATCCCCAACTTTTACGTATTTTCCTCATCCCCTTATTTTTATATCAAAAATTAGGCTTACAAAAGCTCGTACGTGCAACTGGAATCCTGAAATTAATTTCACCTCGATTAGCGGCAATGGATTCAATCTTGCCAGAAATTACCTTCAAAACTTTCCAAGATAAATTGCCGACAATTATTCCCGCACAGAATGAAAAACGCTATCGTGTTGGTGTAATTTTAGGTTGTGTTCAAAGATTATTTTTCTCCCCCATTAATGAAGCAACTGTGCGTGTTCTCACTGCCAATGGCTGTGAAGTTGTGATTCCGAAATCCCAGGGCTGTTGTGCTGCATTACCCGAACACCAAGGACAAACCGAACAAGCAAAAGCTTTAGCAAGGCAAATGATTGATAGTTTTGCTGATACTGATGTTGATTATGTGATTATCAATGCGGCTGGTTGTGGTCATACTTTAAAAGAATATGCTCATATATTAGAAAATGACCCTGAATATAGTCAAAAAGCTCAAGAATTTGCTGCGAAAGTTAAGGATGCCCAGGAGTTCTTATACAACATTGGGTTAACAACAAAATTATCACCACTGACTGATAAACCTTTAACTATGGTTTATCAAGATGCTTGCCATTTATTACATGGACAAAAAATAAGCGTCCAACCACGTCAGCTATTACAGCAAATTCCCAATCTTAAATTAAAAGAACCTTTAGATGCTGCTTTATGTTGTGGAAGTGCAGGTGTTTATAATATGCTGCAACCGGAAGTTGCTGAAGAATTAGGACAGCAGAAAGTACAGAACTTGTTGAATACTGGTGCAGAGTTAATCGCATCACCAAATCCTGGCTGTGCATTGCAAATCAGTAAACATTTGAAATTACAAGGAAAAGATGTTGCTGTCATGCATCCAATGGAATTATTAGATTGTGCAATTAGGGGTGAGAAATTACATTTAATTGATTAATTGGTTACTTGAATTAACTCATTAATCAACAACTAACTCTAGTCTGAAAATATCAAAAATGATTACCGAAACAAGTACAACTTCCAGGGAGTAATCTCTAACAACCCATTACGCTTGAAGACGACACGAAAATGTGCCAGAGGTTGTTTCTCGTTGGTAATGGCAACATTAGAACCGTGAAGTTCTTGAAACATAAATGGTAGAGGTGTATCGCGGAAATGATCATAAGCTACTTGGTTGATGGGTTCGTAGTCAGTAATAACACCGTTTTTGTTGACGGCAACGCGATATTTTAAGTCTTGTTTGGAACTGGTTTTACCATTCCAATATTGCCTTAAATTTGCACTTAATTGTCGCTGTAATCTATTTATAAGCCTGGATTCAGTAATTTTATCACCAACAACATCAGGTCTTTTACTAAAACCCCACCAAGGACTGATTTCCAATACACCTGATTTACGGAAAACAACCCGAAAACTGGCAAATGTTTGATTTACCGAACCTGGAATGGTAGATGTTTGACTGGCAAACGCGGGTAAAGGTGTTTTTATAACTTGGCTATTTGCTGTTTTATCCAGTGGTTGATAAGCAATGATATCGCCATTGGTGGCGACTGCAACTCGATAAACTAAATCTTGCGTCAGATTTTTACGATCGCTCCAAATTGGGTTAATCTGGTTAAATAATTGCCGCTTTAATAAGTGTAATTGCGAATCATCGCTGATTTCGCGAGGCTGTGATGTGCTGGCGCTTTTCGGTATGGAGCTTACTTTGCCATTATTTGCCAGTTGTTTGACGATTGGCTGCGTTGTTTGCACATTGACAATTACTGGTTTATTTATGACTTGCTGATATTGAGTAGTGATAGTGAGTAAATGGGGATAAATCTCAAATAAAATCATAAGATATGAAATTAATTACTAATTTCGCTAAGTTCCGATTCTTGGCGCAGCCAGAATCATGTAATCGCAGCAATGATTCCAAGAATAATCAGGAATAATATCAATATATACAGTTTCCTACTTTAACGCGATCGCACAAAATCTTGGACTACCAGTGTTACAGTTAGTAACTTATACCAAGCTACTTTCCCCTATGCTACTTTCAGGCTGATAAATTACTTAATTTTTTCTGACTAGATATATATTTCCGTTCCTGAATCACCGTTCCAGCATAATTTCTAATACATTTGGTAACTATGGTTGACAACGGAGACGACTCGTATTGAGAATTTGCGGAAATGGCATGATACGGAGATGTGGTAGTTATTTTTGATGCCAATTTTCCAAAACTCTCATAACTATGCAATCCCCCTTTAAATATTTTTTTTTCAAACTAAATGAGAAAAGTTTGCACTTGAGCTATGCTTGTTACAAGGGCTAATTTTATTATTTATCAATTGTCGAAATTTAATTTCGTCAGCCTTGCTGCAAGCTTATTGCATTTTGTGAGGATTAGTTTTGAGACAAACAGTCATAAAACAAACGATCGCCGTTGATTGGTGCGATCGCTGGCAAGTATTTCACCGCTTGCAGGAATTAGGTATCAATTGCTGGTGTGAGGCAAATCAGCCTTTGATGGTGGAAGTTGAAAGTGCGATCGCGGCTATTCAAGTTTGGAGCGTGATTCGTCAAGTGACTTCTTCCCGCCAGCAGTTGATTTGGGCTTTGGAGCGATGCTGGCATCGGAATCTGTAGTTATTTTTTATAGCGGTTCTCAGTTCTACTATTTGCAAACAGGAGGTCAAGCCAATGAATAAATACCAGAGTACGGAAATCACTCAATTCTGCCTTGAGGGTCGTTTTCTGGAGTTTGTGATTAAGGATGGTTATAAGCTCAAAGGTCTCATGATTATGACTTCGGAAGGTGAATACTACGTTAAATTGGCAAAACATCTGAGGTTTGCCTTTGACTTAAGATTGCCTCCTGGTACCGTGTTGCAAATTTTAGGTACTAAAAAATACTGTACTGAAACAGGTAGGGTGAAACTCAAAGCTGATCGCATTATGGCAGCTACCGGCGAGCGCGAAATTCATCCGACTTCAGTGGCACAAGCTGTAATGGTGAGAGAATCCGACAATCCCAAACCAGAAAAGAAAGCAGTGATTTTGATGTGTCAAAAGTCAGACTGTATGAAACGGGGAGGCAAAGCCCTTTGTCAAGCTTTAGAGAATGAATTGGGCGATCGTAATTTAGATAATGTTAGTATCAAACCGACTGGCTGTATGAAAAACTGTAAAGGTGCGCCAAATTTAGTTATGCCAGATAAAACCCGCTACAGTCGCATTCAGGCGCAGGACGTACCCGCTTTGTTAGATAAACATTTCCCAAAAGTCACTCCCCATAGACAACCTACGGAGCAACTTCAAGAAGGAAATATAGTTGTACCTGTGGTTTGCTAGTTTTTAAGCTTGTTAGTTTTTTCTTTGATTAATGAGAAATACTTACAATAGTATTTCTACCCGATTATTTGCATTTCTTGATGTAACTTTTTGCAAACATGACTCTTTCTCTAATATTAGGTCGGAGTCAGTTTTTTGCTGCGCTTATACTGTGAATAATTAGTATCAAGACTATTAGGAATCATGTAAAAATAACTAGTGCAAGCGTCTCGTTTGCTATTTCCCAAAGGTGGGCATCTTGCCCACTACAGCAACAACAAGATGGGTAATTTCTTTTTTGCAAATTACCTAAGTGAAGCTAGAAAGCCATACTGGAAAGAAAAGTTCAGCATTTCCTGCTTGCTTTTGGGGAAAAGAAGGTGACAATCGGTTTAATAGTTACTTTCTTCAGTTTGTGTTTAAGAATATCTAAGTCTTGATTTTCTGGCGCAGCAAAATACTGAACATGCTCACTTGCTTTGCCCCTCAACTCTTCACATAAGATATCTAAATTTTTGTATTTTTCACTACGTTTTATCTTGTATTTAAGTTCCAGTCCAGGAGATTTTTAGAGAAATAATTTGTAATCAAACTCTAAATTATTTAGCTTGATATTTGCCGTTTATTCCAGATTGTCGAAATAATAAATAATTTTTTCTGCAACCAATATGACTTGTAATCTTACTGGAATTATTTTAATTGTGTAAAATTCATCAAGCAAACGTATAGCTTTTATAAAGATTGTAAGAATTTTTACGTAGAAACAAGATTAACTATTCGACTTTTATAGATAAAATTACTTACAATTAATAAATCAATTAAGTAATTATTTTATCTAGAAAAAATATGGCAAATCTGGTTAAGCAAATCAATCAAAAGATACTCAAACGTATCTATAGGATACCGCCTTTAAAAAAACAGGCGGAGTCAGATTATGAAGAAGCTGTAAAGGGTTATATTGAACATTTACCAAAGCTTGCTCCCGAAGATTTAAATTTAGTAGAGACGGTGAGACGGGAAGGGGTAGTAATAACTTCATTAGATAACTTGTCAATTCCCTCATCAAAGAAAATGTTTGAGGTATCACAGAATTTGATCCCACAGATACCCAGGAATATTCCTGGTAAAAAAAATGAATATGTCGTTCATGCTAGTTCTCAGCAAATGATGGAGAACTCTGAGATTCTTCTATGGGGACTAGAACAACGCATACTCAATATTTCTGAAAATTATCTTGGCTTACCCGTTGCTTTTCACGGAGCTTATTTTCGTCGAGACATTGCTAATCGGATTGAAAAGAAATCGAGATTATGGCATATCGATATTGAAGATTTGAAGGTGCTAAAAGTGATTATTTATTTGCAAGATGTGAATGAAGATAATGGTCCATTTGAGTATATTCCTTTGTCTTTAAGCCATCAAGTCGCGAAAAAACTGAGATATAGGAATGGCTATGTCCAAAATCAGAGGATGCAACGAGTGTTAGCAGATTCGCATTACCAGTCTTGTACAGGTAAAGCTGGAACAGTCATCATTGCAGCGACTGGTAGCGTCTTTCACCGGGGTAAAATACCTATCGCCTCAGATAGATTTGCATTATTTTTTGACTACACATCACGCTTGCCAAAATACTCATTTTTAAATCAGTATTCGATGACAAAAGAAAATTTACTTTTGCTTGCTAGTCGAGTGTCTGAATCCCAACGTCAAAGTTTGTTATGGCAAGAACACGCCTTTTATACATAACCTGACTAAAATTTGAAGCTGTAATTCTGTGTCAAATATTTTTTAATTTTTTGCTTTTGTTTTGGTATTTATTGATTATATGGAATGATTTAGGTGTGCTTTAAGGTTGACAAGCGATGAAAATAATCAACTTAATATCCCTGCTAATATCTGTGTCTTTTCTCTGATACCATTTCACGAAAAATCTGATACAGATGTAAATCCTGAAAGCTTTGCTGCATCTAAGTTTTTTAATTGCGTTAGCGAAGCTCTTCCGAAGGAAGCATTGCGTAGCTTGCTTCTCGCGGAGCGAGTATTGCGTTAGCGTTAGCTCTCCCGCAGGGAGCATTGTGAATTGGTATGAGAGGACAGGGATATTAGTTTTCAGGTTTGTGGCTGATTATGTTCTGGGTGCAAATAAATTCAAGACTAGCAGCTGACACTTACAGGCTATTTAAGATAAAACAGTAATGCAATCCCCGCGATCGCAACTAAAACTCCTGCGATCGCTCTTAAGCTTACCTTATCCCCCATCAACATCGATAATGGTAAGACAAATACTGGACTCGTTTGCAATAAAGTCGAAGCAACTCCCACGGCAGTAAATTTAATTGCTACTTGTTGTAACCAAATACCTAAGTAAGTTCCGCAAAAAGCCGCAAAGCAGGTTGCTAAAATAACTTTTTTTGATTGCCAATAAGGAAAAATAGGACTTGTTCTCGATTGCTGTTGCCGCAAAATCCCAGGTATTAGTACGAATACAGCAGCACCTAATCTCAACAAAGCCGCCCATAATGGGTTGATGTTAATATTCGTATCCGCAAGCGCTGCCCGTGACAAAACAGCGCCCGCAGCATTTGCGATCGCAGCAATTAAACCAAAAGTAATTCCTTGCCATTGGGGAGGTAAAGGCGGGAACAGAAAGAATATAGAATTTTTCTGTTTTTGTCTTTTTCTTTCTCCCCCATCCCCATCAATCTCCAGAGTACGTTCGCTGATTACCCAGGCAACCCCCAGAATCGTTAACAAAATACCGCACCAAGCACTGATATTTATTCCTTCTCGCAAAAATATCCAAGCCAACACAGCAGTAATTGGAGGTGCGAGGGTTTCCAGTAATAGTACCCGTCGCGCCCCCATGCTATTAATAGCTGCCAAAAATGCTGTATCCCCCAATCCAACTCCAATTAATCCACTTAACAACAGCAAACATAGGGGAATTGGGGGCAGTAGAGGGAAGAAGTCTCCTGTAATCACAATTGTCACCACAAGAAAAGCGATCGCAACTATTCCCTTGATCAAATTTAGGTGCAATGGCGGGATATGCGCCCCTACACGTCCGTAAACCACTGACGATATGGACCATAAAATTGCAGCCACTAGAGCCGCAATTTCACCTTCAAAGTTTGTCACTTAATTACAAAAATATAAATAAATTATTAAAAGTAATATACATGTATTTGCAATTTTTGGAAATATTTAATAATGTAAGAAATATCAGATAACAAGGCAATTAAATATTAGCACTCGCAGCCATAAACTGCTAATTTAATATTCGCAATCTTAGCACTCGTGGCGATTAACTGCTAATAATTATTCATTGGTCTATTTGTTGTTATCATCCATCAATCTGATTACTATTTCTCAGGTAAGCGGATTTGATAAAAACCAGAAACATCTTTGAGAAAATCTCACATCTAACCTGATTAACTAATTGGAGCACTGGGATGAAATACACATTTGATATTGTAGGCATATCTCCAGTTTTATCTTTTTTTAATCGCCAGATACAAAGCGACAAAGCTCAGGAAAATTTCGGCGTAGAATACTTAGGCACACATTTGTGTACACTTGATGCATTCATCTCGACAGTTGAATCAGTGCCACCAAAAAGCGCTTGGAATATGGATGAAGTCGTGGCAACAGTAATTGATTTTTGGATCAAAAATTCTGATAGTGTTCGCTACTGGCAATCTCGTCTAAAAGATGCTGGTCAAGATAATCTCATTGTTGCTAGAGTAGCAGATATAAATTCCTTACAATCGGAATTGGAATTATTATTGAATAAAAATTGGTAGCACAAATTTCAGTGAATTTAAGGATGCTGTAGTTACGTTTTTTGCTCATCCGTAACTCAATACGGTTCGGCTAGGGAGGAAAATAATAAGACTTAATCATCCATAAGCTATTGATTCTAAAAGCCAATAGCTAAAAGCTAACCGCTAATAGCCATTTTTGTCTGGCAGAACTGTATTTATGCGTAACTAGCCGTAAGCAACAGTGAGCTTATTTAAAGACGTGCGGTTATTTAACGACTATTTGATTGAATAGAAGCCGGCAGTAGGATTTGAACCAACGACCTTCCGATTACAAGTCGGATGCACTACCACTGTGCTATGCCGGCAAGAGCAGTCATTTAATGGCGTGAGTGTTGAATTTTGCTCACGATTAATGATTATATCATCGTTCTGCTAAATGTAAATACCATATCTCAAAAATATTTGGGTAATAGCTAGCAATAGCTATTATTTTAGGTTTTGCCAATGCCCAATCATAAAATTCTCTGTCTGGAGAGTGATTCCTTGAGGTCTAAAAATATGGTTATTCTTGATAGAGCTAAATTTATTTAAAATATCAAAGAATTTCAACTAGTCGTTGACAGCATCATAAAATCTTGGTTAGACCAAAGTAATACCCAGTCGAACTTGAAGGCTTGATTTCTTCAAGGGACTGGGTATGAGAGTAAAAGTACAATTTTTCAGTGTTAAAAGCATGGCAGCGTTGATTGGACGAGATTTATTAAGTTTGGCGGATTTTACAAATCAGGAAGTGCAAGAACTTCTGACATTAGCAACCCAACTCAAATCACAAAAGGTAAAGTTGCAGTGTCACAAAGTATTGGGACTTTTATTCTCGAAGGCTTCGACTCGCACACGGGTTAGTTTCACCGTCGCGATGTATCAATTAGGTGGGCAAGTAATTGATTTAAACCCAAATGTGACTCAGGTAAGTCGTGGAGAACCTGTACAAGATACAGCGAGAGTTCTCGATCGATATTTGGATGTTTTAGCAATTCGTACTTTTGCACAGCAGGAGTTGGAAACTTTTGCGAGTTATGCCAAAATCCCTGTGATTAATGCGCTGACTGATTTAGAGCATCCTTGTCAAGTTTTAGCCGATTTAATGACAATTGAGGAAAGTTTTGGCGATTTAGCGGGGTTAACTTTGACTTACGTTGGTGATGGGAATAATGTCGCCAATTCGCTAATGTTAGGTTGTGCTTTGGTAGGAATGAATGTGCGTATTGCCACGCCTGCGGGATATGAACCAAATCCAAAAGTTGTTGAACAAGCACGGGCGATCGCTAATAATAAAACTCAGGTGATTATTACTAATGATCCAGAAGCCGCAGTCAAGCACGTAAATGTACTTTATACTGATGTCTGGGCAAGTATGGGACAGGAAGAAGAGGCAGATGACAGAATGCCCATTTTTCAACCTTATCAAATCAATGAAAATTTGTTGAGTATTGCTGACGCAAATGCAATTGTTTTACACTGTTTACCAGCCCATCGCGATGAAGAGATTACCGATGCGGTTATGGAAGGTGCCCAATCCCGAATTTGGGAACAAGCCGAAAATCGAATGCACGCTCAAAAAGCATTACTAGCAAGTATTTTAGGAGCAGAATAAAAATTGGGGAGTGGGAAATGCGGATTGGGGAAACTTCTGATAGTTGAAAGGAAAATTGAACTCTTTTCTATTATCTTCACTGTTCATCCGTAAAAATTCGCCAAAAATAAGCCCAAACTGAACAAATCAAATTGAAAGCTTAAATACATTTATCCCCACCCCCTGTTACAAACTAACGCAGAGTTTCTCGCAGCCAAATCCGAATCTGAACTACACCTCAAATTGAATCTGGAAAATTGAATCTGGAAAATTTCAAAATAAATTTGAAAAAGTGTCCTCCTTAAGTTATTTTTATAGTACTAATGTTCTGAGAACATGGGTATTTTCTTCTCCAATAAATTTTATGGAACGACTTACTGAAGCTCAACAAGAATTGTATGAATGGTTGGCTGAATACATCCGTATCCACCAACATTCGCCTTCAATCAGGCAAATGATGTACGCAATGAACTTGAAGTCACCTGCGCCAATTCAAAGCCGTCTAGAGCATTTACGCACGAAAGGGTATATTGAATGGAACGAGGGAAAAGCTCGAACCATTCGCGTATTAAAAAATAAAAAGCAAGGAGTACCAGTTTTAGGAACCATTGCTGCGGGTGGTTTAATCGAACCTTTTACTGATGCTGTCGAGCATGTTGATTTTATGAATATGTCATTACCAGCACAAACCTATGCTTTGCGGGTGGCGGGTGACAGTATGATTGAGGATTTAATTGCTGATGGAGACTTAGTCTTTTTGCGTCCAGTTCCCGAACCCGAAATGTTGAAAAATGGAACTATAGTTGCAGCTCGTGTCGATGGGTATGGAACTACCTTAAAGAGATTTTATCGTAATGGCGATCGCGTTACACTCCAACCAGCTAATCGTAAGTATACACCGATTGAGGTGAGTGCAGTCAGCGTCCAGGTACAAGGTTCGCTAGTCGCTGTGTGGCGTGGTTACAACTAAACCAACAGCAAGCTCATCGCCAATACTTCTCGGTTAAAGGGAAAAGGGACAAACCTGAAAATGCTCATGACGGAAGGATTTTGATTTTATCATTCTGAATCTTTTTTACTTAACCGAGCAGTATTTATTTCACCCTCTTCCCCTTTTTCTTTCCCTTTTCCCTACTTTTTTATGTATCAAACGCAAACCAGGTTAAAGCAGATACCAGAAGCAGTCGCAACATTTAAACTCTCTACCAATTTATCAATATTTGCGGATAAACCTAACAATATCACTGCCATTGTTAGGGAATCTCCAAGTAACTATCAAACCAATTCGCAATCATTTGGCTGTCCGCAAATGCCAAAATTGTTGCAATTGCGTAGTTATCAACGTCAAGCCATTACTAACTGGTTTGCCAACAACGGTAGAGGAACTTTAAAAATGGCAACAGGCAGTGGGAAAACGATTACTGCCTTAGCAATTGCGTGCGAACTCTATCAACAAATTAATCTGCAAGTATTACTAATAGTCTGTCCTTACCGTCACTTAGTTACACAATGGCAGCGTGAATGTGAAAAATTCAACCTCAAACCAATTTTGGCTTTTGAGAATGCGCGCAATTGGCAAAATGAACTATCAACACAACTGTATAATATTAATTCAAACTCGCAAAATCTTAGCTTTGCGGGAGTATCACCAAGATTCCTCACCATTATTACAACAAACTCTACACTAACTAGTGAAAGCTTGCGATCGCAACTTAAATATTTACCAGAACGTACTTTAATTATAGGTGATGAAGCACATAATTTAGGTGCGCCCAAACTTGAAGAAAGCTTACCTCACGGTGTGGGTTTACGATTAGGATTATCAGCAACACCCGAACGCTATTTTGATGATAATGGCACGCGATCGCTTTTTGATTACTTTGGTGCAGTATTACAACCAGAATTCACCCTCAAAGATGCAATTAATCAAGGTGCTTTAGTTCATTATTTATATTATCCAATCCTGGTAGAATTGACAGAGTCTGAAACTATTGCTTACTCAAAAATAACCCATAAAATTGGCAAGGCATTATTATATAGAGATAGAGAAAAACTTGATTTTGATAATTTAGAAAAGGCAGAAGACATTACATATCTTCTCATGCAAAGAGCAAGATTAATCGGAACAGCCGCAAATAAATTACACGCCCTACGCGAGCTAATGAAAAACCGCCGTGATACGAATCATACTTTATTTTATTGCAGCGATGGTTCCATTGAATCAGATGTATACTCTCACCAAAATCAATCTAACCTACATCAATTAAAAGAAGTTGCTCGTATTTTAGGTAATGAATTAAATTATCGAGTGAGTACCTACACCGCCCAAACACCACTATCAGAAAGAGAAATTTTGCGTCAACAATTTGAACGTGGAGAGTTACAAGGTTTAGTCGCAATTCGTTGTCTTGATGAAGGTGTCGATATTCCCGCAATTCAAACTGCTGTAATTCTCGCAAGTTCCAGCAATCCTCGCCAATTTATCCAACGTCGTGGACGAGTTTTACGCCCTCATCCTGGAAAAGAAAGAGCCACAATATTCGACATGATTGTTTTACCTCCAGATTTGGATAGAAAAACACTAGAGCTTGAGAGAAATTTATTAAAAAAAGAATTACGTAGGTTTGTCGAGTTTGCCGATTTAGCTGACAACTCCGGCGAAGCCAGAATGACATTATTTGATTTGCAGAAAAGATACGGCTTAATGGATATTTGAATTAATATCTGGATTGGATGCAAAAATAGGGTGGAGTTAAAAAAATTATGCACAAAAATTAGTTCTCATTATACATGAATTCGACGAATAAAATATAAATTTTCTCCCTAGTGATAGAGGCTGAATAAATTTAGTTTTCCATTTCAATCACCTAAGTCTCTAGCTCCTTGTCTACTAAGGGAAGAGTTTAGGTTATGTTCATATAATTTATCTTAATCATCATTTATTCGGATAAATTAAGCTGATAAGTCAGCAAAATCAAACAGGAAAATAAATGAAAACTAAAATGTTCAAGTATATACTATTGTCTCTACCATTTCTCCACAAGAATAAAGTAATATCTTTTTAATTCTGCTAAAAATAAATAAAGTTTTATTGAATTTGAACATCATAACTTTAAGCGATTTTAATAATACCGTATTATTTAATGGTGATTTTTAGTTTAAAATAAAATATATACATGTTAAACCTGTTAAAAAAAATAATCAAAAATATCAATGAAAAAAGAACAGAATATAGACGACGTGCAAGAACCAATCAACAATGCACCACCAGAAGTCAAACAAATTATAGAAAGAGTATGGCAATTAGAAAAAAGCCGACTGGATAAAAAAAGCTTTAGCCACATTAATGATGATATTTTGATGATAATTAAAGAATCTGTAAGATGAAGCTGATATCAATAAAGCTTTGTAACTTTCGCTCGTTTTACGGCAAGACACCAGAAATTATTTTAGCTGGTAATGAAGTTGTTAATACGACTATTATTCATGGTAACAATGGTAGCGGAAAAACGAGTTGGTTAAATGCATTTACCTGGGTACTTTACGAAAAATTTAGTGCCGCATTTGCATCAAATGAACAGTTAGTTAATAAACGGGCAATGGCCGAAGCTGAAATCGGACAGCAAGTTGATTGTTGGGTAGAAATTGCATGGGAACACGACAGTAAACGCTACCGTCTGAAGCGCCAGTGTTGCGCTTACAAAACTGAAAGTAACTTTGATACGGGAAAAACTCAACTTTACATGCAAGTTGCAGGTGATGATGGACGTTGGTATCTACCACCTCAGCAACCAGAAGAAATCATTAATCAGATTTTACCTAGTAGCTTACATCAATATTTCTTTTTTGATGGAGAACGTATTGAACAAATAGTTCGTAGCGATAAAAAAGCAGAAATAGCAGAAGCAACAAAAATGCTATTAGGTGTTGAAGTCATCAATCGTTCAATCAAACATTTAGGAGAAGCAAAACGTACTTTAGAAACGGAATTAAAAGCGATTGGAAATTCAGAAGTTAAGCAGCTATTAAAACAACAAGCAAAAATTGAAATTGAAATTGAAAAAATCAAAAATAGACAGCAAGAAATTAATCAAGAAATAGAATATCAGGATAGATTTAAACAGGAAGCTAATACTCGTTTGCGGGAACTTAGCGCTGCCAAAGAATTACAAGAAAGAAGACAAAATCTCAATAGTCAAAAAGCTTCTTTACAGGAACAACTACATAAATCACGTGAGAATATCAAACGTATTATTTCCACACGTGCTTATACAGTGCTACTATCAGAAACCACATTGCAATTTCGTACTCTAATTGAGAATTTGCAACAGCGAGGAGAATTAAAATCTGGAGTTTCGCGAGAATTTATTCATGATTTACTCACCAGAAATAAATGTATTTGTGGTGCTGATTTAAATAATGGTAGTAAACCCCATGAACATGTGAAGAATTGGTTAGATAAAGCTGGTTCTTCAATAGTTGAAGAAACAACAATTAGGATGGTGGCGCAAGTAGATGAGATTGATAAACAGGCTATTAGTTTTTGGGAAGAGATTGATAGAGAGCAGTTAGTAATTAGTGATTTAAGACAGAATATATCACAAATAGAATCAGAGTTAGATAATCTTCACGAAAGGCTCAGAAAAGACCCCAGTGAAGAAATTCGTAGCTTACAAAAACGCCTTGATGCAATTGAAGGTAAAATTTCTGAGCTAATTTTTGAGCAAGGCAGAAATCAGCAGCAAATTGACAATTTAAAATCAGAATTGGACGACTTAAATAAAAAAATTACCAAGCAGAAATTTCATGAAGAAAGACAATCCTTAGCACAACGAAGAATCACAGCAACACAAGATGCGATCGCAAGATTAACAGAAGTTAAAATTCGCCAAGAAAATCATTTTCGCCTGCAATTAGAAAAGCGTGTTCAAGAAATATTTAGTGCAATTTCTCCTGCCCCTTATATTCCTAAAATTAGCGAAAAATACGAACTAACACTAGTAGAAAATACTTTAGGTGTGGAAATGCCAGTGGCGGCTTCGACAGGTGAAAATCAGATTCTGAGTTTATCTTTTATTAGTAGCATTATTGATAAAGTACGCGAGTGGAGCGATAAGAAAAAAATGTTAATGCTACCGGAAAGTAGCACATTCCCAATAGTCATGGATTCACCATTTGGTAGTTTGGATGAAAATTCTCGGCGACATGTAGCTAAAATCGTTCCTCAACTAGCTAATCAACTTGTGATTTTGGTGACAAAAACCCAATGGAGAGGTGAAGTTGCAGAGGAGGTTAGTAATAGAGTTGGTAGGGAGTATGTATTGACTTACTATTCTTCTAAACCCGATTGTGAACAAGATTTTATTGAATTGCGAGGAGAGAGATATCCTTTAATTAGGCAAAGTCCAAATGAATTTGAGTATACCGAAATTATTGAGGTAGATAGAGATGGTTAGCAGATACATGAATTCTAGGTTATCAACTTTGATAATTAAATTAAATTAATTAATATGGCGGAAACAGGTAGAATTAGGGTTGCAAAAGACAAAGCCGAATTAGTGAAAGCATTAACATCCGCAGAGGGTAGAACAGGTCCTTTTCAAACCTTTGCAGATGTCATCGTGTTTGCCGCTACTTTGGGTGTAAAACGTAAAAAACGGGTTGCATTGGGAGAAATATCTAAACGGGAACCTGCACCGATTAGAGTAGAGCATTTTGTATCAATGGGACATGATTGGGTAATTAAATTATTAGGTGTGACAGCAACTCAAGATATTAAAGTAATATCTCCTTTTGAACAAGAGTTTGAAACCCAAAGAAATTCTGTTTTTGAAGAATATGCAAATGGAGGTTTAGAAATCTTACAAAATGAGTTAAGGGGAGCGGTAGACTATACAGAAAGAATTTTGTTGTTACTGAGTTATGAGCGTGATCATAGAGAAGAGCAGAAAGAGGAATTTGATTTAAGTAAATTTCTATCTTGATTTCTGCTAAAGATAAAGTTTTTTATTTATATTTTCCATATCTATAGCAGTCTTAGATTAGATATTAAATTTTACTCAAAGAATGGCAGGAAGCCCGACTTCATTTGGTTTGACTAAATTTCCCTGAAAATCAATCGTTCTATTCTCAAATGTTCTCACTTTTGCCAAATCTTTTCTTAATTCAGCTATTTCCATCGAATCTTTAATTCCACCCAAAATATAAATAACTAACTTCGCCGCTAAATCCTTTCCTGCAACTAAGATTCGTTTCCGGTTTGGGTCATACAAAACCCCATAGAAAATTGAGTTTGGCAACTCTATATTACTAAACCCTCCTTGCTTATCAAACTTGCGAAGTTTTTTAAAAATTTTGTCGAGAGATATTCCCTTTCTAAAGACTAAAATACCTAAAGCTTGTACTAAAGCCACTTGACCAACGGGACGAAAAAGCACATTTCCTTCACCACCATCTTTTTCAAAACTAAAACGTCGTAATGCTGGTGTCCCTTCATCTTCTAAAATTTGATAACTAGGTAAATTTGCTAAATAATCAAACAACTTCTGAAACTCTGCAATTCCCTCTGCTAATTCCTCATTTTCTGGACGCATGGAAATTAAACCTTTCTCCTGTTTCCAATGTAGAAATTTTTGACCTAAATAACGTTCCGACATTTCTTTCAAAGCCTGTAATGTCGTCAAAACTGTGGATTTATTAGCGACTGTGGCGCTATTCCAATTAATGCGGGATTTGCAATTTTCCTTCTGTGCAAATAAAGGATGGGTGACAGCAATTTTTCGGGCGATAATAGAAAATCCATCATCTTCATCCAACTGTGCCAACTGACCTTTAGTTAAAGCAACAGCCATTAAATTCACATGAACAAATATAGACCTAACTCTACGTCTGGCTTCTTCACGAGTTTCACCAGCAGCAACAGCCGAAATAAATTCAATACCGATTTTTTCTTGAGTTAAGCTTTGTAAATAAGCTGGTGTTACTTGATATTGCTCAATCAAATCATCTACTGTTATTGTAGTTTCAGCAGGAGTTTTATCTTTTTTATAGCGTTGGATTTTACCAAACTTTAATAACTCAATTAAACCCTGAATTCCCATTAAACGGTGTTGCCCATCTAATGCATAAATAGTTATATTTTCATGAGAAATATCTAGAACACCGATTTTACCATTTGTATCGATCGCTGTAAAATTACTTGAGGATTTGATGGCTTTTCCCTGACTATCCCATTCCGGTGCTTGCAGATTATCTACCCAGGGTTCATTGATGACAACCAACACAGGTGGAAATTTATGATGCTTCCGTGATGCCAAATACTGCACTAAAGCTGCTTGGCGCGTCCAATCGAGGGGGCGCTGCTGAATTTCATCAATGCTATCAGCGTCAATTTCCACATTATCTGTGTCAGAATTATACTTGTGCTGAAGCATGGGCAAAGATGAAGCGAAATTTACCCGACTCGCGAACCATTCCAATGTGACAGAACCAACATAAGCCTCAGTACCTCCCATTTCTGTTTTCTGCACTGGAAGCTGTTCTTCGCTAGATAGATACTTATCTAGTAATAAAGTTAGTAACTCTTTATGCTTATTTGCCTCAATATACTGACTAGCGATCGCAGCAAAGGCTTCAGATGCATTTTGACTCATACTACTTAAAAAAACACAAAATTTTGCAATAGACTAACTATATACAAAAGTGTTTGTAAAAAAGTTAAGTTTTTAAAAACCTGAAATTGTGCCAAATTATGTAATACTAAATGTGCCCTTGTGTAAACACATGACTCGAAAAATATTTTTTGTCAATATTTTTGGTTGAAATTAAGTCTCAAGTAAGAATTTGTAACAAGTGCAGGTGACTTTTGGTAAATTCTCATGTTCGCAGGCGGTTGCATAGGTAGATAAACAATGACTACAACACAACAGCCAGATAGCAAAAATCAAAATCAACGGACTGTTGCTGAGTTTGTTGAAGATATTCAAATGCTCACCCAGGAAATACAGGAATTGTACTGCTTAGATGCGATTCCTTGGATTATAGGTGTATCTTGGGGCAAAGATTCGAGTACAATATTGCAATTAGTGTGGAATGCGATCGCAGAACTTCCACCTGAAAAAAGAACTAAAACAATTCATGTAATTACAACAGATACTCAAGTTGAAAATCCCATCGTTTCCGCTTGGGTTCGTCAATCGATTCAGCAATTGAAGACGGCTGCGGCATATCAAGGGATGCCGATTGAAGCCCATTTACTGCAACCTGTTGTTCAAGATACATTTTGGGTAAACCTAATTGGCAAAGGATATCCAGCACCTCGCAATCAATTTCGCTGGTGTACTCCTCGCTTGAAAATTAATCCCGCCAATCAATTTATTCGCGAGATAGTGCGCGCTAGTGGTGAAACAATAATTGTGCTTGGTACTCGGAAGGCAGAGAGTAGTAAACGTGCCGCAACGATGAGAAAACACCAAGTCCGAAGAGTACGTGAGCGCCTCAGTCCTAATGCCAGTTTACCTAATTCTTTGATTTACAGTCCCATAGAAGATTGGCGAAATGATGAGGTTTGGCTGTACTTAATGCAGTGGGAGAATCCTTGGGGCGGTAATAATAAAGATTTATTTGTGATGTATCGCGGCGCAACAGTAGATAATGAATGTCCCTTGGTGATTGACACATCAACACCTAGCTGTGGCGATTCTCGTTTTGGTTGTTGGGTTTGCACAATCGTTAATCAAGATAAGTCAATGGAGGCAATGATTCAAAATGATGAAGAAAAAGAATGGATGCAGCCTCTATTAGATATCCGTAATGAATTAGATATTAAAGATGATCGAGAAAAACGAGATTTCCGCCGAATTTGGGGGGATGTGCAACTTTTTGAGCGGAATAAAAATAATAAAGATAAAGAAACTACCGTCGAACCAATTCCAGGTCCTTATACTAAATATTGGCGTGAATATTGGTTAAGAAAGTTGCTGGCAGCCCAAACAAAAATTCGCCGTACAGCACCAGAAAACATGCGCGATATCACTTTAATTACTGCTGAGGAATTGAGTGAAATTCGCCGAATTTGGCTGGAAGATAAACACGAATTTGATGATACTTTACCTCGCATATATAAAGAAGTGACTGGAGAAAACTTTATTGATCCCCGTCCTGGTGCTGGTTACAGTTTACTAGGTAGTGACGAGTGGGCGGTACTCGAAGAAATTTGTGAAGGGGATGCTATGCACCTGGAATTAATGGCAAAATTATTAGACACTGAGTATCAATTTCGCAAGCGATCGCGTCGAGTAGGAATCTTTGATGCCTTAGAAAAATGCTTTGATACCAGCTCGCGATCGCAGGATGAAGCTATCAAAAATGCACACTTAAAAAGAGATTTACGTGAAGCTGTCAGTGAAGGTAATATCGCGAAGGTAAAGCAATTAACTTTAGGTGATGCACTGTCTTCAATTAATAATTATCAAGAAGATAATTTATCTGTAAATATTTCGGAAATAAAGCCCGAAATCAATTCTAATGAATCAGCTTTGATAGAAAAAAATAATATCAAAAACGAATCAAATCAACAAGAAAGAAAAACCCAAAAACAAAACTTTGCGGGAATGAAATACAAAAAAAACAAAAACTAAAAAAATAATACTAATAGCTAATATTATGTGCAGCGAATTTCAAATAAATAAAATTAAATAATATTGATATCAGACTCTATGCACACAATATAGTAAATCCCTGGCAATAGGGAGATAGAAACAATTTTTGCTGTAGTCAAAACAGTCAAATTTTAGTTATTAACCTAGAACTTATTAGCCTTTAATAAAGCATGAAATTTATAGAACTAGTATTACAAAATTTTGGTCCTTACTATGGTCGTCAAGTCATAAATCTTAACCCTAATTTTGATGATGAAAATTCCCATCCTATCATTCTCTTAGGGGGAATGAATGGTGGAGGAAAGACGACTCTCATGGATGCAATTCGTTTAGCTTTGTATGGACACCGGGCTGAATGCTCAACGCGGGGAAATTTAAGCTATGGTGATTTTTTAGTTCAATGTATAAACAGCCATACCCAAGCTGGGGATACACGAGTTGAATTAGTTTTTGAACATCTAGAAAATGATAAACCAATCAAATATCGTATTGTCCGCACTTGGGATCGAAATTTGAAGGAAGGAAAAGAAACTTTAGGAATTTTTAATATAAAAGATGATACTTGGAAATTAGAAGATTTAGTTAATACTTGGGATGATTACATTGAAAATTTATTACCACTAGGAATTTCGAGTTTATTTTTATTTGATGGTGAACAAGTTAAAGAATTGGCAGAACAGGAAATACCACCGCCAACTGTTATTGATGCAATTCGCTCTCTTTTGGGTTTAGAATTAGCCGAACGTTTAGCATTAGATATTGAAATATTGGCGAATCGTAAGCGTAAGGAAGTTGCCGAAAGTCAAGATTTAAAAAACTTAGAAGAACTCGAAGAAAAGCTCACAGATTTACAAGTAGAATATCAAACAATCAAAGAATTAGCAGATTCTCAATTAGAATTAATCCAAAGACTAGAAAAAGAACAAAAAGAAGCATTTGATAAATTTGTTTCTGAAGGCGGGAAAATCGCCGCAGAACGTAATCAGTTAGAAAAACAACTTCATCAAAAAGTCGCAGAAGTTGAAGAAGCACGTCTGGGTATGTGTGAACTTTCTGCCAGTGTTTTACCCCTGGGTTTAATTGAGTCTTTGTTAATTCAAGGGCAAACTCAAGCTGAAAAAGAATTTCGCATTCAACAAGCACAGATAGCAAGGGATATTTTATTTGAACGCGATCGCCGTTTGCTAGAATGGATGCAGAAGCTCAAAATGGAAACGACACAAGTCGATAAAATCAAAGACTTTTTGGAGGCAGATGTGGCAACTTTGAATGCAAATCTGCTGCAACCAGAGAAAATGTGGATGTTAGCTGATGCCGAGGCTTTAAGTGAATTAGGTAATGTTCTATATTACTTACAAAATTCTCGTAATCTTGCCAAACAGCAACTAAAAATTTTCAAAAATAAAGAAGATGAAATCATTGCTTTAGAACGACAATTACAAACAGCCGCATCACCAGAAGAATATAACACTCTACTAAGTGCATTGGAAAAAGTACAAAATCAAGTCATAGAAGCTAAAGCTAATTATGAAAATACAAAACGCCGTTTGTCTGAATTAGATACTGAAATTGAAGAATTAAAAAAAGAACTCAGAACATTTACTACCCAAACAATTGATCGTAAAAGTACCGAACATATTATTAATGCATCAGAAAAAGTACAAGCAACACTCAAATTATTTCGCGAAAAATTAACCTTAAAAAAGTTAAATAAACTCGAAGTCAAAGTTACCGAATGTTTTCGTTATTTACTCCACAAATCCGACTTAGTCCATCGGGTTGCCATTGATACGAATACATTTAGCCTATCACTTTACGATTTACAAGGGAAAATAGTTCCCAAACATCGCCTTTCGGCAGGAGAAAAACAACTCCTAGCAATCGCTTTTCTTTGGGGGCTAGCACGAATTACAGGACGCAGATTACCAATTGCGATTGATACCCCATTAGGCAGGTTAGATTCGTCCCACCGAGGTAATTTAATTGAACGTTATTTTCCCTCCGCCAGCCATCAAGTAATATTACTATCCACTGATACAGAAATTGGTAAAAAAGAAGTCGAAACACTACGAAATTTAGGAGCGATCGCCCAAAATCATTTACTCCAATATGACTCAGCCAAACGTCAAACAACAGTAATTGAACATAAATATTTTTGGTAATTTGTAATTCTTTACATCTCACTCAACAAACATCATAATCTATGGAAGCGCCAATAGACAGAATTAAATTATCACAAACCGCAAAAGACCAATTGATCAAACTCAAGCGCATTACAAAAATTGACCAATGGAATATATTATGTCGTTGGGCATTATGTCGTTCTCTCTCCGAAGTAACAACACCTTCACCTGTTCCAATTAAACTGGATAGTAATGTGGAAATGAATTGGCGTGTATTTGGTGGGGATATCGCCGATATGTTATTAATTGCACTAAAACAACGTTGTTATAACGATGGTTTAGGTACTGAAAAAGAAGTTTTAGCAGAACAATTAATACTACATTTACATCGTGGAATTGGTTATTTAGCTGGTGATTTAAATATCAAGAAAGTTGAAGATTTGATTGAATTGGCGACAAAAAATAGTAAGTAAATAATTAAAATGCTGAGTAATTAAAATCAAAACTACATGCGATCGCAGTCAAATTGGTAAACGTACCCGTGGAGAACTGTATGTCCATATCTCTGCACTCCCGGAACGATCAAATTCGCTACAGTCAAAAAAATAGTTGCAACCCTGTGGAGCAAGGGTTATAGCTGCTAATCAGTTAATCTCAACTATCTCAAAATTAAGCTGGCTCCATTGGTAGAGAATGGCGATACAAAATACCTTTGATTTTTAATTCGCTCAATTCCAGAACCGCTTGAATTGTATCCCACTGATCGCGTTCTAAATCCAAAGCTTCGATTGATTTTTCCAGACTGTTACCGGAACGAAGGAAATGTTCGAGTTGGCGACGTTGGGATTTAGTTAGCACTTGGACAATCTCACGGTTGCGTCCCTGGCGTACAGCTTGTAGTTCTTGGCGTTCCTGGGGAGTAAGTTTTTCTTCGATGAATATATGGCTAGGGTGGGAAAATGCAATTATTGCCGTTTGGTGAATAGGGAACTGGTTCAGATTTATTCTTGTAGGAAAAGCGATCGCCACACCTGGAGTCACCAATATAATCGTCAGGAGAGTGACGACAAAAATTACAATGACGATTTGCAAGGAATGCAGCAAAGCAGACATCACCATTTTCATCAATGATTTTTTGAATTTAGCAGCCATATCAATTCAGTCCTATTAATGAAGTCTACATGTGAAGAAGTCGGTAGATTCGGAAGACATGTAGAGTAGGGGAGGACAAAACACGGAGAAAATTCTTCTTTATCTCTGCATCCCCGCCCCTTTTATCTCCGTTTCCTTCCCCGCGTCTCTCCTTTACTAGAATAGTCACTTTAGTTGATTGAATAATGTTGTCTCTATGACTTACCCCAGAAATAGATAATTAAATAAAATATATCAGTCATATTAAAATTACATTCTTTTATATTTGGCGAATGACAGCTATTATCAAAAGCATCCACTCAGGAGCGATCGCCATGAACAAACAACTACAGGAAAAAGAGGCAATTGGCACAGTTGGCAGCGATAGTACCATCGATTTAGCCGCAGCATTTCAAGAATCCCAAGTGCAGGAAATTTTAGAACAGCTTGATCAAGAATTAGTTGGCTTGCTGTCAGTCAAGAACAAAATCAGGGAAATGGCGGCTTTATTACTAGTTGATCGAATTCGCAAAAGTTTGGGTTTAACTGCCGGTGCTGTGACTCTACACATGACTTTCCTGGGCAATCCTGGCATGGGTAAAACTACAGTTGCCATGCGGATGGCGGAAATTTTGTATCGTCTTGGATATATTCGTCGGCAAAATGTTATGCTCGTCACCCGCGATGATCTAGTTGGTCAAGGTATTGGACAAACTGCACCAAAAACAAGGGAAGTTTTGAATAATGCTATGGGTGGAGTTCTTTTAATTGATGAAGCATACACCTTATTCCGTCCCACTCATCCCGGTGATTTTGGCTTGGAAGCAATAGAAATTCTTATGCAGGTAATGGAAAACCAGCGCGACGATTTAGTCGTCATTCTGGCAGGTTACAAACAGCAAATGGAACATTTTTTCCATAGCAATCCTGGTATGAATTCGCGCATTGGATTACATATTGAGTTTAACGATTACTCAGTAGATGATTTGATGATAATTGCTCAATCTATTGTCACAGAACAAAATTACAGCTTTAGCCCTGAAGCAGAGATTGCCTTTCGAGAGTATCTCGTGAGACGGAAAGTAATGCCGCATTTTGCAAATGCTCGTAGCGTCCGAAATGCAATAGATAGAGCGAGATTGCGTCAGGCAAATCGATTGTTGATGATACGTACAAGACCAATCACAAAGCAAGATTTGATCACTATTGAAGCAGAAGATATTTTAGCAAGTCGTGTATTTAAAGAAGGTGTACCAGATTGTGACCCAGAGAATTGAGTTTCTCTTAATCAACTCAAACTGTGACTAGCTCTTGTAGAGATTTGGGAAGACCTAGTCTCTACATTATTTTTCATCCCACATCTAATATAAAATCAAAAATTGTTGGCAAGATGACGGTTTGTAATGGTAATTTGGTTTTATGTATGACGAAGATGATCTCAGCCTACTTGATGCCGAAGCCGAGCTAGAAAGCCCCCTGGACAAGATTGAGCCTTTGACTAATGAATCAGAGGTTCCGAAACCCGACCCAGACGAGATGCTAGCCCTGCTCGTAAATCCCCTGCCACAGCAGCGAATGCTGGCGGCACGTGCTTTTTGCGACATTGAAGATGCGCGAGCAATTCCCCATTTAATCAACTTATTAACTGATACTTGTCCTCTCGTTAGGGTTAGTGCAGCTTATGGAATTGGGCGTAATCCCAGTGCAGATGCCGTAGAACCACTGGTTTCCAGATTAAATAATGACTGGAATGGCTATGTCCGCAAAGGTGTAGTTTGGGCATTGGGAAATTGTCGTGACAAAAGAAGTTTATTTCCCCTTGCGGATGCTCTCAAAACTGATATTCCCGCAGTGCGGCTGTGGGCTGCAACAGCATTGGCACAAATGGTAGATGTTAGTTATGAATCAGTTGTTGGTGCAATTCCACCATTAATCTCAGCTTTGGTACAAGACTCTGTAGCCGCAGTGCGTAGTAATTGTGCTTGGTCTATCGGACAACTTTGCCGCGAATTACCCTCAAATGTAGTGTATGCTACTGCTATTGACGCTCTAATTCAAACCTTTGCAGAAGATACAGATTTAGGTGTGCGTGAAGATGCAAAAGCGGCAATTTTAGGTGTTGGCGATACGCGCGGACTACAAATGATTGAAACCCTCGAACAAGAAGGATGGTTTTAATTTCAAGATTTTGAGAGAAACTGAATATGATACCCTCTGTGCCTTCACATAAATAATCTATCCTCAATAGATTGACGCACTTCGCTGGTAATGTTTCCTTCCACATCTAAACAATCCATGATTAATTGATTTCAGTATTTATACAGTCACTAATTGTCATTTGTTATTCCCCGCGTCTCCGTCTCTCCGTGTCCGTCTTTGATGCTTGGCGATGAAATTTTTTCATCGGGATTGCCTTCTTGTACTAGCTAAATTTCACCCTTTCCCCATATCTCAACAATCTTTCGATTGCCACCAAACGATTTTCCCAGACTCTCACTTGATAATAATTATCTACAGAATGCTGGCGCATCCATCCCCGAAATAACGATTGGAAGCGTACTAGTGATGACCTCGCTGTTACTAATTTACTGGCATTTGGTTTCTCCGCTAGCTGTTTTAAGGCGTTCTCCAATACACTTGCTTGTTCTTTAAAACTTGCTAATGCCGTGGGAGTTAAACGTAATTGATTGTTTTGTTCAATCCACTGCCATTCCGCTTGCAAGGCAGTATAACGTGCAACAGCACTTTGAAATGGTTGACGGTGGGGAATTGGTTCTTTCTCATTGTCTTGAAGATTACTGGGAAAATTCCCCTGAGTATTATTAAATACTTTCTCTAAATCTCCCGTGAGATTTTCGGCAGCAAATAAGGCATAACCAATCGCTGGTAAATCGCGAATTGCTTGAATTTGGTCGAATGCTCCGGGAGTGGGTAAATTCAGCAAACGAATCCCCGGTACTAATAAGGCTGAACCCAGTTGTCCAAACTGAGTTGAAGTAATCCAAGGTTGCGCCAAGCGTTCAAAACGTGCTGTATCCAATGCATAAGTCATAGGCAAAATCAGGTCAATATCACCTCGTCTTGCCCAAACTTCCCAATGCTGTTGAAGTTTCTGAATCCGTTCCTGTTCAGGCAGAGGAAATACCGCTACTGATAAAGCTAAATTTGGTCGCTTTTGGCGTAATTTCTGGGAAACTTCGGCAACAAAACTATTGACTTTTTCAGTCCGAAATGCTGTCCATTTCTGCCATAAATCTCCCTGGCTAGGCTTGATAGTTGTGGGGTCTACACCGTACTTTTGTTGAAATTGGATTCTGGCGGCTTTGCCATACCCGTAACTACGCCCAGCCGCAGGGTCTTGGAAAGGATAGCGAATATAGTCTAATTGCAAGCCGTCAACATCGTAACGGGTGATAATTTCTTCGTAGAGATTGAGTAAATACTGCCGTAGTTGCGGGTTCGCTGGGTCAAAAAAATGTTTGCCTTGTCCGGGAGGAATCATCTGTCCTTGATTGTCATATCCCGCCCAATCGGGGTGTGCTGCTAATACTGGTCCCGGATAATTAGGGTTAATACCGAGAAGTTCGTTGTGGCGGCGATTCCCGGCGGCAAATACCCAAACCCAAGCGTGTAATTCAATACCCCTAGCCTTAGCGAGTTTGACGGCTGATGCCAGGGGGTCCCAACCACGAATGAGGGGATTTTGTTGAGGTGCTACTTGACTGGGATAGATGGGATAGCTGGCGTTGAGAGTTTCAAAAAATACAGTATTTATGCCCGCTTGGGCGATGCGATCAAAAATTTGTGCTAAGGCTTTTTCGTTCCCCGCTTTGACAATTGTGCCGCGATCGAGCCAAATCGACCGAATTTCTGGTTGTGCCAACCTTTGATTTGTGGGGAACTGCTTCCAGAGTGAGCTTCTGGCTGATAACCATTGCTGGCGAGCTTGGCTATATTGTTTCTGAGCAACTAAACTAGGGAGATTATTAGCGATTTGACGGGCTTGTTCTGGGTTGGGAATTAAAGTTCTAGGGCGGAGGGATGTGTATTCAGCTTGTTGTGCTTTTGTTGAGGAAGCTTTACCAGCGATCGCAGATGCTGATAATTGGGCACTTTCAACACGTCCAATGAGATTTTTTAATTCTTGTTGTAGAGCGATCGCTTCTCTGCTACTAATGGGTTGTTGGGAATTGGGGACAACATCCAAACGTACAGATTGTTCAAGTTGATCGATCGCTTCATCACTTCTGGGTGTGTTACTAGGAAATCGTGCAGCTGTTGTATTTGGAGTGGGATTAGTAGGGGAAGAAAAAATATTGGGGTTAATTCTAATTGCTTGTCTTGGTGGTATTGGCTGAGAATTTTGTTCAGAATTTTGACTGAAGGAAGCAGGTTTTGGTAATTCTGCAATCGATTTAATACAGCTTTTCGCTCCGTTTACCTTAGTAGAAGCTCCTGGCGCTAACTTCATGTGACGAGCAATAGCTGCACGCAACCAACCGACATCTAATTCGCTAGCAGCAGCAGTATCCACACCCCAACGCCAACCTAAAAATGTCGATCGCTCGGTTGTTAAAACTGCTGTCGGACTATCTTTGGCATCCCAAGTCGCCGCAGTTTGTCCGACTGCGCTATCGGCGATGACTACACCACCGCGTACCTTCCCAAATACGCCGCCTTCCTTGACCCAATCTTGGGTAATTTTTTCTGGGGATGGTTGTAGTTTTTGTATTTCATTCCAACTAAAACCCCAATATCCACCGAGTAAAGCTTTCATTAATTGCCTGACTCCAGGTGCAGATAAACTGGCAACAGGACCACTCGCAACTAATCTACCACCCCGACTCATCCATTCTTCTAAAGCGATCGCCTGGGCAGGTGTTATGGTTTCAATATTCGGTAAAAATAAGATTTTGCGATCGCCCCAATCATTTGCTGATTGAATTGTATCTAAAGACACTAAGCAATATTTTACACCCGTAGCTTGCAAGCGGTTGGCGATGCCTGCCCATTGGTTAGCATTTTCTCGACTGTAAACAATGGTTAAATTTGCATCGGAATTGGTGCTGGCGGTTTGAGCGGTAGCAGGTAAAATATTAAAGATACTAAAAGTAAGAAATTGTAAATAAACGAAAAATAAGTTAGTTGTTTTTATCTTGACTTTTGATTTTTTTTGATTTTTTTGTTGAATTTTCAAGCCTGTCCTCCTTTTGCGAATAGTCACTAATGATAAATACTAATTATTTCTTTTTGACTCGTTTTAGATTATTTATTCGCCAGAAGTTAATAGTAGCTAATTACTATTAATTTATCTGGTAAAATTATAGAAATTTATCATTTGCATTCTGGACTTAACAATACAGCAATGTGTGAGAATTTGACAGTATTGAATAATCATAAACACAAAAAAAGTCAGAATAAACTTACTATGTAATAGATGCATTTCTTCTACTTGAGGTGGCGATAATGGTTACGCCAAGTGAATGTTTATATTTACTGATAACCGCAGGCTATAGAAGTAAAAAGATTTGATATAATTGTTTTCCAACCCATATATTTTACTGAATTTACTGAGAACAAAGTGCTGTATATTTACTGAATTATGCCAACGAAGTATAAAATTTAAAAATGACAATCATCGGTGACAATAAATAAATTAATGAAATTTTTCCAGAAATCGTGAATTACTAAATATCTAACCATCTTCACGAATACAGACATTGATTAACTCTTCTACACCTGCGACTGGAGTAATTTTTGTACCCAATCGAGTTGCTACTTCCTCAACGCTCAAGTCATCCAAAAACACTAATTCACCATGCTTGAGCATTACACTTGGTAACAAAATTCCATCCCCAAAATCTTGCCCCTGCAATTTCAATAGCAAATCATGCCCTGTCAATAATCCAGTCACACTAATATTTTGTCCCCAATAGTCGCTTGACAATGCGCGCATCTCCACTGCCAATCCGGCAACTGAATTTAAACGCTGCAAAATTGGTTGAAATGCCAGTTCTACAGCATTTCCCACCACCCAAGTAAACTTTCGCTCTCGTATTTTTGCTGATAACTTCGCTGGTAACAATTTATCTGCGATCGCCTCAAATTGTTTGAGAAACAAGCGAATTGAACCGACACCATTATCAATTTGCGGATAATCCCCATAGTCAGCTTCACATGGCAATTCTTCACCAGCGATTAAAAACCATTCATCTGCTAACCAAACAACTGGATAACCGAATTTTTGACGAAATTCCTGCTGAAGATGCTGTACCTGGATAATTACTTCTTTTGCTTTCTCAGGAGTAACTGGTGTTAACTCATCTTCTGTGGGGCGGAATCGGGTTAAACCAACGGGAACCACCGCTACGGATGTCACTGTCGGCAATTCTTCAGTATAAAATGACGCTAAGTCTCTAATTGTTTGTTCCAAATGTTTGCCGTCATTTATCCCAGGACACAACACTACTTGTGCGTGTATTTGTAGCCTTCGCTCCTGAAACCATTTAATTTGCTCTAATATTTCCCCGGCGCGTTGATTTTTGAGTAGTCTAATTCTGACATCAGGTTCCGTGGCATGTACTGATACGTAAAGAGGAGATAGTCGCATTGCTTCAATACGCTCCCATTCTCGCGCAGTCAAGTTAGTGAGGGTGAGATAGGAACCGTAAAGAAAGCTGAGGCGGTAATCGTCATCTTTAAAATATAAACTGTCCCGTTTACCAGGCGGTTGTTGATCGATAAAACAAAAAGGGCATTTGTTATTACATTGAATTAAATTATCGAAAAGTGCGGTTTCAAACTCCAGTCCTAAATCCTCATCGTAGTCTTTTTCAATTTCGACGTGATGTGTCTTCCCCGATGTATCTAAAACTTCCAGTTCCAAAAATTCATCCGCACATAAAAATCTATAATCAATTAAATCACGGGGTTGACTACCATTAATACTGACGATCGCATCACCAACATCAAAGCCAATTTCGGCAGCGATCGAATCAGATAATACTTTTGTGATACGGGCAGGACGGATAGACATAGAACGGATGCCGGGTAAAGGGTAAAAGGTAAAGGGAAGAAGCTACTTAGATGCTGGCTAACTACCAATTACCAACCAACTACTATGTTAGTATTTATTGCCCCATGACCCATGCCCTATCCTCAATCAGCGATTAATTAAATGCTCTTTGTGAAATCACAATTAAAATTGCCGTTCCAAATGCCAGACGATACCAGACAAATACCCAATTACTGTGTCTTTGCAGGAACTTGAGTAACCAAGCAATCGATAAATAAGAAAAGATAAACGTTGACAGAATGCCAATTGTCAGAGGTAAAAACATCCCCTCAACATTGAGAACATCTTTAGCCTGTACCAAAGTCGCAATTGCCAATGTCGGTAAACCCAACAAAAACGAAAATCTTGCCGCAGTCTGTCTTTGTAAACCAATAAATAAGGCAGTTGTCAGCGTCGAACCAGAACGGGAAGCACCCGGTAGCAGTGCTATCATCTGTCCCAAACCAACAATAATTCCATCTTTAATATCTACTTCTTCAAACCCCCGCTTGCGCGAGCCAAATTTTTCCGCCAAGCCCAAAAGCGTCGCCATCACAATTGACATACCAGCTATCATCAACGGACTTTCTAACTCGACTTTTAAAATTTTTAATCCCAAGCCACCCAATAATGCCGGTAAAGCCCCAATCGCAATCCCCAGAAACATCTTCCATTCGTATCGTTGCCATTCTTGGCGTTTAAATGCCAACCAAGCACCTTCCAAAATATTACGAATATCGCTCCAAAAATACATTAATACCGCAAACACACTACCAAGCTGAATCCCATCAACAGCTTCCTTCTTCCATGCATCCCAATGTAAAATATCCCGAAATATAATTAGATGTGCCGTGCTGCTAATGGGTAAAAACTCTGTAATTCCCTGGACTATACCCAAAATAAAGCCTTGGAAAATTTTCACAATCAAACTTGGTTCGTTTACAGTGACGCTACCAGTAGTTTGCATTAAGTGGTGTAAAAGTTCACCCGCGAAAAATGTTATCCCCATCAACTAGACTCCAGAAACAACTGCGTAACCATATAAAAAGGAATTATCCAACTTTACGTCATCATAGTCAGTTATTCCGGGAGACATATTTTTACACAGGGAAAGAGTTATGGCAATTATCAAAAAGGAAGCTATTGATTCATAGGGGCTAATACGGAGATTAATGTGTCATTTTTAACGTTTAGTTCGACGAACGATCGCACACACAAAAGCGGAGTCACACTGATTGACAAAACTTTGTGACGCAAGTAATACCAATTCACAATTCGCAATACTCGCAGAGCGAGAAGCTAAAGCTACGCAATTCGCAATTAAGAAATCCTGATTTTACAAGGGTTTCAGAATTTGGATATGTTTCACGATTTTAGTGAAATGGTATAAGCAGTAATTGATTTCAGTGAATGACTATGTATGTCCAATGTATCCAAATAAAATACTTACTACTTTACGGTATCTTTTTGCTTCTGGTGTTGCCGTATACTGAGGTATTCTTTCCACTCAGAAAACACAAGATACGGTGAAATGAAATATATCCAGCGTCATTCAAAAGCGATCGAACTCATTGTCGAGGTTGTTTTTTTAGTAGCCTTATTTTTGTTGGGACTATTCCTGGACTATAAATTTGCTACTTCCTTGTTCTGGAAATTTTACTTATTTATGGCTGTTTTAGCCCTAATCTTACTCTTGCCAGTATACGTACAATATCGGCGTAAACAAGAATTGTGGCTTTTCTTCGGTTTCAATATCAGTCTATTAGCTCTGCACTTTTTAGCTCTCACTCCTGTAAAACCTTTCACCAAGTTTTATCTCGATATTAAAAATGGTATGACAATTCAGGAGGTTCAAGGCTTATTTAACCAGCGTTTTCCAAAAGGGGGAAGGTTCCGTCAACCGGAATGGACACTAAGAAATGAGGACGCTAATGATGCAGAAAATCATAGACTTAACAGGAGGCAGTTTTTAGCCACACCTGACCAGAATCTACATTATATTCTTGATCTAACTGATGGTCGTTACAATGCGGAAATGGTGACTGTTTATTTCAAGGATGGCAAAGTGGTGGGAACTAACTATTCACCCGATTGATTCCGATTCTGGAACTCACGTTATTTATTCCAGAAAATGGTTTATGAGACTACCAAAAGTTAAATATCCCCGACTGATTCAACAAATCGGGGATATTCAGGTAGATTGTTTTTATGACCGCAACGCCGTTTTACCTAAGTTTTTGACCTGGATAAACCAGGGTGGGAATCTTTCGCTTCGTTTAAAGTTTCCGAGAACTAAGCCCGGTATACTGCCACAAAGTACAATTAACTCCCATTTTCTTAAAGACATAGATCAAAAAACTTGATGGCAGTCACCAACGTTGCAGCGCAATAAACACATTATAACCTTCAAAAATTATGTTGGCAGTCCCAAATAGAATTTTTTTCAGGTTTGATTTGGATACCAGATTGATTCTACTTGTTGTGCGACTTCGATCGCATGATTACGATTGGAGTTATCTAATAGTATCGTGACATGTCCCAATTTGCGACCGGGACGTGATTCGGATTTACCGTACCAGTGGAGACGGGCATTTTTGAGGGCTGCGATACGCTGGCGTTTTTCTTGGTAGTCACTGGTTCCTTGTTCGTATCCTAAAAGATTTACCATTACCGCACCCGGACAAATCAAGGCGGGGTTTCCCAAGGGTAGCCCACAGACTGCCCGTAACTGCTGTTCAAATTGCGAAGTTTGACAAGCATCAAGGGAAAAATGCCCGGAATTATGGGTACGGGGAGCAATTTCATTTACGAGAACCTTGTCATCTGCCGTTAGGAAGAGTTCTATCCCAAATACACCCACAACATCGAGACTGTTGAGTAAAGTTCGAGAAATATTTTCGATGCTGGCTGTGACTTGGGGGGAAATATCCGCAGGTGCGATCGCTCGACGACAAACTTGTTCTTTTTGTTGAGTTTCTACCACTGGATAGTTGACAACTTCACCGTTTACCGAACGTGCAGCAATAACTGCGAGTTCACGGGTAAATGGGATAAATTCTTCGAGCAAAAATTCAGCGTGGCTAGTTTTGAAGCGTCCATTGTCGATTTGTTTGAGAGTTGCTTGCAGGTGTTGAATATCTTTAATTATGTAAGTCCCTTGCCCATCGTAAGCGTGGCGACGGGCTTTGAGGACAACAGGAAAACCAAATTTGCCGAACTTATATTCGTCACTAACATCTTGTGGTAAATCTAAAGCCACAAATTTGGGAACTGGGATACCAATATCCCGCAGATAGCAACGTTGATGATACTTATCTAATAGTGGCGCAAGGGCTTCCAAACGAGGACGAAAACACACCCCCCGTTCTGCTAAACCGGATAATGCTTCTAAATCAACAAATTCATTTTCAAACGTAATCACATCACTCTTTTTCGCCAGTTCTCCAGTGGCGATCGCATCATCTACACGCGCTTGCACAAAGAAACTGGACATGCTACTCAATATTGTGGAATCGAGAGGATGTTGTTGTTTTGCTAAAATCACTGCGGGATCGTCTGCACTTGGAGTTTGTACAACTAGTTCGATACCTAGCTTTTTCGCTGCACTTCCCATCATCCAAGCTAATTGTCCACCACCAATTACACCAACACGTTTCATCTGCACCCTAGTGAATCACGAGTTTGAACACCTGTTTGCGAATTCACACCACTTGCTTTGACGCATAATTCTTTTACCTGCAATCCATCCAATATTGCATCAGTAAAATCAGCACCTTCGATATTTACATCTGCGAGAGTCGCATACAGCAATAGCGTTTCTTGGAAAATTGCGTCACTTAAATCCGCCCCTGTTAAGTTTACCCGATCTACCATCGCATTCGATAGATTGGCTCCATGTAAGTTCGCTTTTGTCATTACCGAAGCGCTCATGACTGCACCCCGCAAGTCAGCATCTTGAAAGTTGGTAAACTCCATATTGGCATTGGAAAACTCAGATGCTTGTAATTCCTGCCCCGAAAAGTCTTTTCTTGTCAATTCTGCATTACTAAATGACAAAGGATGTGTCCAATCTGCATATGCGGCGACAGTTGGACAAATTAGAGAAACTATATTAACTAAAATTACCAAAATCAATGCTGCCAGTAGCCTCAAAAACATATCAAGTCGCCATGTGAGGGTTTGATGTTTCAATCTATTTTTTAAGCTTATCGCAAAGGAGTGATATTACTCACCATTGTGGGTGATGTCGCAATCTAGATGTGATTTCGGAAGTATGATGTCATATATTTTTGATTTCAGTCTCATTTTAGTCTCCGCAGAGATGGTGACTCAGGCGATGTCAAGTCATGGATTACAAAGATTGACGAGGATTTGCGATGCTGGCATTAGCCTGTATCAATATGAATTGTCTGCGTTTGTGGGCAGCTAGAAAAATCTTATTTCGATAAGTATTTTTAGTGTGATTGAAAACCTGCTTGATTTGAAGTTATTCCTTTTCATTCTCGCTGAAAAGGCTATTTCTCAACTAAACTGGAAGACTCAATCAACTTGGCTGCTGGGATTTAAGTATTTAGCAGCATCCTACTTAGTTGTTGAGAAACTAGTAGTTTCGCAAAGCTAATTTATAGGGATAAAATTCTCCGAATCACTCTCAAGTTCTTAATCTTATTTTCACAAATAGCTAGGCTTTTTCCCACAAAATTAAGCTTTATATTTACTTTAGAAAGTGTCTTTGAACAAATTGATTTATAAGTATTCTTTTAGGTATTATTTCTGATAATTATTTCCTTATTGATGAATTCTTGCTTTCCCTACTTATTCCTGTAGGGGGATTATTAATAAATCAAGTAAATGCATAATTAATTTACATTTTATTAGCGATTGCTGGAAAGAATGTTGCAAAATATTGAGTTGAAAATGCCAAGGTAAAGTTTATTTTCTTTTCAGATAAGCAAAGCTTATTTGCTGTTAGTCTGGTGATATTCAAGGATTGGTGAAAACCAGTCTTAAATGACTCTACAGGTTGGGACAGGATGCTTAATATAAGTTAACAATGGTTGCAAAATGCAATTCAAAATTATTGTTAACGAGCCTTCTTATTAACTTGTCAGAAAGCTATTGAAACATTTATATTCATTCATTAACAACTAATTATGCGAAGCCTAAAACCCCGCACAGCGATGAAGCATTATCACGAGCAATGGATTGAGGATTGGTGCCAAGAAAATGGCTGGACGGATTTGTATATTGAGCGGTGCAATAATTATTGGGCGTTCCCACCCGGTGCAGTCATGCCCGAACCGATTCCTCAACAAGTTTTAAGATTTATTAAAACCGAAAAAGGTATGACATTCGAGGAGAGATTCTGGTCAATTTCGGCGATAGTAGGTACGATCGCAGCAGTGATTTCCACTTATTTATTCAAATGTCCGATGCCGATGATTGTGGCGTTTGCCTTTGATGCCATCACCGCCGCCAGATTAGAAATAGAAGATATGTAATCAGGGGGTTTAGTTAAGGCATGAGTAAACTGCGAATTCCCCTTTTCCCCGACTCCCCATCCATCATTTTTTGCAACTCTTCTGCTGTTAATGACTTAACAAAGCTTAAATTGAGTGGTGCTTGGCTAATATATTGACTGTAAGCTGCGCTTAAGTATGGTTGATACTGTTGTTGGTTGAGTAAATGAGTTTGGAAAAAAGCGACGCTAAGTGATTTAACATAGGTTTGGGCGATCGCTGGGTCGGGACCAACCAACTGTTTAGGAACGGGTAAAACCCCTTGAGAATTGTCCAACTTTTCCGCAGTCGAAAAATGGGTTGCATTTTCAATAGTGGCTAAGTATTTATTCTTTGTTTGCAACCAAGTAAAGGGAATTACCTGTTCGGGAACTAAAGGTGTAATGATATCCTGGCTACCTCCCATCAACATCACCGGAACTTGAATTTTACTTAATCCTTGTTTTCCTAAAACAACGCTATTTAAAGGATTAATCGCCATTACTGCTTTAATTCGTGAGTCCTGTAAATTGGAGACAACAACTCGCTCTTGTAATAATTCATTGGCGCGACACTGTAAAAATACTGATAAATTTAATGATTTGTTAGGGTTACAATTCTTGCGAATACCTGCTTCATCTAAGTTTGCGCCAGCTAAAGTCAAGCCAGTATAGCCCCCATAGGAATGTCCAATTATACCGACTTCACTGAGATTAAATAATCCTTTCCAATTAGCGTAAGACTTCTTATTGCTTTGTAACTCATCCAGTAAGAACTTAATATCCAGAGGACGATTAATCAACTCCCGCGCTTCTGGAGGACTCGACAAACCGGAAAAATATTGCTGAATCTTAGTGGCATCACTACCAGGATGTTCGAGAACTGCAACAGCAAAACCGTAACTAGCAAGATGTTGGGCAGTATAAGCAAAAGTTTCGCGGTCTTCGGCAACGCCATGAGAAATTACAATTAATGGGAGTGGTGGTTTAATTTTTTGCCCAGTTTCGCCTCTTTGTATCTGTGTTTGCGGTAGGTACATATCAACTGCAAACACACGTTTACGGAACAAGTCATTCATTACCACTGGCTGTTTTCGCCAGGTGAAACCCCCAGCAATCCGCAAATCTCGCTGTTGAGCAAAATCTATGTTTGCCTTTGTATTTAGCTGATTTTTGGCTTCAATAGCTGTTAATTCTTTGAGTTGAGCAACGACAGCATCACGCTTATTCAGTAAACTGTTTAATTCATTAGTAATTCCCTGAATTTCGCTAAAATTCAAGCGAATAGTATGAGAAGGATAACGACGAATGATATTGACAATATTTAAACCTTGTGGTTCATTTGCCGATAAAATTAGAGCAGAACGCAAGGCAAAAAAATTACCTGCTCGCGATTCTGTTTGTAACAGCGTCCCTAACCTTTCAACTACCTTTTCACCTAATTGAGAATATGTGAACTGGGAAACTAAAGTCGCATTAACTTGAAAGCGGGTATTTAGTAGCTCGCGAAATTGGCTTCTTTGAGCTTTGGGAATACGGTTAATGTAAAATGCCAAGTCTTCGGTTATCTTCCCTTCCTTGGCAAAGAGTTCAATATCATCTGCGGAAATTGTAAATTCTCCTAGAGGAGGATAATAAAAAGCAATACGGCTTGCACTTAATCCGGGAGTCGCGCTAGCTAGTATGGAAAAAATGCTACTACTGACAGCACTGAGTATAGTTTTGAGGTAGTGCTGCTGTTTGGTGTTTTTCGGTGTCATATGCAAAATACCCTGAATTCGATTCATTCTACGTATTTGTCAGTATCCTCTACCTGTCTCAACCGCAATTTTTCGGATCAGGTAATCATCAAATGGGATTATTTAGTATTTACACTGAAGCTTTTTCAAGGATTTATATTTTATAAAGTAAATATATTTGCAACCTGATAAACCGAAACTATATACCGAAACCCATTTGAGCAATCTTTCCCAAAGTTAGGTTGCTCAAATTATTATTAGCTTAATTATTTACTATCTCCGTAGATTTATTGATAAGTACCAATTTGTGACAATGGGAATTATACATTATATTAGGTTCGTCTAGATACCTGCTATAAACTCTACACGGAGAATTTTGAATCGGAGTGCTGGTTTCGGATATGTTTAGCAGGTGGGTTGAATTCAAGATAAAACCCGCAGTAACTGTAGTACCTTCTCTTGATTGCTTTTGATTGTCACCAAGTGCTTGTAAAACTTGATCTATGTTATGTAGCGAGACGTAATACAAGCTATTAGATTAGACTATCAGACTACGCCAATTAGAAACAGGCGATCGCATCCTCTCTTCATTGCCATAACTCCAGTACATGCGATCGCGCCACTCAACCTCAGAAAATGTTAAAAATCAAAACCTAATTGCACCGCCAAATTCTTCTAACATTTCTTCCAATAGTTCTTCCATCATGTCCCGTTGCAGGGAGCGCAAAACTTCTGGTCCTTCCAGGAATTCCTTGATTGTCAATTTTTTTTCTCGAAAATCTTTGACATAGTCGCGTATTTCTGAGACAACTTCAATTTGCGATTCTAATTGACCTAAGATTTCATCAACGGGATCAACTCCATGTTTCTTGGCTTTCTTACAATCGGCAAGCATCTCACCTTCGGGAGTCTTTTTCACCTCTCGTAGTTCTTTTTTGAGACTTTCATATTGATTTTTCAAAATTTTATTGTTCTGCTCTAAACGAGAACATTTTCGACTCAAATCATCTTGGCTATTACTATCAATTTCTTCTCCGACTTCATATTGTTGTTCAATTTCCAAAAGTCTGGCTAAATCACCTTCTTGATAAGCCTTATTAATTTCTTGCATTATCTCGGTGTGGCGCTTCTGGGTGTCATTATCTTTAGCTCGGTCTGGGTGAAATATTTCTGCTAATCTTAAAAATATATGGCGTATCTTTTTAGAAGATTCACTTCTGATTGCTGAGGGTGACTCTACTTCCGAATCGGGTCGATGATAGTAATAATGATGCTGCGATCGCTGTGACTTAAATTCTTCAGAATCGACTCCAAATTCCTCTTCTAAATTTTCTAACTCTTCTTCTAAATCTTGATCGTCGAATATTTGGAAGGCTTTATGACTAATAATTCCCGCATGTTGCAAACTACGGTAAATTTCTTCTATTTTCCTTTTACTTTGCTTGCCGAGTTTCTTCTTTTCTAAAATTTCTCGAAACAAACTATGAATTTCTTGATCAATTTGCGCCATCTTTTGATAATTTGGCGTGGCTCGACCAAATATTTCTGTAGCAATAGAACGCATTTGCTCGATAAAATTATCAAGTTCCTTACGTTTTTTCTTAATTTGTTTGAGTAGTTTTTGGTGTTCTACTTCTAACCCTTCCATCCGTAGATGCAGTTCGGAAGGTGCAAGAGTTGTCGCGGTAGCGCGTTTATTGGGGGCTGTTTTTGTACGAGGCATGATTTAATTAGTTTTTGAATACTTATCGTGCTTGGTGAGAAATTCGAGAACTGGAGATGCGGCAGGAATTTATTGATAAGTAATCATTTGGGTTTCATAGGATACCTAAAAGTTAGGTTAATTTGTAAAACCAATGAGTAGAACTAGGATGACAGAAAAATTAACAAAAATAACAATTGCAAATAAAAACTTAATAAAAAGGATTAATTGCAACTTTAATCACTTTCCGCTCTCGCATATCCACGAATACTTGTTCCAAATCTGTCAATGGACGCTGTTCGCTAATTAATAATTCAAAGGGGATTTTGCGGCTGGTGATGAGTTCTAGCGCTTGACGAACAAAATATGGAGTGTTATGAAATACACCTTTAACTGTCAGTTCGCTGTAATGTAATTGCTCAGTATTGAGATTAATTGATGTATTTTTGGGGCAGCCACCGAATAAATTGACGGTAGCACCAGGACGAACACAATTAATTGCTGTTTCCCAAACACTAGGTACACCAGTTGCTTCGATCGCAATATCTGCACCCAATCCATCGGTTAATTCTTTGACAACACTAGGGATATCGGGAATTTGATGATAGTTGAAAGTCTGACTAGCACCGAGTTTCCTGGCAATTTCTAATCTGCGATCGCTACCTCCAAAAACAAATACTTCTACATGACAATCAATTGCTAATTTCGCCACAAACATTAACCCAATGGCACCATCACCTAATAAAACTACCCGATCCCCAGGTTTCACATCCGAACGCGCTACCCCGTGTAATACACAAGCCAAGGGTTCAGTCATGGCTGCTAATTCGTCAGGCAAATCATCGGGAAGTGGCAATAAATTATGTTCGACAATTGGTGCAGGAATTTTGAGATATTGGGCAAAAGTACCATTATTCCAAGTTAAATGCGGACAAAGCGAATATTGTTGGCGTTGACAAAAAAAACAATTCATGCATGGTGCAGAATTGTTGGCAACAACGCGATCGCCTATTTTCCAATTAGTTACACCTGTCCCCAGCGCCACTATTTCCCCAGCAGACTCATGTCCAAACAAAGTAGGTGGCTTCAGCATTTTCGCATGTCCACCACGTCGCCATACTTTCAAATCGGTTCCGCAAGTTGTAGCTGCTCCAACTCGAATCACCACCTCACCCATTGCGGGAGTTGGCTCTGGGACTTGTTCGAGACGTAAATCTTCGCGATCGTAAAGTACAGCAGCGAGCAATTTTTAATCTCCTATTTATTAATAGTTAATGGGAATTGGGTAAGAAAGACGCGGAGAGTGGGAGAGTGGGAGAGTGGGAGAGGGGGAGACGCGGTGACAATTTTCTACATCTTTATGATTTCTGAATTTCTGGATTTCTGAATTTGTTATTTCTTGTTATTTCTTTATCTATATGAACACTGCATCCCCGCGTCACCGCATCCCCCTATCCCCGCGTCCCACATTCGGAACTTTCTGACTTCAAAGATAAATTAGCTCCACCTGATTTTATCAGGCAGAGCAGGGGAAATTGTTAACAGACCAGTTGGTCTTATGATTAATTGTTGATGTGAAATTTTAAGAATGTAATATCAAGTCCGGCTAATCAGTTATGATTCCTTTTTCTCCGCGTCGGTTTTATCGTCATTATTCAGGGGAACCTGATATAACAGCTGGTTGAGCAGACACTCCTATATTCATAGAGCCAGTTCCAGCAACCCGATTGACAATCAATAAAGACACCTCTTGGCGGCAAGATTGGCAGAACCAATAAATTTGACCGTGACGGACATGACGCAACAGCATGGAACTACCGCAACAGGGGCAACTGCTGGCTCTCATACTCATACCACTGTTCTCCTTGTGTGTGTTTCTTTGCAGACAATTAATTTCCCCAGTCAGAGGAAATTACAAATTTCTTAAATTCAATTAAAGTCTGTTGAAAAAAGTTAGTTAAAAGTGGATTTTTGCGGCATGAAGATGTCCATTTTGACTAATTCGTTGTTGAATTATCTGCTGGTAAACTTGCTCGTACCCATTAACCATTTGGGCAACGCTAAAGTTATCTTCTACATGCTGCCGACATTGGTGACGGTTAAGTTCCAATGCTTGAGGAATCATTGCAGCCATTTCCTCATAGTTCTGACAGACAAAACCTGTTTCACCGTGGGCAATAACCTCTGGTACGGAACCCATACCGATTGCAATCACTGGCGTACCAGCTGCCATTGCTTCAATCATTACCAAGCCAAAGGGTTCGTGCCAGGTAATGGGGAAGAGTGCCACGGATGCCTTACCGAGAAGTTCTGATTTCTCTGCGTTCTTAATTTCGCCCAGATATTCGATTTGCTTACCGTCTATTTGGGGTGCTATTTCACGTTCAAAGAACTCTGCATCAACTAGATCAATTTTTCCTGCCATTTTTAACCGCCAACCCGTTTTTTTGGCGATCGCGATCGCATGGTGCGGTCCTTTTTCTGGGGAAAATCTACCTAAAAATGCCAAATAAGGCGGGTCTTGAGGTTGAGCAAAAAATTGGTAACTATCAGGGTTAATACCGTTGTAGACTGTACCAATGTAATTTAAATCTACTTGGCGTTGGGCGTTACTAATACTAATAAATGGCTGCTGGCGATGGTGGCTGTATACGTTTTTGTTTTCACTGTTGAAGCTACCGTGCAATGTATGCACCGTTGGAGTTGGTACAAAATTTGCTAAAGCTAATGCCGTAACCCCTACATGGGAGTGAATAATATCGAATTCCGCAGCACGTTGGTACACTTGGCTGAGTTCGAGCGTTTCATACACTGAGTATTCCCGAAATTCCGGGTCTAAACGCAATGCACGGGGACATATAGCTTCCAACTTCGCTAATGTTTGCGAGTCTCCAGACGCGAACAATGTTACATCATGACCTCGACGTACCAGTTCATCGGCAAGGTGACTCACCACCAGTTCGATTCCTCCATAAGTTGGGGGTGGAACTCGTTCCCATAAGGGGGCGACTTGAGCGATTTTCATAACTTGTTTTGGTTCAGCAGGTGAAAAGCCCTGTACATCTTGACTTAAGTTCAGAATTTAAGTTCAGAATTTGAGTTCAGATTTAAACAGATTTGAATTGGTTGAGCAAATATACTCATCCATGTCAAGTTTACATTAACCGAGTCGGTGATCAAAATAGCAATCTTCCATTTGACCTTACTTGACAAATTAACAGCGACTAAGTGCAGCTAGCCAATTTTTGTGATTAAGCAACAACATACGTAACATTACAATCAATAATGATTTCACTTCATCTATCCAGGGGATCATAGTAAAACCAGAAGCTTTGGTCATTGAAGCACTAAATTTAGATGCGGGAGTAATTATTTTGTATGTTTACTAGTAGCCTCAAATAAGATGAAAATCTGCAAATAAACAAAAAATTGTCCAAAAAAGCGCTTTTTTCACGCAAAATTATTTCCTGTAATCATCTCAAATTCTTGGCAATTCTAGCTTTGGCAAGCTTCCCATAAACTTGGGAAAATTACAGAAAAAATTTATAATTAGGCTTTTAAAAATAGGTAAATTGTAGTTTATGTGACAATCTGGAGATTTAAGATTTTTAATATTTATTTAAGATTTTCAGTTAGAGAAATTAGAAAATAGCAATTAATTAACGTGAATTCTGATTGCGATCGCACTACCAATTCTACGAATCCAAGAAAGCGAATTTCTCCCCCGCGAAAAATCTCAATTCAGCATTAACTCAAATCACTGGTGGTAAAATTTCCCTAACTTGTACGTGTAAATCGGGAAATTGTAATGGGCAAATAATCGCATTTTCGTCTAAAACCACTTCGTTACCATAACCTTCTTGAAGGAGTTCTCGTAAGACATATAACTGACGATTTATGACATCTAAAACCCAATAATCCTTAATTCCGGCTTTTGCGTAACTCTTAATTTCTATTTCAAGTTTCAGATCAGCTCAAAATGTAAGAACCAGAAATCGGGGGATATTGGGGTTAATTGGTTGGTTCCAATTTCTGTAACTGTTCCTTCGCCAATTCCCGCAATTTTTCATCGGTGTCATTGATAGAGCGATCGCGTAACAGTGCTAAGGTGTCGGAATGCTTGGGATAATACTTGAGAATTATCTCCAGTGCAGCTTGACGAGGATTAGTTTCAAACTGACCAAATATACCCTCACTATGTTGAAATGGGTCATTAACTGCAACATCGCCAAACAATTCAAAAATTCCTGTTTCATCTTTGAAATTGCGGGCTAACTCCTCTAACGCAGCACCTCGTACAAACGAATTATCATCAGTTTGAGCTAGTTGTTTCAAGATGGGTAAGGTATCGGGGTCATCTTTGAAATTGTGGGCTAATTCCTCTAACACAGTACGTCGCACAGACCAATCATCATCAGTTTGAGCTAGTCGTTTCAATATGGTTAAGGTATCGGGGTCATCTTTGAAATTGCGGGCTAATTCCTGTACCGCAGCACGTCGCACATCCCAATTATCATCAGTGAGAGCGCGTTGTTTCAACCAGAGTAGGGTATCGGGGTCATTTTTGTAATTATGGGCTACTTCCTGTACCGCAGTAACTCGTAAACGTTTTATATTTGAATTGTATGTATATATTATATCTTTAGTATTAGTTAAAGCTAAAGCCTGTTTTTTTAACCAAGGTAGGGTATCTGGATCATCTTTGAAATTGCGGGCTAATTCCTGTACCGCAGCAATCACTACATACGTATCATTATTAGTTAGAGCCTGTTGCTTCAACAAAAGTAAAGTATCTGGATTCTCATTCCATACGAACGCAATTGTTTTTAATGCTAAAACCCGCACTTTTCTAACATTTTCATTTGAGTCAATATAGTCCTCATCATCTAGTTCGTCCTCATAATAAAACCCATAACTAATTAAGTTTTTAATAAGTTCAAACAACTTCCTATCTTGAGCATAAATATCCTGACTTCTCCTTTCCCTGACTTCAGGCAAACATCCCGCAGCTAGAAACAAATTGCTAAACTTATTTGCTTCCCCATCAATTCCCATCAAATGTTCAATAATCTTCGCGACATGGCTAACGTTAATTACCCCAGCAATTAATCTTAAAACCTCATGCCAACTTTCATCATGCCAATGCTTACCAAAAACATCAGTTTTAAGTTCCTCTAAAGTCAAATTTTTTTCTTTTTCAAATTGCCAGCGAAAAGCTTCTGCACAAAAATACTCTAAAAATGTCCGATGCACAAAGGCATAATAATTATCCCCAACATGACACAAAATAAAATTACGCTGACGCAATTGTTCAATCAAAATATTCGCAGTTTCCCTCGCCTCAATCTTTTGTGTTATGAGTGTTTCTAAATATCCTTGAAAAATCTGCTTTAAATCGTTGCCATTAATTAAATTTCCTGTCAAACCTTTTTCATTTGCCTGCATCTGGTAAGCAACTTGTCGCAACATTGTCTGTTTGTCACTTAAATCAATTGCAAATTTAATTCTCGCATCCTTTAAATGTCTTTCCGCATCCCATTGTCCTAACAATACCTCTGATGCTTTTTCATATAATTCACTTCTCTTTTGTGGTAATTCCCGATTCCGGCTGAGTATTGCGATTATTGTTAATAATAAAGGGTTCACAGCTAATTCTTTAATCGTTTTACTGCGTTCTATTCCCCTTTCTAACCGTGCTTTTTTATCTTCTGCATCGGCTTTATCATTAAAAGTTAATTGATGCCATCTTTTGATAAAGTCCTGGATTTGTCCATCATCAAAATCCTGTAACATCAAGTGGCGAAATTCGCTATCCCGAAAGCGTGCATCTTTATAACCAATCACGCGAGAAGTGACAATTACTTGCACGTCGGGATATTCACCAGTAAAGCGAATAATATCGTTAATAATATCTTCCCTTTGGGCTGGCTCAAATACTTCATCCAACCCATCAAACATTACCAAAGCATTACCTTTTTGTAATTCTTCACGTAATCTCAATTGATTTAGACGGCAAATTGTTCCTGATGCATCATGTAAATATTCAAGAAAGTTTTGACAATGCTTCTCATTTAATCGCCGTGCATAGGTTCGCAACTCAATCAAGATTGGAATTGGCTGATTAAAGTAATTAGTTAATGTCGATTCTGCCCAATTTAAAGCTAAAAATTGTAATAAAGTTGATTTTCCCGCACCTGGGTCACCTAATATAACTAAATAGTTGCGATTTTTCTTCTCGTTAATAATATCGATGACAGAACGAATTGGCGCTTCAATGTAACTTTTATAATATCTTTTCAACTCATGTTTATCCGTAATTTTTAATTCTTTACCCGTTTCGTTGCGACATTTTTGATCTTCCTTACTGCGTTCAAACACATGAGGTAAAATCTTCACACATTCACGCACATTCTGAGCAATAAAAACCTGTTGTAATCTCAAAGAATTATATTCATAAGCACTATTATCGAGAGAATCTGAATTAAGATAGCCATACTTTTTACGAATACCTTCTTGATAGCGTCGTAAATCGAAATCAGGAGAGACTCCAACTAGCTCTTGAGTATTATTAGCTGTTTTTTCTAACTGATAAGAATCAAATGCATTTCTTAGTTTATCCGACTCGCGAATAATAGCTTTAACTTTGTTGAGATAAGGTTTATTTAAGCGTTTCCAATCAAAATCTTCTGGTAATGCCAATAAATTTTGGTCATACCAAGTTTTTTCTAAACTTTGAGTATCAATACTTCTACATTCAGGATGGAAAGCACTACCTAATATCTCTTGTACTTGCTCAATACGGAGAAATTCAGTTAAAGACGAATTATATTTTTTAACTTCATCTTCACTACAATCACTATTAATTAATTCCTGCTGAAGAATTTCTAAAAACTCTTTTATTGCTTTCCCAACCGCAATATCAATTTCCTCTTTTTTTAAAGATTGCAGAATATTCCCCGGTAAACCCTTGAGTACATCCTTAAGCACATCTTTGAGTAAATCTTTACCCAAATCCTCTGCAAACTTCTGCATCACAGGAGTAAATAGAAACCCCACCGCAGTTTGAATACCCCACAAAGCTAACCATTCCATAGACAAAATTGATACTGGAGTTTATGTTTAGCGCTTAATATCAAGTTCGGCTAATCACTTACAATTAAAGCTTCTCCGCGTCTCCAAATCCCCGTGTCAGGCTTAATAATAAATACTTAACCACACATGATTATGACTATGAGTATAACGGAATTTTCGATTTCACATGCGTAGAAATGTTACATGTAATCTTATGACTTACTTAATAAATTAATAACTATATAACTATTATCCTTGCAATACCATAACCAAAGCTTAATGCCTCTGGCATATCGCAAACCTTTCAATCCCAGCTAAATCAGCATGAATTTCAATGTTGCAATAATTACCATTATTTTCCAACATCTCGCGGACTATCTCAGTTTGTCCAGCCATCATTTCAATTAACCACACACCACCAAATTGCAAATATTCTGGAGAAACCTGGATCAAATGACGAATGTAATCTAAGCCATCAGCTCCACCATCCAGAGCTAAATGTGGCTCATGATTAGCAACTTCTGGGTCTAAAGTTAACACTGTCTCTCTGGGTATATACGGTGGATTAGATACCATGCCGCTAAATTTGCCTTGGAGATGTGCAAGCGGTTCCCACCAAGTACCTTGATAAAATTTGATTCTTTCTAGAAAACTTAAATTCTCTGCATTCCTCTGCGCTATCTCCAGCGCTGCCATACTAAGATCAACTGCATGAATTACAGCATTGGGAAAAATATCAGCCAATCCAATCGCAATCGCTCCACTACCAGTTCCTAAATCTGCCCAATTACCATTTCGTAAGCTTTGATTATTCTCAGTCGCCGCCAAAGCCAAATCAATTAACAGCTCAGTTTCTTGTCTGGGAATTAAAACTGCTGGTGTGACTTGGAGTTGAAACTGTCGCCAATTAGTAACTCCAGCAATGTATTGTACTGGCAAACGTTCATGCAATCTTCTTTGCCACAGCACATCTAAATCTGCCAGAGGTAGAGACATCTTGATTTCCGGTTGCTCTCTATACAACTCCAAGCGCAAATTTAAACTATCCAAACCAGCTATTTCTCGCAATAGCCAATCGACTTCCCTTGTTTGAATATTATGAGCGATCGCACTTGATATTGCTGCATTTCGCCACAGCCAAAGTTCTTCACCGGATACTAAATTGGGGAATTGGGCATTGGGCAGTGAAGGAGACGGGAAAATAGGAGAATCAGAAGATGGGGAGGGAGATGATTCTTCCTGTTTCTTCTTACCCTCGTCGCCGCATCCCTGTGTTCCTAAATCTTCCTTGTCTTCCTTGTCTGCCATTAACTTATGCCCATATGCCAATATTTATCTTACTTTTTGGGAGCAGCAGGTTGAGTGGCTGGTTTTGCCCCAGGTTGTTGTGGTTTATTGTTTGCCAAGGTACGAATGTATTCTCGTGCTTCTGGTGATGGGAAAAATACCACCTGTTTGAGCCATTCGTCGTTTTTATCTTGTAGGGTTTTAATCACACCATCGACATCAACAACTTGAATGTCAGCTTTGGCAAATTTTGGTTTAACCTGACCAAGTAAGGCGACTGCATCCTGTTTGCTGGTAAACATGGGGATATACTCTTTCTTGTCTGTACCAAGTTGAATGGGTACATATCCCTTATCAGGAGCAAATCGTACCATAAATACAGGTACACTTCTAAATTGTTCAACCTTCTGACCACTAGCTTTGAGTAATTCAACAGCTCCTTTCACATCTTGATCATTTGGTTTAAAGGCGAATTTCAAGCTGTCAGGTTTGTTTTTGCTTTCCTGTAGCTGTTGGTAAATACTTCCTAAAGGTACGGCAGTTGCTTGCAAGCTTTTCAACATTTCTGCCATTTTCGGATCGGGATTTTTGACTGCTTGCAGTTCTTTAATAAAAGCTTGTGCGTCTTGGCGGCTCATGTAAACCCCAGTAACCGAACCTTTCGATTTTTGAGCGTTTTGAGGATCGGGTAATTGCCGACTAAGTGGTAAACCTTGGGGGTTAGTGATTAACCAAACAGGAACAGAATCTAACTTTTCTTTAATTTGCTGTTCTGGTAACGCAAACACTGGGGCAATTCCGCTAACAACTGTTGCCAACAGAGTACTCCCCACCAAACCGAATGTTGTGCCCCAGCGAACCAATGATTTCATGACTTCTCCTAACATTAAAACTTTAAATCAAATCAGACAGATGTTTGACTTAGCTTGGCAATAAATAGTTGTAGCTGTCGAAACTATCCGTAACTAATTGCCTATGCGGTTGTTTGTCAATTTCGTGTTTGCTTTTTGGTTAGTTATTGCGAAATTGTTTACATGTATGACTGTCTGTCGTCTGCTGATGGCGAAAGTTCCTTGTTTACGCATAGTGACAAATGCTATTTTATTGCCTTTGTCAGTTATAATCGACGCTCTCCGATTGCGATCGTTCCACCCCAATTTGGACAAAGTGTGATTAAATCTACAGCTTTTTACGGTACTGAGGATTTGTTGCTCGCAGTTTAAATTCACTCACAGCATACCGAAAAGGTATATTGCTTGTATTTACAAACAATTGCGTAATATTATAAATTTGTGACTTAAAAACATGTGGCATTACCCGGAAAACCCGTAGTTTTGATTAGATAAAAATAAATAAAAATTTTGTTAAGTTTTGTATTGACGTTTCCGAAGGAATAATAAAAAAACCCAAGTAGGTGACTACATTTTGGGTCTGAAAAGGTATTTTTGACATTTAGTCAAACATCGGGATGACAGGATTCGAACCTGCGGCATCCTGCTCCCAAAGCAGGCGCGCTACCAAGCTGCGCTACATCCCGGAATATGATTTAGTCCCATATCATTAAGAATTAATACTTTAGGACACGGAATTTCAATTATAACTAACAATAGCATATCCAGTTGCAATTGTACAGAAGAAAAGACAATGTTTATTCATCCTGACCCTTGACCAATTATTCCTTGATGGTATAAGCCCCTAAATTCATTGATGGATAGATAAATTTTAAACTTTGTTTGGTAATCGCTTTCGCGAAAGCGAGTATTGCCAATTGTGTTGACTCTCACATTCTTCTCATCCCCTCATTGCGGATACCAAAACATACCCTTAATGCCTTCAGGGTCGCACATAAAGCCCAAGCCACGATAAAAATCGACTACATGAGGATCGGCAAAGAGGGTGACATTGCTAATTTCCTCGCTTCTGAGCTTTTTGAGTACGTATTTCATTAAGGCTTTACCTAGACCTTTGCCTTGAAAATCTGGATGAACAACCACATCCCAGATTGTGGCATTGAATGCATGATCTGAAGTCGCACGGGCAAAACCGATTAACCGACGTTGATTTCCTCGTACTTGCCACATCGACGCAACGAGAAAACTATGTTCGATCGCTTTTTTGACTTTTCGTAAGGGACGACGGGACCAACCCACAGCATCGCAAAGTTCTTCGAGTTCGTACAAATCAATGTCGCGCTCGGTACTAAAAACAATACGAACTTCTTTAAGGGAGGATTCGCGATCGCTACCAGTGGTGGAATTACCAGAGGTGTCCACATACTCTTCAAATGGAGTTGTGCGGGTTGTCGCAGTATCGGAGGTACTAAACCAAGTTTTCCAAAAACCCATGCCAGGTGGTTCGGGAGTATAACAGAATTGGCTTCGATTGAAATAGTGTGAATACACAATCGACTTTCTAACACATCTATGACATCTCGCACTTAAACTTATGTAAGCATTAGTCGATTTTGCAGTTGACGTTAGTCAGTAATGAGCGTGTTTTACACCAATCAATCTCAACTTTAGCACTTTGTTGCAAAGGCTAGGAGAATATTTCACCTAACCCAGAGGATTTGTCTTGAATTTAGAAACAATTATCATTTTTTTTGATATTTTCAGCTACTTGTCCTGTATCACTTAATTTCCTAAACCCTAAGTAGTTTTATACTCAAGTAATTTATCCTGGTTAATTTAACAACCACAACTCAATTCCCAATTCCTAATTCCTAATTAACTAACCAATAACCAAGAATACAAAGCATGATGGCTTCTGGTTTAAAAACTTCTACCCTCGAACTTCTCAAACGCTTTAATAGAGCTTTTCCCCAGTTTTATGAGCAATTTGTGAGTAGCGAAATTCAACTGCAAAATTTACGTCTTGCCTACCGTCTATACAAAACTAGACGCGCAGTCATCGAACTCAAACCCGAAGGTAGTAAAAGTGCCCTGCATTTTGCCTACCGAAACCAATCTTTCTTACTCAGCGATATCTTCGGCGTTTTAGCAGCTTATGGACTCACAATCCATTCACTAAGTCTTTACGGGCAAATAAAACCGCCGATGCTGGTATTTATCAAGCTCATCATATCCCGTGGCAGTAAATCCCTGACTGACAAAACCGCCGAAAACGTCTGTCGTGCAATCCGCGAAGCCCTTGGTGGCAGATTTGAAGTTGAAGAAATGCTAGCTGTGGAATTTAATTTAGATGCTGGCTTAGAACAGGTTCAAACCGAATTTTACGTCGATCCGGTTTTCCACTTACCAGCATTGGTAATTGAAGCCGACAACCAACCCGGCTTATTTTACAAAGTTATGTACGCAATCTGGCAAGAAGACCTTTTGGTTGTCAATGCCAATTTATTAGTTTGGCGTGGACGTACCCGACTCATACTTTACCTCCTGGGACCGAACGAAAGTTTAATACCAGAATATCTGGGGCATAAAATTGCCGAAGGTGTACGACAGAGGTTACTAGGCAGGTAATAAGCAGATAGCAGCATCAACAGGCAGAATAATAGTTTTATTTTTGCAAATAAAAATAGCAAAAGGACAATAAAGATCAGCAAAAAATCTGTTATTTTTACTTTTAACTTCCACTTTCTCTGGTTCTCTTTTGCAAATGAATTCAGCCGCAGCCATCCTTAAGGGTACGATAGAAATATGGCAACTATCGAAATCTTGGGCGTTCCACACGCGTACGAACTCACAAACCCGACATCAAACCCAGATACTTTAGTTTTTGTCCACGGTTGGCTAAATAGTCGTGGATACTGGCAACCTGTGATTTCTCTTCTCAAAGACGATTTCCAGTGCTTATCTTACGATCTTAGAGGTTTTGGCGAATCACAAACCAAAGTAGATAATAATCGCGACACCACAGATTTGACTTTTTCCCCAGATTACAGGGCTGATACTAATCCCTTTGATTCTCTTTATGCGCCAACAACCTATGCTCAGGATTTAGCAATTCTGTTACAAAAACTCAATATTCAGAGTGCTTGGTTAGTTGGTCACTCATTGGGAGGTACGATCGCACTTTGGGCTGCTGTACAATTATCTCATGTAGTTAAAGGTGTTATTTGTGTCAACGCTGGTGGTGGTATTTACTTAAAAGAAGCATTCGAGCAATTTCGGACAGCAGGACAAAAGTTTTTACAAGTACGTCCGCGATGGCTGACTCAAGTACCACTAATTGATTTATTATTTACGCGAGCCAGTGTTGTGCGTCCTTTGGAACGACAATGGGCAAGGCAAAGAGTTATAGATTTTATTGTCGCTGATCCTGAAGCTGCGCTAGGATCACTACTTGACTCGACAACTGAAGAAGAAGTTAATCGCCTACCCCAGTTAGTCGCCCAAATCAAACAGCCAGTTTACTTCCTAGCTGGTGCCGAAGATAAAGTTATGGAACCAAAATACGTCCGTCATTTAGCCAGTTTCCACCCTTCGTTTCAATATAGCGGTGAAAATGTGACCGAAATACCTAATTGCGGACACTTAGCAATGTTAGAACAACCTCATGCCGTTGCCGATGAAATCCGTAGACTTGTGGCGCAGCATTCTTAGGGCTGGTTGATGTTGGTGCTTTGCCTTTTCTTGACAATCATGTATAGCGAGCGGTTAGCGGTTAGCTATTAGCTGTACTCTACGAGAAGGCTACGCCTATAGCGATTAACTACAAGACCTATAAATAAACGCTAATAGCATTGAGAAGTTCATTTTCTAACCGTTATTAGTATATGTAAACTATGTATATAAACTCATAATTTGAGTCAGCGCTAGCCGGGAATGAACACCCAATGTCAACGGCGAAGTATGACCAAGGGCAAGGTGTTCACAGGCTGCACAGCCAATCATGGCAGCATTATCAGTACAGTATTTTAAGGGCGGAAACAAGACCCGCAAGTTATTTTCAGCACAAGCGGTACTTAAATGCGATCGCAAAGCACTATTGGCAGCAACACCACCGCCAACAGCGATGGTACTCAGTCCATAATCCAGGGCACAGGTAATAGTTCGTTTAGTTAAAGCACGGGCTACAGTGTACTGGAAACTGGCAGCAACGTCCCTAACTGGCACTTCATGACCTTCAGCTTCAATATTTTGTACGAGACGCGATACAGCCGTTTTTAAGCCGCTAAAACTGGCATCGTAACGGTGAAATCCGGCGTTATTTGGTAATGAAATTCTGCCTTCAGGTAAAGAAAAGGCGAGGGGATTGCCTTCTTTAGCAATTTTGTCAATGATTGGTCCGCCAGGATAACCAAGTTTTAACAGTCGGGCAACTTTATCGAATGCCTCACCTGCTGCATCATCGCGAGTTCCCCCTAATGTGTTGTAGATACCACATTCTTGAACATGAATTAAGCTCGTGTGTCCACCGGAAACCAATAAACTTAGGAAAGGGGGCTTTAATGACGGCTCACTCAGGTAAGTGGCGTAAATGTGCCCTTCCAGGTGATGAACCCCCAAAAAAGGTTTTTCATGCAGTATTGCCAAGGTTTTGGCTGCCGTTAACCCCACTAGTAGCGCCCCCACCAGTCCCGGTGCTGTGGTGGCTGCAACCCCATCGATTTGTTCCCAGGATAGTCCTGACTCATCAAAGGCTTGGGAAATTGTATAATTAATCGTTTCTAGGTGCGATCGCGAAGCAACCTCCGGCACAACTCCCCCATATTGGCGATGCACAGGAATTTGTGAAGAAATAATACTACTCTTCACTTCACGATTATTAACAATTGCAACGGCAGTTTCATCACAGCTAGTTTCGATGGCTAATACAGTTGGCATGGTGGTAAACAGGAATGGGGACGAAGGGACGTGAGGAGGCAAGAAAGCCAGAATTGGATGGAATCAAGAGATGGAGAAAATTTTTTCCCTTTTTTCCCACTCTCCCTCACTCCCATAATTTTCTTTGAGAAGCTTTAACTTTTATTTACTTCAACTTTACTCGGTTCACGAGCAAGGATTATGATGACATGCTAGTTATGCAAATAAAGATTGTACAAGCCGCCTCGTTTTGTACAAGAAATTTTTTGTTTCGTAATAAAAGGAAACAATTCCATGCGACGTTTGTTTGCTCTGATATTAGCCTTCTGTCTTTGGTTTAGCTTCACCCCGCCTTCGATGGCACTAGGAGCTAACTTAGTACCCTGCAAAGACTCTCCAGCGTTCCAGCAACGTGCTGAAAGCGCTCGCAACACCACTTCTGACCCCAGTTCTGGTGCAAAGCGTTTTGAACGTTATTCCCAAGCGCTCTGTGGTCCTGAGGGTTTACCTCACCTAATCGTTGACGGTCGCCTCGACCGTGCGGGAGATTTCCTCATTCCTAGCTTGCTGTTCCTTTATATTGCTGGCTGGATTGGTTGGGTTGGTCGTGCTTACCTCATTGCTATCCGTAAGGGCGATAACCCAGAAATTAAGGAAATCGTGATTGATGTACCTTTGGCATTTCAAATCATGCTCACTGGTTTTGCTTGGCCCGCAGCAGCTCTCAAAGAGTTGACCACAGGTGAGTTAACAGCAAAAGATACAGAAATCACCATCTCCCCACGTTAGGTGTTTATCCTCCAATTTCATGAGTTTGAGATTAGTGGGGTAAATCTCGATCGCAAGATTGTAAATCCGTTTTGGAAAATTGAGATCGGCTAACACAAATTTTATTTGGTAAGCTGTGCGGGAATACCTTGTTCCTGAAAATATGGAAGAACCTGAATTTTTCCAAACTTGAATTTTCCGCAAAACCATTTTTTGGGAGTTATAAACAGTGTCACAAAATCATTTCGTTAGATACTTATCAACTGCACCAGTATTGCTATTTGCTTTACTGATTTTCACAGCTGGACTTTTGATTGAATTTAACCGCTTTTTCCCTGACCTACTTTTCCACCCCCTGCCGTAATCCTGGCATGTGAAAATTAGTCATAACTTTTGATTGAAAAGCTTTGGTACTTGGGAGTTGAAACTTTATTTTTTAACTCCTGAGTGCCATCTTGTTTGTTTAATTAATATTCGATTAATGTTTAATTAATAAAAATAATTTTCTGCTGATTTTCTGTAAATCCTAAGTTGTGGAAATTAGCTGATTTGAGCAAGTTTTTATTTACCACTAATTTTCACGCTAGCAAGCCTGGATATCAGAAAATACGTAATTGTGATGGTTTTAATTAACAAATTGACTATTAAATTAAGTTTTTTAAACAGAACAGACAGAAGCGTAGTCAGCTTCAATTATCATGAAGATAAAATCTTGCCAAATTTATCGATTATTTAGAGGCAAACATAAAATATGGCGCAAGCAGTTGACGCATCAAAAAATCTTGCCGGCGACCCCAGAAACCGCGAAGTTGTTTTCCCCGCAGGTCGCGACCCACAGCAAGGCAACTTGGAAACCCCCATCAATTCTTCTCCATTAAGCAAATGGTTCATCAATAATTTACCAGCCTATCGTCCTGGTCTAACCCCTTTCCGTCGTGGGTTGGAAGTTGGCATGGCACATGGTTATTTTATCTTTGGACCCTTTGATAAATTGGGTCCATTGCGGAACGCCGCCAACGCTAACCTTGCAGGTTTGCTAGCAAGCATTGGTTTAATTGTCATCTTGACCGCTTGTCTATCGATGTACGCAAACAGCAACCCTGGGAAAGCACTTGCTAGCGTTACCGTGCCTAATCCACCTGATGCTTTTAGCTCAAAAGAGGGTTGGAATAACTTCGCTAGTGCCTTTTTGATTGGTGGTATTGGCGGTGCAATCACAGCTTACTTCCTAGCCAGTAATTTAGACCTATTCCAAGGTTTACTTGGTTAGTTTGAGTTTGATTGTGACATTGGGAACGTGGATTAAATAAAGGACACACCCTTGGGTCTGTTAGCAAAGTGTAACGTACTATTCCAAATGATTGGTGCGTGGTGCTGTCACTAACAGACCCTATAATTTTTACTTGACCTATCCCGTGGGACTATACCGTAAGAATTTATTCATTAACGGGGTGTTGTAGTCTGCTTCCGCCTCACTTCCTCAACTTGACTAACATCAAAGATTAATCGGAAGGGCTGCCCCATAGCTCTTTCTACAAATTCTTCCAGAAGTTCCACCTGTTTTGGGGTCACTTTTTCCTGACTCCGAATAGTCAATCGTACTTCTGGTGGATTCACCAACCAGTTTGTCTCTGTTTTGACCAAATCGACTCGTTGAAACGTAATTGTTCGTTTCAACAATGCCTGTTTGAGACTGGCTTCCAGACGGGTTTGCCTAACTAAATCAACAAAACTTAAACCCAAGGGAATCAGAAGTATACCTGTCAAAGCGATCGCCCATATCAATGCCTTACGTGCCTGGGATAATTTCACGTAGCCTGTGGCTAAGAAAGCCGCCATACAGGATAGTGTAATGCCCAGCAAGTTAGTTAGGTAAAGTAATGTGGCTCCCATACTGAGAGACCAATTCCCATTCGCTAATCCGATACCAATTACGCAAATTGGGGGCATGAGGGCGACGGCAATTGCAGTTCCGGCTAAACTACCAGAAATTTTCGGTTGTATTTTCGCATAACCACTAATACCACCAGCTGCGATCGCAATGCCCAGGTCAATTAAAGTTGGTTTTGTTCGAGCTAAAATTTCACTACCAAACAGGGAAATTGCTGCCAAGGAAGCTAATAACCAAGCGAGGATGACAGCTAATAGTGTACCGACTGCAACCGAAATTAACCCGCGTCGAAATAGTATGACATCTCCTTCGAGAGCGCCAAAAGCTAAAGCTCGGATTGGTAACATTAGAGGAGCAACAATCATCGCTCCAATGATGACAGCCGCACTGTTAGCAATTAAGCCCAGTGTCGCAATGATGCAGGAGCCAAGAATTAAAATTACATAGCTGCGGCTCAGGTGAGACTCTTCTAGCAACTCAAGTTGGAGTTTTTCGAGTTTGCTGGCATCAACATTTTTTGTGAACAAACGCTTGCAGTATATCTGTATCCTTTCCAGCAAAAGTGTGGTTTGGCTTCGGACTATTTCTCTGAACATACAAAACACCAGTTTAATAGTTCCTGGACATGTTTCTGGCGGCGATTATTGAAGTCGTAGACAGCACAACGCAGTTGAAGAATTCCTCAACTCAATTAATCACTACTTCTGATTCGTGGATATCGTTGCATCAATTTCCTTACCTCTTCAGCATGATATGAACTTCTTGTCAAGGGAGAAGACACAACTTGTAAAAAACCAATTTCCTCACCAAAGGTTTGCCAAGCGGAAAATTGTTCCGGAGTCACAAAATCATTAACTTGCAAATGCTTGGTGGAGGGTTGCAAATATTGTCCAATTGTCAAAATATCGCAATCAACAGCACGTAAATCCCCCATAACTTGGCGAATTTCCGCATCGGTTTCTCCCAAGCCCACCATAATGCCAGACTTTGTGTACACCCAAGGCGATATTTCCCGACAGCGTTTTAACAATTCCAGGGTGCGATCGTAATTACCTTGAGGACGGGTGCGACGATACAAGCGAGGAACAGTTTCGGTGTTGTGGTTGAGGACTTCGGGCTGTGCTTCTAAAATAATTTCCAAAGCTTCCCAGTTACCACACAAGTCAGGGATTAATACCTCAATAGTTGTCTGGGGAGAAACAGCACGGGTTGCTTCAATACAACGAACAAACTGCGAAGCGCCCCCATCAGCTAAATCATCCCGGTTCACCGAAGTAATAACTACATGATTGAGCCTCATTCGTCGCACGGCTTCCGCTAACCTAGTTGGTTCCGTCGGATCAAGTGCTTGGGGTTTCTTCTCAAAATCAATATCACAATAAGGACAGGCACGAGTACAAGCAGGACCCATAATTAGAAACGTTGCTGTCCCTGCATTAAAGCACTCACCAATATTCGGACAAGAAGCTTCCTCACAAACTGTATTCAGGGCTAAATCCCGTAAAATCTCCTTAACGCTACCAACACGCTCCCATTGAGGTGCTTTAACCCGCAGCCAGTCCGGTTTTACTACCACAGTTTTGATTTACCGTTGATCTAGATATACAGAGTTATAGTAGCAAGTTTGTGAGTGATTGGTTATTAATAACTGAGCATTTTGTGGCATTCCCCAGCAGAACAAAAAACCTTGGTTTATGGTATAATCTCAATTAAATTTGCAAAACTCTGTCGGGATGTAGCGCAGCTTGGTAGCGCACTTCGTTCGGGACGAAGGGGCCGCTGGTTCGAATCCAGTCATCCCGATTTTTATTTATACTGCAAGCGATTTAGGGAGTCCAGTTTCTAGCCGTTTTTGCTATAGATTAACTAAGATTATTTGTCGTCTTAACGTTGTCGTTAACAAATTCATGTCGCCGAATATCTCTTTTGGAGCAGATACAAGCCCTTTTGGAGCAGATGCAAGATTAATCTTCCCCAAGCTTATGCTGTTCATCCATAACTGAGAAAAGCTATGCGCTCCCCTGTTCATTTTCTTACCATTGAAGAATACCTGAAATTCGAGTTAGAGAGTGATATCCGTCACGAATATGTAGACGGTGAAACCTTCGCAATGGCTGGGGCGAGTGAGGAACATAACTTGATAGCTATCAATATCATTGCTTTGCTACGTCCTCATCTACGTGGGACTCCTTGTCGTGCTTTCGTTTCCGATATGAAAGTGAAAATCAAGGTGCAAAAAGCGGATATATTTTATTATCCCGATCTTTTAGTCACCTGCGACTCCAACGATAAAGAAAAATACTTTAAAACTCATCCAACTTTAATTGTGGAGGTGTTATCTAATTCTACTAAAAGTACAGATAAACGAGAAAAACGTATCAATTATCAAAGTATTGAAAGTTTGCAGGAATATGTATTAGTTTCCCAAGAGGAAATCAAAGTAGAGGTTTATCGTCGAGATACTCAAGGAAATTGGTTATTGGAAATCTTAGGCAAAAATGATGAATTATCTTTAAATTCTATTGGCTTAAGCTTGACAATGGCAGATATTTATGAAGATGTGATAAATGTTTAAGGTAGAATAAATTCAGAGACCATTTATAAAGCAAATATTAAGGATAGTCGCGCAGGAAGAAACCCGGTTTCTCATCAAAAAGTCAGATGATGCTCGATACTTAAATCCTATACACCGGGTTTCTTTGGTCTTAAGGTTTAGTTTATACATAACCTCTTATGGAAACAAATCGGCATCTTTAAAGGCTTTTCCAGCTTGATCTTTAGCTGATAGAATTGGGGTTGTAGTTAGCTGCCAATTTATCGCCAACTCTGTGTCATTCCAGAGAATAGTGCGATCGCCTCCTGGTGCATAATAGTCTGTAGTTTTGTAGAGAACTTCGGCGACTTCTGAAAGGACAACAAAACCGTGGGCAAAACCTACTGGTATCCAAAGTTGGCGCTTGTTTTCTGCGCTGAGTTCGTAGCCTACCCATTGTCCAAAAGTCGGAGAACTTTGGCGAATATCAACTGCAACATCGAAGATGTTCCCAGATACCGCACGTACTAATTTTCCCTGGGGTTGAATAATTTGATAATGAAGTCCCCGCAGCACATTTTGCTTGGATAGTGATTGATTATCTTGAACAAAATTAATATTTAAACCAGTTTTTTCAATAAATTTTTGCTGATTATAAGACTCAAAGAAAAAACCGCGATCGTCTTGGAATATTTGGGGTTCTATCAGAAGGATATCGGGTATTTCGGTAGGAATAATTTTCACGTTTTTTGATTGTATTTGTAAGATTTCTTTTTCAATTATAAAGATAATGGTTCTTCATTACTTGTTATGCTAAAAAGTCCACAGAAGATTCCATAACCCTTGCTGGGCAAGAAAAGTAGCTTTTTTATATCAAGATTTGAAGCTTGGCGATAAAATCTAAGCTCCAACTTTCCAAAAGCCTTGATTTTAAAGGCAAAAACATGAATTTAGGTTAACTTTCTGCATCACAACTACGGAAGAGCCAAGATAATAGTTATCATAGAATTGCAGGATTATCTCATTTAAAAAAAATCTTTCATATTCTTGCCACTAACTATAGATAATAATATCTAAATATCAATATTTTTCGCTGCTGTAAGAATACATTAAAAAAATTAAGTTCTTTATTATTTGTCACTATTATCTATTATATTTAATAATTCCTTGGCACGATGAAGATAGGAATGATTCTCTAAGACAAATTTTTGCATCTCTGAAGCAGCTGAATTTCTCATCTCAGGATTTGTTTTTGCCCAGATAATGGTTTTAATGACTTCTTGAGCATCTTGACATTGAAAGATATATTGTTCTATTTCAGGGTGGAACTCTTTGATAGTCATATTATTAGATACAATAATTTGACATGTTCCAGCTAGAGACGTTTCGTAAAATCTATTTGTTGGTGAACTTTGAGGTCTAGCATTTCCATCACCAGAAAAGTCTCGGAATAATGTGAGTGCAAATCGAGAATAGTTTTGTAACTTCGCTAAATCTCTAGGTGCAACTCGAAAATCACGTTCAAATTTACAAATGTTGATAGTTGATAAATTATCTGAGGGTATATAAGGATTTGTTGGCAATATAAATCGACTTTTGAGATTATTGTACTTGAGCAAATCAGTTAAATCTTGGAGAAATTTAGTCCGATTAGGCCATGCTGTACCAATGAAAATCAGATCGTAGAGTAATTCTTTAGGTTGCTCAATGACTGGATGGAAAAACCAACTGCTGTCTGCTGCAAGAGGAAGGTAATAACAATTGGGATGCTGGTATAATTCTTTGCTCGCTTTATCAGATGTGAAAACAAAATCAAAATATTTAGATATTTCTTTATTTCGTTTAATTTCAAATGGATCTTCAGTTGTCCATAAAATCCATTTACTAGAACTATTTTTAAGCGTTTGGATTACATCAAAAGTAACATCTTCTCCTCCCAAAAAAACGATTATTTCTGGTTCAAAACTTTTAACAAATACTCTGATTGATTGAGAGTTAGATATTCGGACATCTATTCCTGAAATTTTCGACAAAGCCTGCCAAAGTGAACTAATTAGATGAAAATTATTATTATTAACTTTAGAATTATAAATTAATATACGCTTACTCATGATTTATCTGGTTTAAATAATATATTTTTCACATGAATTTTTGAAAAAATCAATGACAATTATTTTTTTCACTAGAAAAAACATAGTGAATTATTGTTTGCAAGCGATGTCTATAAAGATGTTGTTGCATAATTTTCTGTTTAGCTTTTCTTGCTACACTACAACGAAGTTCTAAGTTCTCTAAATACTTTTTAGCTAAATAAATAAACTCTTCTTTAGTACTAAAACTAATAATTTCCTCTGGACTAAAATATTCATATAATTCTGGTCTGTCAAAAAACACTAACTGAAAAACTCCCATTGCCGCAACCTCAAATGTTCGAGGTGCAGGGGTGGAAGGGACTATTTCATAGATTTTATTTTGTAGATCAAAAACTCGTGATAGATTTAATACGATTTTGCTATTCGTGTAAATATGCAAAAGCTCATCATAACTAACTGAAGGTCGTATGAAAAGATTACTAGTAATCTCACTTGACCAGTTAGAACCAATGATTAGGGTAGAATACTTTTTAAGAAAATCTTGCAGACCTTCAATAATATCAATACGGTTAGGAAAGCCAACACCACAAAAAACAAAATCCCATTCGGGTTGTGTTGATGCTTCTAAAACTCCATGAACAGATTCAGCAGCAGCTAGAGGTAAATGGTAAACATTGGGAGAATGATAGTAATTACAAGAGTTTTTATCATTGCTGAATACGAAATCAACAAACTTTGGTAAAAAATAGTTACAGTCAAATTCATATGGGTCATCTGTTACCCAAGCAGCTATATAAGTATTCCAACGCGATCGCACTTGAGATATTAAGTTATATATATCTAAATAGGGGTTGTAAAATGAGCCGAATAAAATTACTAAATCGGGTTTTTTAACTGTATCAACTTCCTGTAGATAATATTCTCCAGAATAAAACTTAACTGTCAAGTCCGAGCAATATTTAACTTCGGAAATAAGCATGTTTCGGATATGTCGATTGCTATCTTTATGTTCGGGAAGTAACCACACAAAATGAATGATGGTATGAGATATATTCATAATCTAGTTAAATTTTGTATTAATTAATTAATTAATTTTTATTTAATTTTGGAATTAGCATACTTAGCAAATCGATTAATTGTAGAACGCAATCCTTCTCGCCGATAAAACTGCCACGCTTTCTGGAGAATTTCCTTGTTCCCAGAAGCAACAGAGATAGTTGATGAAGATTTAGAGTCACTATGCCAAGACTCAGGATGTACGTCTATAACTAATCGTGATAAAATTTCTACAGAATTGATATCAGAAGCAGTTTTATGGATACGGTTATACAAAGATAGATAGTTATCTAAATTACTTTGTAAAGATGGATACTTGACTTGACTTACTCCCTCCAAGAGATCAAGAAAATCTTGTTTTGTGAAACTCAAAAAACTATCTAATATTTTGATTAAGGAACCAGGGTCTTTATAATCATAAATAAATCCGTTTTTCCCATGATTAATGCGTTCTCCAAAAGCTCCAAGCTTGGGAGCGACAGGGATTAAACCACATGACCATGCTTCGGAAAGTGCTAAAACAAAAGTTTCAGGCCAAATTGAAGCAAATACAGCTATATGACATTCTCGCAGCAATTTTGGTAGTTGTTCAGGGGTATAGCTACCATGTGATTTAACAGTTTTCTGCTTTGCCATTTCATATAAAACTGTTGAGTAAGGATGTCGTGTATCTCCATAAATATGAAATTCAATGTTTTGTTGTTTAATAGATTGGTAGTAATCTATAACCTGTAATAGTAATTCTGCTCCTTTGTTAGTATCAAAATTGCCAACACAAGCAACTTTTAAAGGTGCTAAATAGTTAACAAATTTAGTATCTATTTGAGGTTGAGGTTGTGCATCCAAACCTAAACCCATTGTTAAACTCAGTTTAGTTTGCAAATGAGGATAGGCAGTTACCATTCGAGAACGCTGATCAGAACATAAATAATGAACAGCATTTGTATGATACAGCACTTCTGAAATTAAGCTTTGTCGGGTATGTTGTGTGTTTGCTTGATAATTAAATCTTTGTTTCAAGCACAAATCACAAGTTTGGATTGAAACATGAGGATAGTCACAAAAATGATTGTCTTTCTTCAAAAAATTAAATTGTGGGCAAATAAAGTAATAATCAAAAAATGAAATAACTGTTTTTGCACCAGATAATTGAGCAATTAACGGCAGATTGAGGGGATATTTAATTAAATGAAAGAAATGAACTACGTCAATTTGATGCCCTGTCATCAGCGATGTAAATTTAGCACTTAGTTCTTCATGTCGATAGCATTCTGAGGTTACAGGATAATTTAAATTTATACGCTTAATCGATTTATCTTTTGGATTTAGGAGTAGGTAATTGCTACAGTTACCCGCTATTCTTAAATCTGGGAATAGAACATAAATTTGATGGCTACTATTTTTAATTAGCACATCTACTAGATACTGAACATGGACTTCCGTACCACCATGCGGTGCATAACCAACCCAATTATGTAGGACAAATAATATGTTCATCGATATTTTCTTAAAATTTTTATGCTGTTTTCTGCAAGGGTAGTTTTATCTGGATTTACTTTTGATTAGTAAAAATTAATCATAACTGACTGGATTCCTACTGAATACTTTTCAATTTTTATATCCCAAATATATTTTTCAGCTTAAACAAAACCTGACGTACCTTCCAAAATCTGCTATTCTCCATCTCGTTTAACTGTTGTTTAAATTGTTCGAGTTCTACATGTTTTTTTTGAAGTTGTAGTTGTAATTCTGCTACCTCTGTTTGTGTACTTTGTAATTGCGATTGTGTACTTTGTAATTGCGATTGTGTACTTTGTAATTGCGATTGTGTATTTTGTAATTGTGATTGGGTATCCTTGAGTTCAGCTTGCCTTTGATCGAGTTCTGATTGCTCGCTCTTGAGTTCAACTTGAGTTTGTTTGAGTTTAGTTTCAAAGTAACGCATTACTTTTTGTGACTCATCGAGATTTAGCATATAAGTATTTAGTAAATCATCAGATGCATCAATATATAAAGAATCAAGAGATGTTTGGATTCTGTCACTTTCATCCGAACATATAGCAACAAAATAAAGCGGTGATTTTAGACTACAAACTTGCTGATATAATTTATCAATATTACCAGTATATGCTTTTAATTGATTTTCAGAGGTGCTTTCCAAAGAAAAAACAAACGAACCCATACCTAACCTTTGACCATAGATTTGATAATAATTAAAATAACGATTCAGCAAATCTACTAACTCACTATAATACAGTTCTTTGACATGAAATGGATTAGAATGATTAGCTTCATCCGTATGTACTAAGCGATTGGGGGATGAGAGGATTAAAAGTCCACCTGGTTTCAATACTCGCTTAATTTCTTGCATCATTTCTTCATGCTTATCATGATGCTCAATCGTCTCAAATGATGTGACTACGTCCACCGAATGATCAGCTAACGGTACTGATTCACAAGAGCCAACCAGAAAATTTAAATTCTCATAACTGCTATATTTTAATTTTGCATATTCTACAGATTCACTATCTATATCAACACCTACAACGAATTCAGCCACTTTTGCTAATAATGCTGAACCATATCCTTCTCCTGCGGCAATATCAAGTACGGACTTTCCGGTAACAAATTGAAGACACATCGCATAACGATGCAAATGTTCATATTTGATTGCTCCATCAAGCGAAGGAACATATCTTTCACCTGTAAATTCCATACTGTTAGAAATATTCATAACAATCACCTGACAGCTACTAAAGCTTGAGCAGCAGGGTATTCAATCGAGAACAATCGACATTCTTGAAATCCTGCTTGTATTACTTGCTTCCAAGCATCGCAACCAAATTCAGTATAAACTAGATTGTCTGGTTCACCTAATCCATGAAAGCTAGGCGGCATACCGACTCTGGAAATAGTCAATCGATCAACAATCATTGGTACTGTAAAAGTACAGTATCCACCTGTTTTTAAAATTCTGTAGCATTCCGATAGTGCTTTAATGGGATGCTGAATATGTTCTAAAACATCAGAATGAACAACTAAATCAAAAGAAATATCTGCAAATTTCATGTTCATCATATCCAATTCCGGATACATTTTTAATTGATGACCTGGTATTTGTTTGAGAAACTGCGTTAAGCTACCGGCTTCATTTACTTCTAGTATTTGCAGATGTTGAAACTTTTCTTCCCTTACAAAATCTTTAAATAGACCTTGATAGCCAAAGCATTTCATAATCGACAAAGCTAATGCCATTGTCCGCAAGTTAGAATTACAGTTTTGGCAATGTAAACCTTGTTGTCGATTGATATATTCAACTTCATATTTTGATAAACGCCATTCACTAATTAATTCTTGCCAGAGAATATTTTGATAGTGAATTTTGTTTGAACCGCAACAATAACAAATCATTTTGATAAGGAATTACTCAATTCCTGAGGTGAAATAAGGATATCGACTGTATGAGAAACAGTCACGTTTGTAAATCTGAAAAATCCAAATGTTAGGTCGGTAACTCCTGATTCTAAAGCAGTTGGAGTTTGTATCCAATCCAGCATTTCGTTATTTTCTTGACTACCGTCTGCGATCGCAGGTTCTAAGGAGTATGTATCACTTTTAATATGGGGCCATGTAATGGCAAAACTGACGCTTATAATTTGTCCTTTTTCAAATGCAGGTAATTTATATTTATACTGTGATGTATTCCAACCAGCAATATCGACTCGCAAGCGATCAAACATCATAATCCCAAAGATAGGGTTTTCTACTCGGTCATGACTAATAATTTTGGCACTAACAATCAAAGTTTCATCAGGCATTATGAATCCGATTTTTTTACCTGTGATATTCTGCATTTCTAAACTGAGAATTTCGCAGCGTCCTGTTCCAAATCGTTTAGTGTTTGGAAATGCTAAGAAGTTATTACCTGTAAAAGAATTTATCTTCAGTTTTTCTGTTTGTTTATCTCCTGCAATTAAATCAATTGATGTTTTTGTGTTGCGATTATTTTCTAAATCTTGAGAATTATTGGCTTTTTCCCGGATGCCTTCATTGATGCGATCGTACATCCACGCTTGATATGATTTACTAACATCTACTGGACTACCTTTTTCGACTATTCGAGAATTATTTAACCAATAACAACTCGAACAAAGGCGATTTACCGAACCAAGATCGTGGGAAACAAATAAAATAGTACCGTTAGCATCTTGAAAATCTTTAATTTTTGCCATGCAGCGATGTACAAAAACGCCATCACCAACGGACAATGCTTCATCAACTATCAGAATTTCTGGATCAACATTAATGGCGACAGCAAAAGCTAAACGTACAAACATGCCGCTTGAATATGTCTTGACAGGTTCATCAATAAAATCACCGATATCAGCAAATGAAGCGATTTCATCAAATTTGTCTTCTATTTCTTTTTGACTTAATCCTAAAATTCGCCCATTAAAAAATACATTTTGTCGCCCGGTAAATTCTGGATTAAAACCACTGCCTAATTCTAATAAAGCTGAAACTCGACCATTTACTTTTACTTCCCCGGTAGTAGGGGTCAGCGTCCCGGCTATAATTTGTAGTAATGTGCTTTTCCCCGAACCATTACGTCCAACAATTCCAACTGTTTCTCCTCGCGGAATCTCAAGCTCGATATCTCGTAGTGCCCAAAATTCCTCACTTCGATTTTTACCTGGTAATAATATTTCCTGAAGCCTATCTGCTGGATGGTTGTAACGTTTAAAGCACTTCGATACATTCTTGAGTGAAATTGCTATTTCTTCTCCCATACCTTCGTCATTAATCCTCAAACTCTCACACACTTAAAAATACAAGGTCTACAACACGAACTCTACAGCAACCTGAATACAATTATCAAATATAGTATCTGAATTTTAGCTAATTATTTCCTTAAACCAAGCTATCTGGGTCAATACCGTGTTTGCGTAAGTATTCTACTAATTTTTCAGCCCGTTGTCGTTCATTTTCATACTTTTGCCGCATCTCTAACGAAGTCAAAAATCTCTCTCCATCCGGACGGTAAATAACTAACTCACCCTGCGTAGTATCAAATTTTATCCCCAAAAGCGGACTTGTCCACCCATTAACTGCTTCAATTTGTTCTAGTTTCTCACCAGCACGCATCCAAGCTTCGATTTCGTCAGATTCTGGATCATAAATATAATATTCTTGTACTCCGTAGATTTGATAAAATTCTAGTTTCCTCTCCATTTCATCATCTTTGTTGCTCTTCGAGAGTATTTCAAATACTACCTGTGGTGGAATATTATCTTCGCGCCATTGTCTGTAGGATTTACGTTTACCTTTCGGTCTACCAAATACTACCATCACATCCGGTGCAGTTGGATTAATGACTTTAGAACGGACAGGATACCACAGTAAGTCGCCAGCAATAAAAACATTGGGAACATCAGCAAATAAGACTTCCAGGTTTTCTTTAATGAGGACAATCCATTTATATTGTTCGGTATTATCTGCCATTGGTTTACCGTCACCACTGGGATAAAGTAAATCTTCATCGATTTGCCGCATTGTTGTCATGGGGATACCTCATAATTGCGGTTCTTTTGATTGGTTTTAATTTTGATTCTTAATTGAAGTCATTGAACAACTCACAGAACATCTGCAAAAGCTGGACGCAAACGACGATAACACCACAAACCAATACAGAAAATTACCAGGGCGATTAATGAACTAACACCCCATTCACCCCAGTGTGTCACCTCTCCATTGATAACCAAGTCGCGGTAAACCTCAACGATCGCAGTTAAGGGATTTAACCAGAATACCCAATTTCGCCACCCTTCGGGGATAGCTGAGGCTGGATAAATTATTGGAGTGGCATACATCCAAATATTTAATAATACACTAATTGTTTGGGGGATATCCCGGAGAAAAACAGTAAATCCTGCTGCCAAGTAGCCCAATCCTGCGGTTAATAGTAGTTGCGGTAGCCAAATTAGGGGTAAAAGCGCCAAGGTTGGGTGTAGAGTGTGGGAAGTAAAGGCAACGAAAACAATTAACACAATTAAGCCAAAGGCGCTTTCGATAAAGGCTGAGAGAATTGGTACCAGTGGCAGTAACCCTAGAGGAAAAACGACTTTTTTAACTAAATTGGGCTGTCCGACAATTGAGGTGGCTGATTGGATGAAACCACCACTAAATGCAATCCAAGGTATCAGTCCAGCAAATAACCATAAACCAAAGGTAAAGTTATTTTCTGGTAAACCTTTTAGGGTTAATTTTACTTTGAGTACAAATGAGAAAACGTAAGTATAAATTAGTAGTTGTGCGATTTGATTAAGTAGGGGCCAAAGATTCCCCAAGACAGAACCTTTGTAACGTGCTTCTAAGTCTCGCCGTACCAGAGTTCTCAATAGGTCAAATTTTGCCCAGGCTTTGTCGCTAATTGGCAGGAAGCGCTTGAATTTTCCTGCTTTTTTCGCAGTCCCCTTAAATGCATTCAACAATTTAATTTTCCTCGCCTTCACTCACTACCTACACACTTTCATGAGCTTAATGAAGTTAGCAACCTCAAAAAGTTTCTTTGCTATTAATTTACGTTATTAGGTTACACTATCTGGATTAATTCCACGAGAACGCAATTCTGCCTCTAAACGCCGCGATCGCAATTCGGCTTGTTCGGCTCTTGTTTGTGCCTGTTGTATTTGTTCCTGAGCTTGTTGCTGTGCCTGTTGTATTTGTTGTTGAGCCTCTTCCTGTAATTGTTTTGCTTGTTGTTGAGCTAACCTTGCTGCTTCTTCTGGTGTTGGGACTAACTCCCCTTCCGGTGTGAAGTAACGCAGTTGAGAGTTGTATATACCTAAATATAAATTTAGGACTTGACTCCAAAGCCATCCTTGTGTATTGGGAATAATCTCTTGATAACTAGTGCCCACCAATTCAAAACCAGCAAATTCTAAATTTTCGGGTGAAAACCAGAAATATTCTGGGGTACGGAATCGATTTTGGTAAAGGCTTTTCTTGAGGTTACGGTCTGTACTTGCCGTACTATCGGAAAGTAATTCGATAATTAAATCAGGATAGTTACCATTTTCTTCCCAGACTACCCAAGAACTGCGGGGTCTCTTTTCGGTATCCTTGACGAGAAAAAAATCTGGTCCGCGAAAGTCTCGGTTGCGTAACTGCTGCCGACTAAAATAGATTGTCAGGTTTGCCCCAATAAAAAAATCATTTTTATCTTGCCACAGCCATTCTAAAGAAGTCACCAACAGTAATAGCTGCATGTAGTGCAACGAAGTTTCCATTTCTGGCTCATCACTTAACAACCGAGTTGCATCGGGCATTTGTTGTTCTAACTGTTGCGCTGTGACAAACATCGGTATATACCTGCTGACTCATTAATTTCATTTTAGGCTCTAAGAAACATTTAAAGGAATTACGGTATAGTACCGGATTCGGCTAAACTGAATCTTGGTTTGTTGCGTTATTTTAAGTTGGCATGGAAATCGGACAGAGAGTAAAAGTATTTCGTTTGCGCGATCGCGTTTCTGCGGCTATTGCAAAAAGATTGGGGCAAACTGGCATCATCCAAGGTTACAAAATGACTGATGGTGGTGGTTATGGCTTTGTGGTTTTGTTTGATGACAATTTTGCTACTTGGTTTTTTGAGGACGAAATCAAAGCTGTGTAGAAGTTGCTAACAAAGACGCGGAGAGGGGAATGTGGAGAGGGGAATGTGGAGAGGGAGACACGGAGACGCGGAGACGCGGAGAAGAGGTTTCATAAGGAGATTTCCAGGAAATAAATGTACCGAAAATTGTTGTAGTGTGGAGAGGAGTTTCCGGGGAGATATTCTTCACGGAAAACTCCGGGGCTGGAAAGCCCACTACAGCAACAACAAGATGGGTAATTTATTTTTCGCAAATCACCATATTCCGTTCGGAAATGGTTAAAAGCCTCGACTAAAGTCGGAGAGACGAAAAATCGCTTCCTTATTTGCATCCTCTGAATTTATCTTGCTTGATTTCTCCGCGTCCTCGTCAAGGACTGTACTGGGTGCTGAGTGGCAGAATAGAGATTGGGAAAGAAGTTATTGAGGATGAAGTAAATTTATGCTCAACTGCCAATTCCCAATTACTAAGCTGTTAAGGAATGTGAATGAAATAAAGTGCAAAAGTAGGGTGCTGTTAGCGCAGCGTAACGCACCATTTCATATTCGTTCAGAATTGTAAGTTATTAAATTCCTGTTCCTAAGCATCCAATTTGTATGGACAAAGCAGGCAGGATGCCTGCACTACAATGATTTGATTTTTTGCTTGATGTAATTTCGCCGCACATCAGATGATTACTCAATACACTCTCTGGTGTAGCTAACTACAACACTTTCAACTCAGCATTATTGAGACAAGCTCTATTTAGACAAATATTAGGAATTTTTAATAATGGCGTTGATATTAACATTTTTAGGGAAAGACGGGACTACTCGCAGCAAAATTGCGATCGCCTCGGCGATGAAACTAGCTAGCGAAGGGCAACGGGTACTGTTGGCGGGAAATGCCGAACCCGCGATGCAAATCCTTTTAAATACTACCCTCAGTCCCGACCCCCAAGAAATTTCTACCAATTTACATGCTGTACAATTTCAAACCGCAGTCCTACTCGAACGTAGTTGGGATGAGGTGAAAAAATTAGAGGCACAGTATCTGAAAACACCAACTCTTAAGGATGTTTACGGTCAAGAGTTATCAGTATTGCCGGGAATGGATACGGCATTGGCACTAAATGCTATCCGTCAATATGAAGAAAGCGGTAAATATGATGCCATTATTTATGATGGCACTGGTGATACTAATACATTACGGATGTTGGGAATGCCGGAATCCCTAAGTTGGTACGTGCGCCGTTTTCGCCAACTGTTTATCAACTCGGATTTAGGTAAAGGTATTTCCGAATCGCCTTTGGTTCAACCACTAATCAGTACATTTTTTAATGTTAACTGGACGGCAGATAATTTTTCCCAACCCACCAATATGGCAAATAATATGCTTGATCGGGGTAAGGAAGCTCTCGCTAGCCCCCATCGAGTTGCAGCATTTTTGGTGACAAAAGATGACGAAATCGAAATTGCCACTGCTCGTTATCTCTGGGGTAGCGCCCAACAAGTAGGATTAACAATAGGTGGCGTAATCCTAGCAGATGCGATCGCTTCGGCAAATTTTAGCGAACAGTTTGCACCGTTACCTGTGAGTACAGTGGGCACAAATTCCCCAGAATTTTCGCAAATCATCGACAATTTACCCAATTTTGTCGCCCAAGCAACTCAAGCACCACGCCCAATTGAAATAGACACTAATGCCCGTCAGGTGCGCTTATTTTTACCTGGATTTGACAAAAAACAAGTCAAACTCACCCAATATGGTCCCGAAGTCACCATTGAAGCTGGTGATCAACGACGAAACATTTTACTGCCTCCAGCCTTAAGTGGTAAACAAGTGACTGGGGCGAAGTTTCAGAATGGTTATTTGATAATCTCATTTTAAGAAGGGGGAGGACAGAAGCTACAGGGATTCGAGAGATTATGGAAAACTTTCTCTTCACATCTGAACATTCTCTGCCTCAATCTGCCCTTACCCATGTCCATTCAATTAAACAAAATATGACAGAATCAACACCCACTACCCCAAATCCCAGCGAAGAAATCAATCTCGCAGAGGAACGCACTGCCAAAACCCGACAACTACTAGGGATGAAAGGTGCAACAACTGGCGATACTTCGATTTGGAAAATTCGTTTGCAATTAATGAAGCCGATTACGTGGATTCCCTTAATTTGGGGTGTCGTTTGTGGCGCAGCTTCTTCCGGCGAATATACCTGGACGTGGGAAAATTTCCTCAAGTCTGCGGCTTGTATGTTACTTTCAGGTCCCTTACTCACGGGATATACCCAAACTATTAACGAATTTTACGATCGCGACATTGATGCCATTAATGAACCCTATCGTCCCATTCCTTCCGGTGCAATTTCCCTGCCCCAAGTGATTACGCAAGCTTGGGTGTTAATGTTAAGCGGTTTGGGGTTGGCTTATGGCTTAGATGTTTGGTCTGGTCATGAATTTCCCACAATTACGGTAATGGCAATCTTTGGCGTGTTCATTGCCTATATCTACTCCGCACCACCACTCAAACTCAAACAAAATGGTTGGTTGGGTACTTACGCTTTGGGTTCCAGTTACATTGCTTTACCTTGGTGTACTGGTCATGCTTTGTTTGGGGAACTGGACTGGAAAATCGTTGTCATGACTGTGGTTTATAGCTTTGCGGGTTTAGGTATTGCCATTGTCAATGACTTTAAGAGTATTGAAGGCGATCGCAAACTGGGCTTAAAATCTTTACCTGTAATGTTTGGGGTGAAAACTGCGGCTTGGATATGCGTGACAATGATAGACGTATTTCAAATTGCGATCGCTGGATATTTAATTTTTATTCATCAGCAATTCTACGCAGCTATTTTGTTACTCATGGTCATTCCCCAAATGGTGTTCCAAGATATGTACTTTTTGCGCGACCCATTAACTAATGACGTAAAATACCAAGCTAGCGCCCAACCATTTCTTGTATTAGGAATGCTTGTTGTTGGTTTAGCGATCGGTCATGCCAATCTTTAAGAAATGTAAATTCAAAAAATTGCCATAAACTGCAAAAATTAATAGATAGGACTCAACCACTGATGACTTAGGTGGTGTTACGGTGACGCAAAAATTTGAGCTTATGCTCATTTTTTATATGCACAAGTAGTGCAAAAGAGCAATTAGCTAGCCGTAACCCACCATTGATTTATATGTGTTGTCAGCATTCTCCCCTAATCAATTAATAATTGTAGTTAGAGAAAAAGCACCGTGTTAACAATACTTACCAGCTTAATTAATGCGATTCAACCATTACTAGTCCCCATTTGTTTTATCACTGCTTGGGGCTTAATATTTCTCGTTATCTCCAGCCTATATTCAGCCGCAAGTCATAGCGTCACCATTGCTAAACAAATGCATCAAATCCCCTGCTGTAACTGTCAATTTTTCACAGCAGACTACCGTCTCAAATGTACAGTCCATCCATCCATCGCCAATACAGAAGCAGCGATTAGTTGTACTGATTATTCAGCAAAAACAAATCCGATGTTGTATTGATTGTATTCAATTAAAAATCAAGTGTTTATTTAGTGTTCGCGGAATGAAAAGCTCAGGATTACATATTAATCATTCATTTCCAACAAAACTTTCATGACACCCTTCGTTTGAGCAACCTCAAATGCAGCCAGCCCATCTGTAAGCGGAAAACGTGAATGAATAAGTGGAATTACATCTACTTTCCCTTGTGCTAATAATTCCAGCGCTGGAGCAAAAGCACCACAACGCGAACCAATCAAAGTAATCTCATCGACAACTAAAGCAGAAGCATCTAAACTCAACTTCCCGGCATAAGTGCTTTTTAATACTAGTGTGCCGCGAGGACGTAAAGCTCGACGAGCAATATCAAAGCCAATATCGTTTCCAGTACATTCAACTGCAATATCAAAGCTACGCTCTTTCATCTCATCAACAAAGCCGACTTTGATACCTCTTGCTTCTAAATTTGCGAGTTTTGACTGATGCCTGCCAATTGCCAACAAATCACAGCCCGTCAAAGCTAAAGTTTGCGCGACTAACTGTCCTAATTTACCATCACCAACAACTAATATGCGATCGCTCGGATGAATTTGAATTTGTTGTTGGATTTCGAGAGCTGCTGCTACAGGTTCTGTGAATGTGGCGACTTCAGTCGTAATGCTATCGGGGACAACATGAAGATTTTTCACAGGTAAAGATAAATAATCAGCAAAGGCACCATTGCGATTGACAATACCTAAAACAGTACGGTTTTCGCAGTGGGTGGGTTGTTTTTGGAGACAAAAGCGACAATAACCACAAGCAGCATTAATTTCACCGACAACCCGCTTGTTGATTAAATTTTCGTCACCCTGTTCGACAACACCAACAAATTCGTGTCCTAAAATTCCTGTATAGGGATAGTAACCACGTTTTAATTCCAAATCAGTATTACAGATACCCGCCGATAATACCCTGATTAACGCTTCACCTGCGGGTACTTCGGGAACAGGAATATCAGTACGAAGTTGTAATTGTTGGTTTTCTAACCAGATTCCTTTCATAAAATTTGGGGAAGGGGAGAGTATTTGTTATTGTTAGTTATTGTTATCCGTATAATTATTCTATTTCCCATTCCCTTTGTCACAACCTCTTAAACTGATGCGATTATTTGCTCTATCGTTGGGATTTTTGGTATTTTGCACCTTACCAGCTTGTGCCCAAACACAAGCTGCAAAGTCTTGTGAAACTCGCTTTGCTAGTAGTAAATGCGTTAATAATGTCACCCAACTTGCCGGAGAAATATCAAAAGCAAGGGTAATATATCTTGGAGAAACCCACGACAGTGCTGAAGACCATGCACGCCAGTTACAAATTATTCAAGCATTATCTAACCGCAAAGTAAATAGTAACAAAAAAATCGCGATCGCTCTGGAAATGTTTCAGCGTCCTTACCAAGATGTTCTTAACAATTATCTGGCGGGGAAAATCACCGAAGCCGAATTAGTGAAACAAACAGAATACGAGCAACGTTGGGGTTTTCCTTGGGAATTATATGCACCAATTATCCGTTTTGCGAAGGCTAACAATATACCCCTAATTGCCACAAATACTCCCACTGAAATTACTCGCAAAGTTTCTCGCCAAGGTTTGGAAAGTCTCACACCTGAAGAACGTAAATTAGTTCCACCATTTTCGGAAATTCGTACTGCTCCCGAAGAATACCGTAAGTTAGTTTTGGCAGCTTTTGAAGGACATCAAAATAGCGGACATGGTAATAGTAAAAATCAAGAAAGATTTTTTTTAGCGCAAGTCCTGTGGGATGAAACAATGGCAGAAAGCATTGCTAATTTTGTCCAAAAAAATCCAGATTATCAGGTGATTGTTTTAGCTGGGCAAGGACATATTGTTTATGATTATGGGATTCCCAGCCGTGTACAACGTCGCTTACAGGGTAAAACAAATATGAGGAATTTTACTCAACTTTCTGTATTATTAAGTCCACCAGAAGATGATAATTTACCTCAAGATAAAAAAATTGCTGATTATATCTGGGGAAAATAATAAGTCCTGGGGGCAAAGTACAACTAGCCAGCCAAAAATAAACCCGGTTTTCATCTAAAAACCGGGTATGCCTAATTAATCTTATATTCGGCATTCTTTTCTAATCTTTCTGAGTCTCTTCCTTGTGGGAATGATGGAAGCGAATACCGAGAAAAATATCGTACAAAAAGCCGAGGAAATCTTTCTTTGTCAACAACCCTAAAGATTGTGGCGAACCTTTTTCATCAAGTGTTGGTTTCATCAAATAATAAGTAGGTTGGTATTTATACCAAGGTATTGAAGGCCATAAGTGATGAATAAGATGATAATTTTGCCCCAAGATTAAGATATTCAGGATAGGACTGGCGTAAACACGGGCATTTTTCCATCGGTTACGTTCCTCGAATGGACGATGGGGTAAATAATCGAAAAATAGCCCCAGTGTAATCCCAACTACTAATGATGGCACAAACCAAAAATTTAATACAAAGCCCAAAAAGTGATATTGGACTGAAATATAGACGATAGATGCGACAAACAAGCGGCTGAGGAACCATTCTAATAATTCATACTTACGCCATAACCGTCGCTTAAAGAAAAATATTTCGTGATAGAAAAAGCGTACTGCAATTAACCACAATGGTCCACCAGTGGAAACATAATGGTCTGGATCATTTTCTGGATCATTAACATTACCATGATGCTGCAAATGTACCCTGGTAAACACTGGAAATGCAAAAGCCAGCATTAAGGCACTACTATGCCCCAATATTGCATTCAAAATTCGGTTGCTATGGGCAGACTGGTGACAAGCATCGTGAATAACTGTCCCCGAAATGTGTAAGGCAAGGACATTTAGGCTAAAGCAAGCCCAGTCATTCCATCCCCAAACCCAGTAACCGAAGCAAGATAAAATAACAATTCCTACCGCCGCAAGAAACATTAGCAACGTAGGATTCAAACCACCCGGAGGCGCTAATAGTTCCCTTGGGGGGAGAGTTGTCAATGGCTTTGGTGCCTCCGCCGTCAGCATTCTAAACTCCTTAACCTTCACGCAATTAAATCGCGAAATCAAATATTACGAATATACGACAGAAACTGCCGAATAATAAAGTTTTATGTACTCAAGATTAATTTATTTCCCGGTACATCGGTAGCTGAATTAACGATATGATTCCAATCGAGTAGATATGGAATTGGACGATGGGCATGGGATAAAGACGCGGAGAGGGAGGAGAGGGAAGATACGAGGAAGCAAGAATAATAAGTATTAATAATTATTAATACTTATCTCAGCCTTCCCATATCCCATGTTGCCCTTTCCATCTGTCCCCAATGCCCATTCCCGATTCTCAAACTATCGGTAGGAACAGACAGCGACTACCATTCGATTTTACGATTATTCCCAGATAGCTCCCTATAACCACCTCCCTATGCAATTAAGAGAATTGATTCGTCGCACCAAAATTGTCGCTACAATTGGTCCTGCCACTAGCAGCCCAGAAATGCTGAAGGCGATTATTGAAGCGGGTGCAACGACACTGCGGTTAAATTTTTCCCACGGTTCCCATGCCGACCATCAACGTAATATCAGGTTAATTCGCCAAACAGCATTTGAGCTTAATCAACCTGTAGGCATTCTACAGGACTTACAGGGTCCAAAAATTCGTTTAGGTAAATTTGAAAATGGGTCGATAGTTGTTGCTAAAGGCGATCGCTTTACCTTGACAAATCGTCCAGTAGTTGGTCAGCAAGATATTAGCTGTGTCACCTACGATTATTTAGCCGATGAAGTGCCGACAGGGGCACGCATTATGCTTGATGATGGGCGCGTGGAAATGGTGGTAGAAGAAGTAGACCGTAACAAAGGCGATTTACACTGTCGTGTCACCGTAGGTGGTACGCTTTCTAATAATAAGGGTGTTAACTTCCCTGGCGTGTATTTGTCCATCAAAGCTATGACTGACAAAGACCGCGAAGACTTGATGTTTGGTCTGGATCAAGGTGTAGATTGGGTCGCCTTGTCCTTTGTTCGCAATCCCCAAGATATTATTGAAATTAAAGAATTAATTTCCAGTACAGGTAAGCAAGTACCAGTTGTCGCCAAAATCGAGAAACACGAAGCGATCGAACAAATGGAAGCGGTATTGGCTCTGTGCGATGGTGTCATGGTAGCGCGGGGTGACTTAGGTGTGGAATTACCCGCCGAAGATGTTCCAGTCTTACAAAAACGCCTCATTGCCACCGCCAATCGTCTCGGCATTCCCATCATCACCGCGACTCAAATGCTCGATAGCATGGTCAATAATCCCCGTCCAACCCGTGCTGAAGTCTCGGACGTAGCCAATGCCATTTTGGACGGTACAGACGCGGTAATGCTCTCTAACGAAACTGCTGTTGGGAAATTTCCAGTTGAAGCTGTGGCGACAATGGCAAGGATTGCCGAACGCATGGAACAAGAAGCCGCAGAAAATAATAATGCCCGTCAGGGACGCACCCGACCTTCGATTCCCAACGCCATTAGCCAAGCAGTCAGTCAAATTGCCGAGCAGTTAGATGCCGCAGCGATTATGTCGCTGACGCAAACAGGCGCAACAGCCCGCAACGTTTCTAAATTTCGCCCACAAACGCCAATTTTAGCCGTTACACCCCATGTCAACGTCGCCCGACAGTTACAGATGGTATGGGGAGTTAAACCATTGCTAGTGCTGGAATTACCCTCCACTGGTCAAACTTTCCAAGCCGCAATCAATGTCGCCCTAGAAAATAAAATGGTGTCTGAAGGCGATTTGGTCGTGATGACAGCAGGCACTTTACAAGGGGTTTCTGGCTCCACTGACTTAATTAAAGTCGAAGTTGTGACATCGGTACTCGGTCACGGTATCGGACTCGGACAAGGCTCCGTTAGCGGTCGGGCAAGAGTAGCCCATAGTGGGATTGATGTTGGTAACTTTAATTACGGCGATATATTAGTGGCATCCCATACAACGGCTGACTTTGTTGAGGCAATCCGCAAAGCCGCAGGTATTATTACTGAAGATGCAAGTCTCACAAGCCACGCAGCCGTGATTGCTTCGCGATTAGGCGTTCCTGTAATAGTCGGTGTCAAAGAAGCAACGCAAGTGATTCGCGATGGGGCAATTTTAACAATGGATATGCAGCGTGGTTTAGTTTATTCGGGAGCAGTGGGAGGAATAGTCGGCAGCACGCCGTAGTCGAGGGAGATAGGGAGGAGAAGCGCAGACGCAGGAGTTGGGAGAATGCAAAACATCCCTGTGTCTGTTCCTCTTAAATAAACCTTGTCAATACTTCCACTGTTGCTAGTCCTGTTTTTTCCCAGCTAAATTTTTTTGCCCTCTCCAATCCCAATTTTGAGAAATGCGATCGCATTTCTTCATCATTGATCATTTGCTGCATAGCCGTGGTAATTTCGGCGGTGTTATATGGGTTAATTAAGATTGCGGCATCACCTGTAACTTCCGGCAGTGAGGATAGATTAGAAGTAATCACAGGAGTTCCACAAGCGATCGCTTCTAGTACCGGAAATCCAAATCCTTCCCAAAAACTGGGAAATACTAACGCTATGGCATGACGAATAATGTTTGGTAGTTCGCTGTAGGGTACGTAGTTTAAAAATTTAACTTGTTCTGTGATTCCTAATGCGGATATTTGCGTTTTTAAAGTTGGTGCAAAGCGTTTGTCACTAGGTCCCACTAACCATAATTCATAATTTTGATTGTTTTCTAAATTTGCAAATGCTTGGATAACTCCGCCGACATTTTTATATTTATCTTGTCTTCCTAAATAGAGAAAATATGGTTTTTCCTGATTATTTTTTTCAGATTCATGAGGATTTAAATTAGGTTGAAAGTTATTTGCATCATATGCGAGCAAAATCGGTGTAATTTTACTTGCGGGTATCCCGTAAAAATTAACAATATCAGCCGCCGTAGATTCAGAATTACAAATAATATGTTGTGCTTGGGCAAGAACTTGCGGAACAATGTAACGAAAATAATTTGTCAGTGGTGATTTGAGATTGGGAAATCGTAAGGGAATTAAATCATGGACTTGGACAATATAACGACAGTGGCGATAAAGAGGTGCTTCTGGTAAAGGAGAAAAAATCAACTTTGCTGTCAGTTCTCGATATATTTCTGGCAATTTAAATTGTGTCCAAATTAAGCGTCGCAGATGCCCTTGAGAGCCTTGAGCAGGTGTTAAATTATCTGGAATTGGATAGCATTCAAAATTAGGATATTTTTGAGATGCTAATAGGATTGGATTTAATTCTTTTAAATATGGAAATAGATTCAGCGTATAATTACTTATTCCTGTTGGTTGAGAAAATATAACTGATAAATTAACTAGTAGTTGACTCATTTTTATCTTGTCAATCTATTTGTATAGGCAATATTAATCGCTCTAACGCGAATCTAATGATAACTAGTACACAACGACGGAAATAAAGCTACTATCTACAACGGAAACCGACAGCGTCTACTTTGTGCTTTTTACTTTTGCTTTCACATACTAGTTGATCAGGATAATATAACTTTAATATTCATGACTGGCTTGAATTCTATCTCGCCAATATAAATATATTGCCTGGAATTTTCCCCAGGCTATTTGAGGTTTAATAAAAATTAAAACTGAAGCAAACAGTAAAAGCCGGAAAAAACGAATAGAAAACACTAAATTATTTGTATAATGTTCTAAAGTTAATAAATAGCTATAGGTACTATGTTGAATTTTTTGTTTGATATATCTATTAGTGATTGAAGAAGGCTGATGTACTAGATTTAATTGCTTAGTAACCGCTATTTTGTAACCAGCGATCGCACAACGTCTACAAAAGTCAAAATCTTCGTAATAAAGGAAATAATTTGTGTCAAACAGTGGACATTCACTAAAATTGCGTAGGTTAATAATCAAGCTACAACCAGAAACCCAATCGCAATCAACATAATCAGCATCACTATTACTTAATAAATCAACAGCCGAAATTGTTCCCGTAAATGGGAAAAAACTACCACCGGCAAACCAAATATCATTTCTCGGTGTGCGGATAATAGTACCGAGGATGGAAATATCTGGGTGATTTTTGAAAAAATATTGCAGCTTTAAGGCAGAATCATCGACAAAATAAGCATCAGGATTAATTAACCAAATGATTGCTTGGCTATCGCGATCGTAAATCCATTTAATGGCAAAATTACAAGCACTACCAAAGCCAATATTACTACCAATATCAAGTATTAAAACAGTTTCGCTAGCTAAATTTTCAATTGATTTATCGTCAGCTGAGTTATTGACAATAATAAATTTATACTGGTTTTCATTACTGGTTGAAGGTAGAGAATTAATTAGTTGATTAATGAGTAATCCCGAATAATAGTTTACCGTTACAAAATAAATCACTTTTGGTTATTAGTTTTAGTTAATGATTAATCGACTTAACAATTAAATCTTTTAACATGTTTCTTAAACTTTGTCGCCAATGAGGTGCGAAGGTTCCTAATATTGCCGATATTTTTGCACCAGCTAATACAGAATAAGCTGGACGACTGGCAGGTGTTGGATAGTCGGCTGTTGTAATTGGTACTACTCGCCGAACTTTGAGAGGAAAACCAATATTTTGGGCTTCTTCAAAAATGGCAACTGCAAAGTCATACCAACTCGCTACACCACTATTTGTGTAGTTGTAAATACCCTGGATATCTTGAATATCCGCAGTTTCTATAACCGATGAAATCGCGCTGGCAATATCTTTTGCCCATGTGGGAGTGCCAATTTGATCGGCTACTACTCGGATTTCTTCACGTTCCCCGCCTAAACGTAACATTGTTTTGACAAAGTTACTTTTACCAAAGCATCCGTATACCCAAGCAGTACGCAAAATTAAATAATTATTAGAAATTTTTTCAATTGCTTCTTCTCCTGCAAGTTTGGTTTTGCCGTAAACACTTACAGGGTTAGTCGGATATGTTTCCAAATAGGGTTGGCTGTTATTACCATCAAATACGTAATCTGTAGAGATGTGAATGAGAGCAGCACCTATTTTTTCAGCAATTTCTGCCATGATTGCGGGTGCAGTGGCATTAATCATTATTGCTAGTTCAACTTCACTTTCGGCTTTGTCTACCGCAGTATATGCCGCAGCATTAATAATAATCTGCGGTTTATTTTGCTTCCCAAAAGAGTTGGTGATTGCATTGACTATACTATCCCGGTTGGTAAGATCGATTTCTGGACGCGCAATTGCTACCAAATTCCCTTGGGGATTGAGAATTTTTTCCAGTTCTTTGCCAACTTGTCCATTACTACCAATTAACAGAATTGATTTAGCCATTCTAGATTAGTTTTCAAACTCAGAAATTTTACTGCTACTTGATGTGCAGACTTGGACTTAATTATCACTTTGAAAACCATAACATCCACTTTCTACTTGGACAAGCAAGGGAATTTTCAAATTGTCACCGCACAAAAAGAGATGATTTTACCGGATTTGCTCAAAAAACTGAGTAATATTAAGCGTTGAGATTAAAAATCACCAAATTATCGCGATCGCTTCTGGGGTTTTTACTCTCTCAAAATAAATATTAGCTTTGAGAAATTGTCACAATTCGTTTATGATTTCGCATCAGTCATGGAATTTATGAGTTCTGGAAGCTTTCTCAAGTCCTTGTCAATATTGCTTAGATACATATAGGCATTAATTATTTCACGGTTACGTAATGTGTTTAATCCACTTTACAGAAATCTGTGTATTTCTTTTGATATAATCTCTACGTGTGTTCCCGCTTTACATTTTCTTTATATTTTGTCGCGCAGCCATTATATATGGCTAGATGCCTCATGGCATAGGGAACTACCAATTTCATAAACCCTATCCAGTTAATCTGGAAACATACCTATGCCCGTAAATTTATTTGACGCAAACTTTTATCGTAGTGCTAATTCTGACTTGCGTGGTCTTGATGATGCCGAAGCGTTAGTTAGTTTCCAAACAGTTGGTTTAAACAGCAACCTGCAATTTTCGCCGTTTGTTGATTTATCTTTCTATCGCGCCAGTAATAGTGACTTAAGTGGGTTCAGCAATCAGCAGCTTTTTGAGCATTTAGCAAATTATGGAATAGCCGAAGGTCGAAAATTTTCCCGAGTTTTCGACCTTAACTTTTATCGTGCTAACAATTCTGACTTATCACCATTTAGTAATGAGCAACTATTCGAGCATTTTACAAATTATGGCTTGAGGGAAGGTCGAAATGCGAGTGAGTATATCACTGCTGATTTTGTGGGTAATAACTTCAGGACTGCCAGAGAAATAGCCGTCACTCCACAACCAGTTACATATCGAGATGCGATCGATAATAATGACCAAATCGATGTTTACAAATTTAACTTGGACTCACAAGATACAAGTTTGCATATCACCTTGAATGGATTGAGTGGAAATCTGGATTTGCAATTGCTAAACGCCAGAGGACATTTGATTACATCTGTGGCAAACTCTGGGAACGCCAACGAATCATTCAGCTTGAACAATTTGACAAATGGTACTTACTACCTTCGTGTTTACCAAGCAAGTGAAGCTGAAAACTCCAACTATAATTTGACTTTCTCCAGTAAGCTGATATCCAATTCAGTTGACACAGTTACTCCAGAAGTTGCGCCTCCAGCACCAACAACATCCACTACTACCAATAATTTCATCCAACAAGTTTTGGATTTGACAAACACAGAACGTATAAAAGGTGGATTGCAGCCACTCCGACTCAATCACCAATTGAATCAATCAGCACAAAATCACAGTGAAGATATGGCACTACAAGATTACTTCAGTCATACAGGAGTGAATGGTTCCAGTGCAGGAGACAGAGCAACAAGTGCTGGATATAAATTCTCGTCTCTTGGTGAAAATATTGCCGCAGGCTACATTACACCTGAAGAAGTGGTTCAAGGATGGATGAGCAGCCCAGGACACCGTGCCAATATTATGAACGCTAATTATCAAGAAATGGGTCTTGGCTATTACTATTTAGCCAATGATGCTGGTAACGTCAACTATAACTACTACTGGACGCAGGATTTTGGTACTTCTAGATAAAAAATTGGGCAGGGGAAAGAAGAAATAACTTCTTAATTCCCAATCTTTAATGCTTAGTGCCCAATTCTCACTTCCCAATGCTCTAATTCAACCAATCGCGGGTAGCTAATTCCAACTCTGTAACTTCCTCATTATTCAGTCGCCAACCCAATGCACCTGCATTTTGTACCACCTGTTGGGCTGTCTTGACTCCAGCAATGGGAATGACATTACCCTGACAAATTAACCAATTCAGTGCGACTTGTGCGGGAGTCCGTCCATATTTATCACCGATTTGTCTTAATAAAGATATCACTGGCTCGATTTTCCGCAAACCTTCTGGTTTAAATCTGGGGTCTGCTTTTCTTGCACCTGTAGGTATTGTGCCGTTATTAGCTGCATATTTGCCTGTGAGTAAGCCCTGGGCGAGAGGACTATAAGCCAAGATTGTCACACCTAATTCGCGGGCAGTATCAATAATTCCTTTGGACTCGACTTGGCGAGAAAGTAAAGAATATCGTACCTGGTTTACAGCCAGAGGGACTCCACGCCGAGCTAAGATTTGGTGAGCTTCGCGCATCTGCTCTGCTGTATAATTACTCACTCCAACTGCCCTAATTCTGCCGCATTCTACCTCATCCGCAAGGGCATTCATCAGGGTATGTTGGCTCATTAAAAATGCAAAACTCCAATGCACCTGATATAAATCAACTTGTTCAACTCGCAGGCGATGGAGACTGGCAGTTAAAGCGTCCTTAACGGCTTTTCCTGTAACTCGCCAAGGTAGAGGCGCATACTTAGTTGCTATTTGTACAGGTTTAGTCGCTTGCTTGAGGAATTCACCAAGGAATTTTTCTGATAATCCAGTACCATAAACCTCGGCGGTATCAAAGAAAGTTATGCCTGCATCCAAGGCTGCTTTGAATGCATTTTCCAGTTCCTCTACGCCGTAGTTATTACCGTAATTCCAAAATAGTTTGTCACCCCATGCCCAAGTACCAATGCAGAGGGGTGTTACTTCTGCACCATTTTGCCCCAGTCTGATGGTTTCCACGTTAGTTTTAATATAGATTTACATTTCTTTACTTATCTATTGTAGTAGTTAATTTGTTAATGGTTAAATTCCTGATGCATAAATCCCGATCGCAAAAAGTCCATTACTCAATATCGCGATGATGCTAGAGAAGTTTATGCTTAAAAACAGATAAAAAAATTCTATTAGTTAACTTTAGATACAAGATGGCAAGCGGTAATTTATCGAATTCGGGAGTAGATAACTCAAGTCTACCCAAGCTCAATTTACTCACAATGTTTCGATTGGGTTTATTTCAGATGGGGCTGGGCATTATGTCCCTGCTGACTCTGGGTGTACTCAATCGAGTCATGATTGATGAACTCAAGGTTTTACCCTTGATTGCGGCAAGTGCGATCGCTATGCATCAGTTTGTTGCTCCCGTGCGAGTCTGGTTTGGACAACTATCTGATTCTAAGACTCTATTTGGCTACCATCGTACTGGCTATGTTTGGCTGGGGGCGGCAGCATTTACATTGATATCTTTTATTGCTTTACAAACTGTCTGGCAGTTGGGTCTGAGTTTACAAAACTCCGGCTGGAGCCTAGTAACCTACGGATGGGCAGCAGTATTGGGGTTATTATTTGCTCTGTATGGATTAGCTTTAAGTATTAGTTCGACTCCTTTTACAGCCTTACTAGTGGATATTACTGACGAAGACAACCGTTCTAAGCTGATTGGCGTGGTTTGGTCGATGTTGATGGTAGGAATTGTAGTTGGTGCAATAGTGAGTTCGCGGTTGTTGGAACGTCCAGAAATCTGTGGCGCAGCAATTTTATCCTACAATCCGACGGCAACAGCCAAAGTAGTTAATATTGCCCAATTACAAGCGTCAGTGAATCCGGTATTTATGATTATGCCGACGATTGTCTTTGGTTTATCGTTGTTGGCGACATTTGGAGTCGAGAGTAAATATTCGCGTTTTAGCACCCGTGTGATTAAAAGCGATCGCGAAGACCAAATTTCCCTGGGTAAGGCGTTACGAGTATTAACAGCCAGTCGGCAAACTGGTGTATTCTTTAGCTTTTTACTGGTGCTAACCCTCAGTATTTTTATGCAAGATGCCATCCTCGAACCCTATGGAGGTGAGGTATTTGGACTTTGTATTGCTCAGACAACTCAATTGAATATTCCTTTTGGGATTGGCACACTCATTGGCATTAGCGCCACTGGTTTTTTGTTAGTTCCGCGTTTGGGTAAGAAAAACACAACCAAGTTGGGTTGTATTGCGGCGGCGGTGAGTTTTGGTTTGATTATGATGTCTGGTTTTAGCGCCAACGTGGGTTTGTTAATGGCTAGCCTGTTATTTTTTGGTTTATCTTCAGGAGCAATTACTGCTGGTGCCACAAGTTTAATGCTCGATTTAACCGCCGCAGAAACAGCCGGAACCTTCGTTGGTGCTTGGGGTTTAGCACAAGCAATGTCACGAGGTTTGGCAACGGTATTAGGTGGTGCAGTATTGAATTTTGGCAAATTGGTATTCGGGAGTCCAGTGCTTGCCTATGGAACAGTGTTTGGATTACAAGCTGTAGGCATGATTGTGGCTGTAATTTTACTGCGACGTGTCAATATTAAAGAGTTTGAACAAGATACTAAAAATGCGATCGCATCTATTTTAGAAAGCGAATTAGATTAATTGGTTATGGGGTATGAGGTTTGGATGATTAGTTTGGATGATTAATTTTGATAACTTAAAGTCTCAATATCAGCCTTCCCTGATTCCCCTTTTCCCTGCTTATTTCCCCTTTTCCCTGATAAAATGACAGATTTCTGGACTACTGTTCTCGAATTTTCTCAAGCAACCTCTGCGGAGATTGGCAAACAACTGATTGAACACTTCGGACAGGTACAAGCCGACGAAAAAGCTGATGGCAGCCTAGTAACTCAAGCTGATAAATGGGCAGATCAAGCCATTCGCGATGCAATTACTGCTAATTTCCAAGGCTATGGCATCCTCAGTGAAGAAGGTGACAAAGTATTTCCCGAACAAGATTGGTGCTGGGTAATTGATCCGATTGATGGTACTACAAATTTCACTCGCGGTATTCCTATTTGGTCAATTTCCCTAGGCTTGCTATACAAAAAAATACCAGTATTTGGTTTTATTTATTTACCAACATTAAATGAATCTTTTCATGGGTATTGGGAAGGTAGTTCAGGTTTAGCCGTTCCGACTGGTGCATTCCGCAACAATCACCCTATTTTTGCCAGTAACGATGCACTGACTAGCAACCATTTTTTCAACGTTTGTTCCCGCAGTACATCGGCAATTCAAAAAGATTTTCCCTGCAAAATTAGGATGCTAGGGGTAGCTAGTTATAATTTTTTAACCGTTGCCAATGGCTCTGTTTTGGGAACTATTGAAGCTACACCGAAAATTTGGGATATCGCCGCAGCTTGGGTAATTCTCCAAGCAGCTGGGGGTTGTTGGAAATCCTTGAAAATAGAACCTTTTCCCGCATCTCCAGGAGTGGATTACAGTAATATTTCTTTCCCGACTTTGGTAGTGAGTCGCCCGGAATTGATTTCTATATTTGAACCTTTTCTTCAAAATGTGAAAATTTAAGGTGATTTGCGAAAAAGAAATTATCCATCTTGTTGTTGCTGTAGCGGGCAAGATGCCTGCACTACAGG
>NZ_JAYGHN010000002.1:208553-351137 GCF_034931845.1 Calothrix sp. UHCC 0171
AAGCTACGAGAAAACGGTATACTAGGCAAAAATCTCACGAATAAATGTAAATTCTTTGCCTCACACAAGCTTCTAATATCACATCAAAACTTGCTAAATGCGATCGCATTCCATACAAAATCCCAAAAATGCAAACTGCTCTCATCGCGCAAATTTCACATATCATCAAAAATACGATCAGAACAAGCTAAAATCAAAGACTGAACCTCTATATTTAACAACAAAATATCTAACCTATTAACAAGAAAATTGTGACTGACGAAGCCATACGTCCAGTTGCAGTTTTGATTGATTATCAAGATTGGCAAAGGATTGAGAAAATCTTACAAACCTATCAATCTGAACAACAATCAAATATTGATTTAAATCGATTTGCAGGGACAATAAATCTGACTCAAGACCCTTTAGAATATCAGCAAGAAATTAGAAATGAGCCGAGTCATAATCTACACCTTCGATTCCATAACCGACTGTGATGGTTGTAAAGATTGAGGCAAACTCCAATCAGGACGCAGATTCGCGGCTTTTCGCAAGTAAGTGTGATAAACGGGGACGGATGCAGGTAAATATGCATGAATAAGAAACCGGATGCAGCGCTCTAAACTGCCTGCAACATACATTTGCTGTACATCCAACATCGGTACACCATCCCATCCATGACGCTGACGAGCGATGGCAGCTGGGAAAATTGCGTCTAAATCCCGTGTCACCGAAAATGTGACGCTGATAATATCAGTTGGATGTAGTTGATTACGTTCTTCGAGTTCGTCTAAAAGTTCCATCACTGCTTCTTCCATTGCTGCGACTGAATTTTCAGACACCGTCGTCGCACCTCGAAGTGCCCGCATCCGCCACTCTGACTCCACGAAAAGTCCTCCTTAATTATTTGAACATTTATGTTGGATTATGACCAATTCACAATTAACCATTAACTACTAACTATACTGCGATCGGCTAAACACTTCATAGCAGTTGGAATAAACAACCTCTGCACAGGCTTTTGACTCCACCTCAGGTTAATTTGTATAACTTGCATCGAAAATAAGTGCCATTAAAAGCTAAAATCATGAAAATTTAGTTAATTTGTAGTTACAATTACAAAAAATTGTTACGCACAGAGAATAATACAGTGTTTCCAGCCTCCATAATCAAATTAGATGGCGGTTTGACCTTCATTCATCAAGAAATAACTACAACACCCGTCGTTGTGGCGGATATCTGGGTGCGAGCGGGAACTATCGAAGAGCCAAAATCTTGGTTTGGGATGGCTCACTTTCTCGAACATATGATATTTAAAGGAACTGCCAATTTAGCGCCGGGTGTATTTGACCAAAATGTTGAAAATCGTGGTGGAGTCAGTAATGCTGCCACTAGTTATGATTACGCACATTATTCCCTCACTGCTGCTGCTTCTTATTTAGAAGAAACTCTAGCACAGCTAGCAGATATGCTGTTAAATGCGGCAATCCCAGATGACGAATTTGTGCGGGAGCGGGATGTAGTATTAGAGGAAATTCGGTCTTGTTATGATGATCCAGACTGGTTAGGATATCAGCATTTAATTACTAGTATTTACCCGCAACATCCCTATGGGCGATCGATTTTAGGCAGCGAAAGCGATATTTTACAACATTCGCCCGAAGCAATGCGTTGCTTTCATCGCAGTTATTACCAACCAGAAAATATGACGGTAGTGATTGTTGGTGGAATTAGTCAAGAAAGTGCGTTGAACTTAGTTGAAAAACACTTTAAATTTCCCCAATTATCATTAAATACTTCTGTTCCAGTATTTAATGCTCAAAATAATACTCAAAATGAGCAATACGTTTGTCCTTTGCGAGAACCAACTGTAGAACCATTAATTGCGGGTGTTCGCCGTCAAGAGATTGCTTTACCGCGACTAGAAACAGCCCGGTTAATCATGGCATGGACAACACCAGGAATCGAACAATTAACTACTGCCTATGGTTTGGATTTGCTTTCGGTATTGCTAGCAGAAGGAAGAACCTCGCGTTTAGTACGCAGTTTACGTGAAGAACTGCAATTAGTACAGGGTATTTGTTGTAATTTTTCATTACAAAAAGAATCGAGTTTATTTACAATTACTGCCTGGTTGGAACCAGAAAACTTAGCCAGAGTTGAATCATTGATTTGCTTATATCTGCAAGAGTTAATTGAATATGGTGTCACGGAACAAGAACTAGGGCGTTGTCAAAGATTGTTGTGTAATGATTATGCTTTTTCCACCGAAACACCTAATCAAATCGCTGGACTTTATGGTTATTACAACACAGTAGCCAAAGCCGAATTAGCAGTTGTATATCCGCAAAAGATTTTGTCATTTGATGTGCAAAAACTGCAAAAACTAGCGCAAGATTATCTTTCTCCTCATCAATATGCAGTGACAGTGTTAAAACCTGGATAATGAATGGTTGTTGTCGATGAATTGACGTAGCTAAATAAAGTTAATTACGTAGAATTAAAACATCAAACCCTTGTCTAGAATAGAAGTTGATGTGTAATAATTATTTGCTATTAATTAATAAATAAATCATAGCTTCAAATTCAGAAATCAGAATTAATTCACTATCAATAGTAACTATTTTCGTAATCTTTGATACTATTGCTCCGCCAATATAGAGGCTGGGAGTGGAGCTATATCGATTCTAGATTTATATCTATCATTTATATTATTTATATTGATATTGTGATGATAAAAAATTGATATTTTCACCTCTCCCAAAAAAGAGTTCTATTTAATTCCTAAATTTACTTCCTAAATTTACTTTCTAATTTTCAATCTTCTATTTCCCATCACCCAAGTAAAAATCAATGACAAACTCTATAAATCAATCTCAAGTTAAGCGTACATTATTGAATAATGGCATTGTGGTTTTGGTGACAGAAAATCCTGCTGCGGATATTGTGGCTGCAAGGATGTTTTTAGCTGCGGGAAGTTGTTATGAACGAACAGAAAAAGCTGGTTTAGCGCATTTGCTTTCTGCTGTCATGACAAAAGGGTGTAAGACAAATGGAAGTGGATACAGCCAAACAACACTTTCCAGCATGGAAATAGCGGAAGCGGTAGAATCAGTTGGTGCGAGTTTGAGTACGGATAGTACCAGCGATTATTTTGTGGTGTCAGTAAAGACTGTAACGGCTGATTTCCCAGAAATTTTGGCATTGGCGGGAAACATTATGCGGTTTCCGACTTTCCCCGAACTCGAAGTAGAACTCGAACGCAAATTAGCGCTACAAGACTTACGATCGCAAAAAGAACAGCCTTTTAGCATAGCATTCGAGCAGTTACGGAAAATTATCTACCAAAATCATCCCTACGCCATGTCAGCTTTAGGTGATGAAGACACAATTAGCAACTTAACTCGCGACGATTTAGTTGAATTCCATCAAACTTATTTTCGTCCTGATACTTTAGTGATTAGCATTGCCGGTCGGATTGATGTTGATTATGCAGTAAAATTAATCGAAGATATCTTTGGCGATTGGCAAGCTCCAACCAATCAACCCCCAAAAAAATTAAGCTTACCTAAAATTGCGATCGCACCCCAACAAGTCGCCACACATCAAAATACCCAACAATCAATTCTCATGTTGGGTTATCTGGCTCCATCGGTACATTCCCCCGATTATGCAGCCCTCAAATTACTATCTACATATCTTGGTAATGGACTTTCCAGTCGTTTGTTTGTGGAATTGCGGGAAAAACGTGGTTTAGCCTACGAAGTTTCCGCACTTTACCCCACCAGATTATTTTCCTCTTCCTTCATTGTTTACATGGGAACCGCACCCGAAAATACCGAAACTGCGCTGACGGGACTACGAACAGAAGTTGATTTACTTAGCACCAGCAAATTAGCCCCTGATGCCATCCAAGCAGCAAAAAACAAGATATTAGGTCAATACGCCCTTGGTAAACAAACAAACGCTCAACTGGCACAGGTATATGGCTGGTACGAGACTTTGGGGTTAGGAATCGCCTTTGATCAAGACTTTCAAGATGCGATCGCCGCAGTCACCGCAGAAGAGGCGATCGCATCTGCGTGTAAATATTTACGGGAACCTTACATATCGCTAGTAGGTCAAGAGGAAGCGATTAGAAAAGTGCTGACTCCTGATTCTTAATTCTTAATTTCTGACTCCTGACTCAGCACTATTCCTTTCACGGTTGTGTGTAGCACATTCGCGATCGTACTATTAGCAAGAGAAATTCCGGGGGCAAAATCCATGAAAGACAAAGATAAGTTAAGTATATTTAATTACCTGAAGTCATTCATTCCATTTAGCTTCTTTCATGAAAACCAGCTTTTTGGTTTGCTTTTGTGTTCTTCCGTACCTCTACTTGTTGCTTCTCCCTCAGTAGCATCAATTACAGTTGCTCAGGAAATTGTACAGGCTTCTCCCGCAGCTATGATTAATCGCCCTAGCCTGAAATCTGGTAGTCAAGGGGAAGCAGTCACAGAATTACAAGCAGCATTAAAGTTACTTGGCTTTTACAACGGTGCAGTCGATGGGAAATATGGGGACACAACGGTGGCTGCCGTTGCCAGTTTTAAGCAAGCTGCGGGTTTAACTCCAGATGGTGTAGTTGACACAACAACTTGGCAAAGACTGTTTCCTAGCCAGGAGAATATGCCAACAATTACCTCTTCATCACTGCCAGCGCCAACAACGAGCGCGACAAATCGAATCAACACAACAACCACCACCAACATCACAAGTAATAAATTTCCTGTTCCTAGTCAAACTACTGCCAATACTGCTGCTAATTTACCAAGACCTGTAGTAGTTCCGACTTCCCAGCCAAAACCAAATAATCAACAGTTAGAAACAGTAAGAACAACCTCCGTCACTCGCACCAATACAGCAAATAGCCTTAAACCCAGTAACCGTTCGACACCTGCACAAAATTCATCTTCGACGGCAAGTGCCCGTACCCGTACCACCACAACTAGTCGTTCTGGAGGGAACACAACATCGACATCAACCAATAACCGTACTGCCGCAACAACCAACCGTTACGGACGCACTACAATGTCATCAACATCGACAACAACTACCCGTAGTCCCAGAGTTCGCCCAGAACAACAAAAACCCGGTATCCAATATACCGCAATCGGATTTCCCATCTTACGCTTAGGAATGCGTGGTGAAGAAGTATACGAATTGCAAAGAAGATTAAAAAGTTTTGGATATCTTAAAAATGATCCGGATGGAGATTTTGGTGTAGTCACCGAAACCGCAGTAAAAGCTCTCCAACAACGCTTTGGGATTAAAGCTGATGGCATAGCAGGTGGAGAAACCTGGGAGATTTTAACTAGGCAACGCCAATAACCTGAGAAGGTACATGGTTAGGTGAGGCGGAAACTCTTGACTCAAGATAAAGATATGGGAAATATCCTACCGCTCCTTTTCTCTAGCTTGAAAGATTCATTCGTCATTCGTTATTTGTTATTCTCCTCGTCCCCGCGTCTCAGTCTCTCCGTGTCCGCCTTTCATGCCTGGCGATGAAATTTTTTCATCGGGACTGCCTCTCATCTTTTCCGTGTATATACTATCTACTTTTGAAACATAAGAATTTTTTTGCTTCCGGGTAGGAATGTAATATTTTTGTCAAGATAAAAGTTAACATTTAAAGCACCATGAAGTTATCGTGGTATCAATAACTTGCATTCTTTACGTTTTGGCTAAAATTCTTTGATATGTGGCTATGCCGTCCTTCCTCGTTAATTATTAGTTTTTTTGTCTTTCTGGGTCTTCCAAGTAGGGCAAATGCTGTAGCGTATGGTTATTCTACACCTGCGAGTAGCAAATTAGTACAGGTATTTTTACAAATCAACAATTCGACTGAATCGAGTAACCAAACTACTGATACCACTACTCCCAGTGCTGAGATTACAACTCCCTCAAATCCAATAGCTAGTCCAGCCAGTCAGGAGAAAATAATACTGAAACCGGGGAATTCTGGTAGTAAAGTCAAAGAACTACAAACTCAACTGAAGCAATTAGGTTTTTATAACGGTGAAATTGATGGTGGTTATGGTGCGGGTACTCGTGCTGCTGTGACTAAGTTCCAATCTGTGAATGGTTTAGATGCAGATGGAATTTTTAAAAATACAACTCAGGAAAAAATCGAAGCTGCAATCCAGCAGAAATTAGCACCAACTCCTAGCCCTACTTCAACTAAGTCCTCTAAATCTGCTGGGGAACGTGATATTTTTTGGTGGGTGTTGATTGCTATCGGTATATTGGGAACTTTAGGTGCGTTGGCATTTTTGATGCGCGAGTTTGGTAAGTCAAAATCTCAGAAAACGGGTTTTCAAGTTATTAATGCGGAAGTTATCACGAAAACAGAAGCAAATGTAATTACTCAATATCCAGCGCACGAAGAAACTGTTATTCAAGAATTTGAAAGATTTGTTCCTGATGCCCAAGTTATCAATGAATATCCAGAACACGAAAAAACTGTCATCCAGGAATTTGAGACAATAGGTAACGAATCGGATTTTCACAATCCATCTTTCCAAGATGCCCATAATTCAAATTCTCATAATCCCAATTCCCACAATCCCAATACATCTACAAGCGAATTACTCCCCCCCGAAAAAACTTCGCGTCTGGCTAAAGTCAACATTGTCGATGAATTAGTTAGGGATTTACGTAGCGCTGATACAACTAAGCGACGCAAAGCCATCTGGGATTTAGGACAACAGGGTGATTCGCGAGCAATTCAACCTTTAGTTGATTTGATGATGGATGCAGATTCCCAACAACGTAGTTTAATCTTAGCGGCTGTGTCAGAAATTAGTGTTCGCACCCTCAAGCCGATGAATCGGGCTTTAGCAATGTCACTACAAGATGAAAGCCCAGAAGTACGACAAAATGCAATTCGTGATTTAACTCGTGTTTATGATTTAATGGCACAGGTTAGCCAGATGTTGGTTCATGCCAGCCAAGATGAAAATCCCCAAGTACAGGCAACAGCCAAATATGCTTTATCACAGATGAATCGGATTCGGACATTGTCGGGACAAGATACGGATAATTCTTAATACTGTTTTCCTTAATCCTAAAACAAAGCCATATACTGCAACTCGATTTTGATATCAGTGGAGGCACCTGCCACAAGAAAGGCTGTTTCACTGAATTTCGGGGCGCGATCGCTAATTTCGGGGTTTTGTGAAAATCCAAAGCCTTCTAATGGCATTCCTAAGTCATTACGGTTGAATTTTTTATCGTTGTTTTCGTCGTGCATGACGACTACAGCATAACTACCTGCTGGTAAATTATTAAATTTAATAACTAGTGGTATTTCTGTAATTGTGACGCATTGCTTTTGGATGGCGCGTTTATCTTCTTGGGGAAATCCTTTGCTACTGGCAAATAGGTTTGCACAAACTTCTCCCTGCTTACTTCTCAAAGCATTAACTTCAACGTTGAGATTTCCCCTCAAATTTGCTTGGGAGTTCCCAGAGAAGAAAAAACTTCCAACTACAGTTGCGAGTAATGGCAACAATAATAAGCTGACTCGGAATCGTTTCGTCATAAGATTAATTCCTAACCCCTAATTTTATGTTAGCCGACCAAGTTAAGTGACTCCCATGCAAAATAATGTATCATCCCCACAGGCATTAAAATTACTCTTTGTTTCCACTCCTGTTGGAGGGCTGGGTACTGGGCTTGGTGGCGGAGTCGAATTAAGTTTGTATAATATTGCCAAAGAAATGTTGCGACGAGGTCATACGCTCCAAATAGTTGCGCCTACTGGTTCACTGTGGAATGAATTTGCGATCGCTCAAATTCCTGGTAATTTACAAGTCATTGCCCAAAGCCAAGAACGCCATGATCCAATTATTATGCCTAATAACTCGCTGTTGGCAAATATGTGGGCATATGCGAGGCAGGTACAAACTGAATATGACTTAATTGTTAATTTTGCTTACGATTGGTTGCCTTTTTACCTCACACCATTTTTTCAAACACCGATCGCCCATTTTGTGAGTATGGGTTCACTTTCGGATGCGATCGATCAAATTATTGCCCAAGTATCAAAATCATTTCCCCATACTATCGGTTTTTACACACCTTCCCAGGGTGCAACCTTTGCAAATTTAACCGCACCTTGTCACTATTTGAGTAGTGGACTGGATTTATCATTGTATCAATTCTGTGGGGAACCTCAGCAACAGCTCGCATGGCTGGGACGAATTTCTCCTGAAAAAGCTTTGGAAGATGCAGTCGAAGTAGCTGACAAAACTAACATTCCCCTGAAAATTATGGGGAAAATCCAAGATGAAAAATACTGGCAAAAAATTTGCCATGACTATCCCCATGCACCTATTGAATATTTGGGATTTTTATCAACTGAAAAAATGCAATCAGTGGTGCGGGAATGTCAAGCTTTACTGATGACACCCCGTTGGGTAGAAGCATTTGGCAACGTTGCGATTGAAGCGTTGGCTTGTGGCGTACCTGTGATATCTTACAGTCGTGGTGGTCCTGCGGAAATTATTCAGGATGGGAAAACAGGATTTTTAGTGGAACCCGATAGCGTGACTGGGTTAATTGATGCGGTGACTAAATTAGATATGATTAACCGTCAAGCTTGCCGTCAACAAGCGGAAACTGAGTTTTCTCTGGAAGCATTGGGTTTGAGATTTGAGAATTGGTTCCAGATGATTTTAGATTCGAGATATTAGCCTGTTTTTAGACTTGACTAGCGATCGCACAAAAGAATATATTTTTTAGACTTAAAGATGATTTAGCTAAATTTCATCACATAATCTGTCTTCCTATTTTGCATTTTGGAAAGCAGTAACTACTTATACAACACATTATAGTAGGAGCGAAGTATTTTTAATCAATACGGCGGTCTCAGACGGGCTAGTGTTATACAAAGAAATGAAGTTAACTTAATCATAATACTTAGGGCATTTTAAACCATGTCTTTACAAGAAGAAATTGACAAAACAAGGCAAGAAATTCGGACAGATGGCTATTCAATGTCTATTGGTGAGTGGATAAGCCTTTATGAGAATCATGAAATTGATATTCACCCAGATTTTCAAAGATTTTTTCGTTGGTCAGATCATCAAAAATCAACTTTTATAGAATCAATTCTTTTAGGTATACCGATTCCTCCGATTTTTGTTAGTCAAAGAGATGATGGAATTTGGGATGTTATCGATGGTTTACAAAGGCTATCAACTATATATGAATTTATAGGTATTTTTAAACCTGAGGTTTCAGAAGAAAATAAGTCATTTATCGCTTTACAAAAAACCACATATTTACCATCCTTAGAGGGGAAAAAGTGGGATGATCCAGATGATAAAGAAAACTCTTTAACTCAGGCACAACGTTTATTGATCAAGCGAGCAAAAATCGCAGTCAATATTATTGAAAAAGAAAGCGACCCAATGATTAAATACGAACTTTTTCAGCGACTAAATACAGGAGGCTCAATTGCAACACCACAAGAAGTAAGAAATTGCATTCTTTTGATGTTGGATAAAGATTTATATAAATTAATACGTTCACTTGCAGATCGTGAGTCGTTTAAAAGCTGTATTGCTTTGAGCGATAGACTTTATGAAGAACAGTATGATATGGAATTAGTATTGCGTTTTATTCTTCTATTTGATAAAGATGAAAATAGTATTCAAAGTTTAGGTGGAGATGTGAGTGTTTTCTTAACAGATAGAATGCGTGATATGGCTCTTAAAAAAGATTGGGATAGCAGCCATATAGAGGGAGCATTCGATGTGACATTCAATATTCTTAATGAAGTTATGGGGGATAATAGCTTCAAACGATATAAATTGGAGAATGATAGATTCCTTGGAGGATTTTTATTATCTGCATATGAGGTAGTAGCTCTAGGAATTGGATACAACTATCAAAATCTACCTTCAATAGATCAAATATCTGGGCGTATTAAAAATATTTGGTCAGATACAACTTATCAAAAATGGTCAGGAGCGGGAGTGAATGCGGCAAGACGTTTACCCTATCTTATTCCACTTGGTAGAAAAGTATTTTCACCGTTATGAGCATCCGAACTGCTGAACAACTAAGTGATAAGCTGTCTAATGATCTTGCTTGGCGAAAGAAAGAACTTTCAGAAATCAAATCTTTGGTAGAAGCGAAAAATGTTTCTGCCCAAAGACATCAAGTCTTACTTCGGAGTGGAGTATGTATTCTTTACTCTCATTGGGAAGGTTTTGTAAAATTAGCAGCAAACTCTTATCTAGAATATGTTAGATCAAAAAGACTGACTTATAAGGAACTTTCCAGTAATTTTTTAGCTCTGGCAATGAAAGAAAAACTTAAAGAGGCAAAAGAGACAAATAAACCATCATTGTATATACCTGTTTGTGACTTCTTTCTTTCCGAATTAAATCAAAGATGTACTTTACCTAAAGATGCCATATCTACTGCATCAAATCTTTCTTCCGAAATTTTAAAAGAAATAACTGATATTCTTGGCATAGATTTTTCGCTCTACTCAACTAAGTCTATATTAATTGACGCTAAACTATTGAAAACAAGGAACGAGATTGCACATGGTAATTATTCAGTATTTGATAAGGATGAATATATAGAGTTACACCTAGAAGTTATAGGAATGCTTGATATATTTCGTAACCAAATAGAAAATGCAGCTATTGAGCAAAAATTTATGCAGATGTCGCCTTGATAAAGTGCCGTATTTTTGGTTTTGCAGAACAGAAATATGATGAATTTTACTTCACGTCCCGCTATGTAGTTTGAATCATAATTTTTGATTATTTTGATTATGTTAATTGTTTAATCGGCAGTCTAATCTCGATTTTAGTTCCCTGGTTGGCACTGGAAGTACATTTGATAGAGCCACCATGTTGCTCAACAATAATTTGATGGCTAATAGACAAACCTAAACCAGTTCCTTGACCTACAGGCTTAGTAGTAAAAAAAGGTTGAAAAATGCTCCGGCTAATCTCTTCACTGATACCACAACCATTATCAGCGATTGAGATAGCGATTTGATTGTCTTGAGCATGAAATGTACGAATCCAGATAGTTGGTGTTTCATCTGTACTTTTACCAACAGTCGCGACTTTTTTAATCAATGCATCGATCGCATTATTAATTAAATTTAGAAAAACTTGATTTAAAAAGCGAGGATTACAAAAAATTGGCGGAATTTTATCGTACTCTTTAACTACTAAAATAGGTTTGCTAATACTGGTATTGAGACGATGCTGCAAAAGAGTGAGTGTATTATCAATACCTTGATGAATATCGGCTTTTTTATAGTCAGCTTCATTCAAACGTGAGAAATTGGAGAGCGATTCGACAATCTCACTAATACGAATTGCACCAACTTGCATTGAGTTCAGTAACTTTGGTAGGTCTTTCTGAATAAATTTGAGATCGCTGTTAGCAAGAGCCTTCACAATTTTGATATCTGGATTTGGATATACAGCAGCATAAGTTGCAAGAAGATTTAATAATTCATGGGTATACTGATGAAGATATTCTAAATTGCCATGAATAAAACTGACTGGATTGTTAATTTCATGGGCAACTCCAGCAACCATTGTTCCCAAACCTAACATAGTTTCCCGTTGGATTAATTGCATTTGAGCCTGCTGAGTTTCTTGTAATTGAAATAAAGCTGACTCTGCATTTTCTTTTGCTGTGCGGTATTTTTCCTGTACTATCAATAGTCTTTGCAATGTCTGGAGGTAGATAGTAATGCTCAAAAAGACGAATAATGCTCCGAAAAAGAAAACCATGCCCGTGAGTAACGGTATCCATTCAATTAACCTGTAAATTGTTAAATAGATGCATAATAAATAACCACTTAGAAAGAAAATCATTAATGAAAATATGATTTGCCAATTCAATTGTTCTGGTTTTGTCTTAAATAATTTGATAATTTTTTGAGTCTTGAGAATGGATAGCCACATTATCCAAGCTCCAAGAGCAATCAAGGTGACAATAAAAGCAAGAACAATTGAAGAACGTAACATAGTATTGAACTGAGGAAAAAGATTAAAAGAGACATCTTAAAAAAGACATCTGCCATCGGATGTAATCAGATAAGAAAAGATTTGATCAATCTAAGGATATGAGACTTTTATAACGGGAGAATCCCAATTTTGCAAAAATAAAGACATAAATATTATTCGTGATTATTTGCGAGTATTCATTGCAAATAATTCCGTGTCGGTTTTATCCTAATCATTGAGAGAAACTGAGATGACGATCGCCTCATCCAAATGTGACAAAATACGATCGCCCAATTCCTATTGTTCGAGCGATCGCATCTTCTGATTCAATGTTATTTAACTAATTTGACTTTGCCAATTCTTTTTCGGGAAGTGGTGTATATTCAGCAACAATCTGCCGGAATTGTTCACCTTCTATTGTTTCCTGTTCGATTAATAAATCAACCAAACGGTCAACTAAAGTGCGGTTTTCACGGATAATATTCCGGGCAATTTGGTAGCATTCGTTGGCAATTTCTCTAACTTTGCGATCAATCTTAATCGCCATTTCCTCTGAGTATTCGTTGCGAGTTCCCCAATCGCGTCCTAAAAATACATCCTGATTGTGGCTTTCCAATGCCAGTAGACCTACATCAGTCATCCCGTACACTGTCACCATTTTCCTGGCAATATTCGTTACTGCTTTCAAATCGGAAACTGCCCCATTTGTCACCTCAGCTTCCCCAAACACTTCAACTTCCGTAGCTTTCCCACCTAAAGTCACGGTGATATCATCTTTCATCCGAGCACGGGTATTAAGTCCGCTATCAATAACTTGTTCGTTGGGGATTTGCTGAGAGAAGCCACCAATCCCACCAGAACGGGGAATAATTGTCACTTTATTGAGGGAGTCGGAATGGGGTAATAATGTCGCGAGTAGGGCGTGTCCGACCTCATGATAGGCAATCAAGCGTTTTTTCTTGCTGTCCATTAATGGATTGAGTGTTAACCCAATCGTCAAACGGTCGATCGCATCGTCAATTTCCAGTGGGGTAATTGCTTCTTTGCGACGACGTGCGGTTAAAATTGCAGCTTCGTTGAGGAGGTTGGCTAAATCTGCACCTGTAAAGCCAGGAGTGCGACGGGCTATGACTTCTAAGGATACGGAGGGGTCAATTTTCTTGTTACGGGAATGAACTTGAAGAATCGCTAAACGACCTTTGCGATCTGGCGCATCAACAATGATTTGGCGGTCAAAGCGTCCCGGACGTAATAAGGCGGCATCAAGCACGTCAGGACGGTTGGTTGCCGCAATAATAATGATGCCATTGTTACCCTCGAAACCATCCATCTCCGTCAGTAATTGGTTGAGGGTTTGTTCCCGTTCGTCATTTCCTCCACCAATGCCAGCACCCCGTTGTCTACCAACTGCGTCAATCTCGTCAATAAAGATTAAACAGGGAGCATTATCTTTAGCTTTTTTGAATAAATCGCGGACACGGGAAGCACCGACACCAACAAACATTTCCACAAATTCCGAACCGGAAATACTGAAAAAAGGAACAGCAGCTTCTCCAGCGATCGCTTTTGCGAGTAAAGTTTTACCAGTACCAGGAGGTCCAACTAACAGTACACCTTTGGGGATACGTGCGCCAACAGCAGTAAATTTTTCTGGCTGTTTCAGGAAAGTTACAACTTCTTGCAATTCTTCTTTGGCTTCTTCAATACCCGCCACATCATCGAATTTAATCCCGGTTTTCGCCTCAATTTGGAAACGGGCACGGGTTTTACCAAAATTCATGGCTTGGCTGGAGGCATTTGAGGAGCGCCGCAGGAATAATAACATTAATGCCACGAGGGGCAAAATCCACATTAAATTAATTAACAATCCAAAGGCGGCGCGACTGTTAGCGGAGGAAACTGGCTCGATATCAACTTTACTTTGTCTCAGTTTGCCAATTAACTCGCTATTTTGATTTAACAGCCGCACCTGTAGGGGTTGTGCATCTGGTTTTTGACTCTTGAGAAAGACTCTGGCAATTTGCTCAGTTTCGTCAAGTTCAACTTTTTTAACCTCGCCGCTTTGGGCTTTTTTAATTAATTCACTGTAGCTCAATTCGCGATCGTTTTTTTGCTGTGCCATGGCTGGAGACACACCCAGCATTCCCGGCAACATCATTAAACTGGCAGCCAGCATCCCCGTTAGCGCCAGACGTTTACTTGGCTTTTGTTTAATTAATAAATTATTTGGCTTGATATTTTGCTGGATATTTGGCTCGAATTTTTCCATATTAATTTACCTTTGTGCAGCTGCTGTTCTTATCGCTACAGCTTTTAAGCTTGATATTGTAGCAAGTTGAAAATAATTGTTTCTGATCTAGTGTAACTAGGGAAAGGGGGAAAGTGCGGGGAGGGAAAACGCGAAGATGCCGAGAAAATTGTTGATCTCTTTTTTCCATATCCTAATTTTATGATTACTTTATGATTGCGATCGCGATTTTTCAGCTTCTGGCGGTAATTTGACAATATCCGTAAGAGATTCCTGTGGAATATTGCGCCTTTTTTTGGTTGTTTTTTTGCCTTTAAAGCCATAGCGGACAAAATCTAAAATCCAATTTTGAAAATTTTCAATATAGCTGAATAGGACTGGTACTACTAGCAATGTCAATAGTGTTGAGGTAGTAAACCCTCCTAAGATAGCGATACCCATTGGTTGACGCACTTCTGAACCTGCACCGATGCCTAATGCCAGAGGAATTGTACCTGCGATTGTTGCAAATGAAGTCATCAAAATTGGACGCAAACGCGATACACCTGCATCCAATAAGGAATGACGTAGGGATTCACCTTCGGCAAGATTAATTAATGTATAGTCAACTAACAAAATCGAGTTTTTGGTGACAATTCCCAAGAGTAAGACGATACCAATCAAAGCGTAAAGCCCCAAGGCTTTTTGTGTCACTAACAAAGCCACTAATGTACCCCCCAAACAGAAGGGTAATGCAGCCATAATGGCGATTGGGTAGAGAAAATTGTTGTATAGCAGTACGAGAATGCCATAAATCATCATTACTGCCACACCCAATGCCAATCCAAATTTGCCAAAAATATCTGCCATGATTTTGGCATCACCTGCGGAACGTCGTGTTACACCCAGAGGTAGATTTTGCAAAGTTGGCAGTTTCTCGGTTGTATTCAGCGCATCTCCCAAAGATATTCCTTCTAAATTTGCTTCCACTGACACTTGTCGTTGTCTGTCAAAACGGTTTATGGTTGCAGGACCACTACCAAAACGAATATCAGCAACGGAATTGAGAGGTATAATTCCACCACCAGTACGGGGAACTTGTAAATTCTTGATTGTCTCAATATCTTGACGTGCTTTTGGATCAATTTGCACACGGATGGGAATTTGCCGGTCGGGAAGGTTGAATTTTGCTAAACTTGCCTCATTATCACCAATTGTAGCTAGTGAAGCTGTACGTGCGATCGCTTGTACGGTGACACCCAAATCTGCGGCGCGTTGGGGATTGGGAATCACTAAGATTTCTGGCTTCACCAAACTAGCACTCGATGTCACCTCAACTAAACCTGGTATATTTCGCATTTCCCTTTCCAGATTATCGGCAACTTGCAGCAATTCTTGAGGGTTTTCGCTTTGTAAAACCACCGTTAAATCTTTTCTGCCACCGACGGCACTGGCACTCTGGAAACTGATTCTCGCACCGGGAACTTGAGCAAAGTCGGGGCGTATTTGCTGCTCAAATTCTGACTGGGAAATTTTCCGTTCTTCTTTGGGTTTGAGTTTGACTGTGAGAGTTGCTGAGTTAATTTCCTGGGTTGCTAATATACTTTCAACTGAAGTATTTCTACTCACTAAATTTGTTAATTGTGTTACAGCTTTATTGGTATCTGCCAAAGTCGAGCCAGGAGGCAGTTCGACAGCAATAGTAGATATACCGATATCCCCACCATCAACTAATCCTTTGGGAATCAAAGGAATCATCATCACACTACTAATAAAAAATGCTACCGCTATCATCATTGTAGTGATGCGATGATTTAACGACCATTTGAGCAGCGATTTATAGGGTTGAAAACGACGAGGTAAAACTTCTTTCTCCCCATTTCTCCCTGTCACTGCCTTCTGATGTCCCCATTTCTTCCTTTCACTTTTCCCCCGCTTATCCTTCAGCAAATAAGCGCCCATCATTGGTGTCACCATGCGAGCTACTAAAGTTGAGAAAAATGTGGACACGGCGACTGTAACGCCAAAAGGCTGAAAAAATTGACCCGGAATCCCACCCATAAAGGCAACAGGGAGGAATACAGCGATAATAGTAGCCGCAGAAGCAATTACAGCCAAACCCACCTCATCTGATGAGTCAAATGCTGCCTGACGTGGAGATTTACCCATTGCCATGTGCCGTTCCATGTTTTCAATTTCCACAACGGCATCATCAACTAAGTTACCGACTGCTAGCGCTAAACCCAGCAAAGTCATATTATTCAGGGTGTAACCGAGTGCTTGCTGAACAAAGAACGTCGGTAACATCGACAAAGGTAAGGCAACGGCTGTAATTAATGTGGCTCGCCAGTCACGTAAAAACAACATGATAATAATGACGGCGAGGACGGAAGCCTGGATTAATTCCTCGATTGTGCTTTGATAAGAATCACGAACAAAGGCAGCACGAGTAAAAATTAATTCAATACTAACGTTTTGATTTTTAAGTGTTTGATTTAATTCCTCAACAGCTTTTTGGACACCTTCTTCAACAGTGACGGTGACACTACCCGTACTCCGCAGAATTTGGAATGCAACTACAGGATTATTATTAAGTTGGGCGGTTTGACGCACATCGCCAAAGCTATCTTCCACAGTTCCCAAACTCGACAACGGAACAGAACCACCATTAGGGAGGACTATTTCATACTCGCCCAATTGTTTAACTGTTTGGGCACTACCAAGGGTACGAATACTTTGTTCGTTACCACCTAACTCTGCCCGTCCACCGGGCAAATTAATATTAAATGCCCGCAATTGGTCATTAACTTGGGTAGCGGTAATATTTAAAGCTTGCAAGCGTTCGGGATTTAAATTCACACGAACCTCCCGATTGACTCCACCAACCCTGTTCACTTGGGCAACACCTTTAACACCAAGCAAACGCCGACTAATAGTTTGGTCAACAATATTACTTAGCTCCTCAACAGAAAGCGTACTAGATTTGACAACGTAAGTCAGGATTGGACCACCCGAAAACTCCAACCTTTTCACAATTGGGTCATTAATATCTTGCGGTAGATTTTGACGAATTTGAGCGATCGCATTTCGTACGTCATTGGTGGCGCGGTCTGTATTTATCCCCAAATCAAAGGCAATGACAGTTGTGGAAATCCCATCGCTAATAGTTGAACGTAACTCATCAATATTACCTAAACCCGCAACCGCATCTTCAATCTTTTTTGTCACCTGGGTTTCTAGTTCTGCCGGTCCTGCACCCGGTTGCGTCACCGTCACCGAAACTGTAGGTATATCAATATTGGGGTTAGTATCAATTCCTAAAGTGATGAAGGAATACCAACCAATTACAGTCAAGAGTAAAAATAAAACTATCGTGGGAACAGGTTTTTTAATTGACCACGCAGAGAGATTGAAAGACATATATTATATTTCGGGTATTGGGTATTGGGTAATTATCTATAAAATTAAAGTTCCCAATTGAATGATTAGATCATGACCTCTAACTACTGACTAACTCGTACTGTATCGCTATCCTTGACGTAGCCAGCACCATCAATGACAATGCGATCGCCTACTTGTAGTCCGTTTTTAATCTCAACTCTGTCACCGTTCAAAATCTCCCCCAGTTCTACTTTTTGGGCTTTTACCTTGTCTACCTTAACGACACCCGTATTACCCGCGTCTTCACCCGATAGCATGAACACAACAGTGTCACCATTCGCTTGTGATTGCACTGCTTTTTGCGGTACAGCTACACCTGTTTGTGTAGTGGTTGTAATTGCGGCACTGGCAAACATCCCTGGCTTGAGGGAACTCTTTGCTGGTAAATCAATTTTCACCGTTGCTTCCCGTCGTTGCTGGTTGACAATTGGTTCTATCTCTCGAACTTTGCCCTGCAACTGCACAGAATTATCTCGATCAGATTTTACCTGGACACTCGCACCGACTCTGATTTGTGCTAGCTGGTTTTCAGGAACCTGTGCTTGTAACTCCAATTGCCCATCCTGAATAATCGAAAATAATTTTTGTGAGCCTCCGACAACCGTCACCACCTGCGTCTGTGGTGGCACACCCGTAATATCACCCACACGAGCAAGTTTTTCAGCCACAATACCTGAGACTGGAGCGCGGACTACAGTTTGTCTGAGTTGAGTCTTTAATTGTTCAACCCTGGCATTATTACTCTTAACTGTAGCCTGGGCACTATTTATCCCAGCCTCAGCAATCCGAATGCTAGCTTGGGCACTACCAATATTCGCTTTGGCACTATCAACATTCGCTTTGGCAGTACGAATATTGGCTTCCGCCTGCCTGACTGCTTCCCTCGCAGTCGCTAAATTAGTTTCGCCAGTATCCAATACTTGCCGACTAATTGCCCCCTGGGCAAACAGTTCTTGGTTGCGGCGAAAACTACGCTGGGCATCTAGCAATCTCGCTTTTGCCTGGGCTAAGTCAGCTTCTCGTTGCTGTACCACTGCCTGATTTGCTGCTACAGCTGCTTGACTCGATACCAGTGCTGCTTGCTTTGAGACTAAATCAGCTTGTTTTGATAATACGTCAGCTTGCTTGGACTCAACATCAGCCCTCGCTTGGCGAATTTGGTCTTGGAGGAGAGAATTATCGAGGATTGCCATTACTTCTCCAGCTTGAACCGCATCCCCCACATTCACCAGCACTTGCTTGACTTGCAAGCCGTTTGCCTGTGGTAAAACAGGAGTCAAATTCCGTGCTGCGACAGTTCCAGTCACATTCAAAACACGGCTAATGCTAGTGGCTTGGGCTGGCATTGCAGTCACTGTCATTGCTGGAGGTACTGATATCGCCACTTGGCTTGTAGATGGGGTTTTCTGTGGCTGCGATCGCTGGCTAATCAGCTTTGTGCCACCAATTGCGATCGTAATTCCCAAACCCAAGCCCAGTAACAATGGTGTTAACCATGCTCGTCCCTTTACCTCTGTTTGTTCAATCGCAGCATCGTCAACTGCTGACACCGAATCTTGTACCTCTATATCCGAAAAACTTTCCTCTCCCACAGCACTGCCTCCAGTTTCACTTCAGCATGACCAACAAGCTTTGTTTAAGAAAGATTGACAATTATTACCGTATATTAAATATGACTTATTTCTTCTAAATATGGTGACGATGCCCACCCAATTAGACATTCTTTTTAAGCACTACCAGTTATACTTGTGCTAACACCGTAGCAAATATAATTTCTGTAAAATAGAATACATAAAACTTAAGCTGTGTTCCTCCTCAAAAACCCAGATAGAATCAGTTTATATAAGCCTTAATCAAGACTTTCTCCAGACAATAAGTTTAATCAAAAACTTCAAATTTAAATTTTATTGCTACGTATAAACACTGATTTACCTAGAAACTTTGCATCTTATGTGAAGCATCGCATATCCTGTGATAGAGACAGAAATATTTTCTTTGTCCATGCAGTTAATCGTTGAAGTATCAAGAAAGCTTAGACTTTCTGGGATAACTTGAAGGAGAAATCTGCATCATCCTTCCAACTCATTGAGTTGCAACTTAATGAAGTAAATTTGCAAGAAGCCCATAAATAAATAACTGACTATTAAGAAGTAAGCAGTATGTTCAATACAACAGAAATTTTAATTGATGCCTTTGTAGATCAGATTCGGGAAGGGTATAGACGTACCTATGGGTGTTTGAAAACAGATTATCAAGATATTATTGCTTGGGCAGGTAGTATGGCTTTAGAAAATATTGCCAATAGCGATGCCCTGTATCACAATGTCGAACATTCAATATTAGTTACTCTCGTAGGACAAGAAATTCTGCGCGGTAAGCACATCCGCGAAGGTGGTGTGTCCAGTGAAGACTGGTTGCACTTTATTATTTCCTTAGTCTGCCATGATATTGGTTATGTCAAAGGTGTTTGTCGTCAAGACCTAGAAATAGAGGGCTTGTACTCCACAGGTAAAGAAGGAAAATTGATTTCCTTGGCACCAGGAGCATCAGATGCAAGCATGACACCCTATCATGTTGATCGGGCAAAATTATTTATCGACGAGAGATTTGGCGGACATAACCTCATTGATGCAGAGGTAATCAAAACTAATATAGAACTAACTCGCTTTCCTGTACCAGCCGCAGAAGATCATCAAGGAACCCAGAGTTTTGCAGCCTTAGTACGTGCCGCAGATTTAATCGGACAATTAAGTGATCCTCGTTATCTCAAAAAAATTACTTCTTTGTTCTACGAGTTTGAAGAAACCGGGATGAACAAAGTCCTAGGATATAAAACACCTGCGGACTTGCGGAAAAACTACGCGAAATTTTACTGGAATGGTGTATTCCCATACATTCAGGACGGATTGCGTTATCTATCGCTAACACAGCAAGGTAAACAAATTATGGCGAATTTATACTCAAACGTGTTTGTGGTTGAACACGAACGTCAAATGGAGGAAAAGCTGTATTTAGTTGAACGACTCCATGCTTAGTTGATTAATGACTGAGTAAATATTCTTTTTTGCTTTTAGACTTACGCACAAACAATGTCATCAAAAAATAACAAGATTTCACTGTTGAGCATAATAAAAGCTAGCTGTGCAGTCGCCGCAGGCTAGTCCTTACCGGAGGATAATCACAACTCTGATTTTGTTTGTATTACGAGTGCGTAAGTCCTAAGCTTGTTTGCTCAAAAGAATATTCCCCATTCTGACTCTGGCAACTAGGTAAAGAATTTTATTAATGATTGACAATTTGCCACCAAGCGTTAACTATTAACTATTAACTTATAACTATTAGCTATTGACAATTGGCTATTCAACAATTATGAATTGGTGGCATCGATTAAAGAAAAACCCCTTAGCAAAATTTGGGGCACTATTGTTATTAGTTTTCTACATAGCAGTAATTGGGGCTGATTTTGTTGCCCCGTACAATCCTTATACTGCTCAAACAAACGGTTCCCTACTTCCACCAACAAAGATACGTTGGATAGACAAATCTGGTAAATTTATTGGTCCCTATGTGTATCCGACTACACAGGGAAAAACAGATTTGGAAACAGGCGATCGCCAAATTATCGTAGACGACAAACAACCTTCACCTATTAGGCTATTTGTTCAGGGTGCAGAATATCGCTTGTTTGAACTCAAGGCTCCATTACCACCAAAATGGGAGGAAACTGAGATATTTTCCGGAATTCCTCTGAAATTACATCTTTTTGGCACCATCGGCGAAGGGAAAATCAATATTCTCGGTACAGATGACCAAGGACGAGACCAATTTAGTCGTTTATTATACGGTGGTCGCATCAGCTTATTTATCGGGATTATTGGTGTTGCCATTTCCTTCCCTCTGGGTATGATTATTGGGGGAATCTCTGGCTATTTTGCTGGCTGGACAGATAGCGCGATTATGCGACTTGTGGAAGTGTTAATGACAATTCCCAGTATTTACCTATTGTTGGCACTTGCTGCCGTATTACCGCCCAATCTCAGCAGCACTGAGCGTTTTTTACTCATCGTAGTCATTACTTCCTTTATCCGTTGGGCTGGTTTAGCAAGGGTTATTCGTGGACAAGTATTGTCGATTAAAGAACGCGAATTTGTCCAAGCTGCCAGGGCAATGGGAGGAAAACCGTTGTATATAATTATTCGCCACGTTCTTCCTCAAACAGCAACCTACATTATCATTACAGCAACTCTTTCGATTCCCGGTTTTATCGAAGCAGAATCGGTACTCAGTTTGCTTGGTCTTGGGATTCAACAACCAGACCCATCCTGGGGTAACATGTTATCGATCGCAACTAATGCTTCCATCTTGGTGCTACAGCCTTGGTTGATTATACCTCCGGCATCGTTAATTATTTTGACTGTGTTAGCTTTTAACTTGCTGGGAGATGGGTTGCGTGATGCACTCGACCCTCGCAGTATGCAAAGATAGAATTCATAATTTAAACATGGGGAAGTTGACGCTACAAATTTCCCCCTTGTTTAAATATCCATTTTCGTTGGAATTAAATATTCGTGTAAAAATAAATTGAACAAATTTAATAAGTAGTGTGGGCAGCCTTCGACTGAGCGCTTACGCCTAAGTCTTGCCTACTTTTGGGAAATAGCAAGCGAGACGCTTGCACTACTTATTTTTAAATAATTCTTAATTATCTGAACTGTAGGGAGATAATTGCGGAGCAATATTATTGTTGTTTGATATTGTTAGTGTTTTCTGAATACAGAATTGTCAAGATTGAGTCTAAATTCTGAGTTCTAAATTCTGAATTCTTAATTAATATATCTTAACTAAAGCAGGTTAAGGGTGTGAAGGCAACATGACAGCAACAGGTGAGGATAGAAGACATTCTCTGACAATATTCTGACAATGTATAGTCTGTGTCAAATACATCACTCTATCCTTGATAGTAACTTATATTTATTGGCGAGTCACTCTCTGAATTTGCACTTTTGCACACCCTTGAGACTAGTTAGTTCCTAATGCTACTTCACTAATAACACTTATTTAAAAAGTAGCATTGAGCCTAGTTATTCGTGAGCAGCGCTAGCTGAACCATACTTTTTCACTGGTGTACCTGAAGATTCGCGACGGGAAGAGCCACCACGCAATTTCGGTTTCGCCGAACCACCGCGTCCACCTTCGCCACGTTCAGAATCCCAAGAACGACGGGAATTCCGATCGCCGTAATCGCGATCGCGACGGGAGGAACCACCACCACGTAGTTTGGGCTTGGGAGTCGAAAGGTCTTCTTCGATCTCCGCTTCGGTTGATAACCACGCTGGACGGGTTTGATCGTAGGCTAATTGTAATGCTGCGGCTGCGATCGCATGGGCATCATATTGTTCGCTTAATTCACGCACAATTGGTAAAAATGAAGCTAAACGTTCTCCTGTTAAGGCTTCGCGTACTTGCTCCTGCAATTTTTGAATATGTCGCGCTTCAATTTGTGCCCTAGTGGGAATGGCAACAACTTGCCAAGATTGACGGACATGACGCTCGAAAGCTTGCTGTTTGCGACGTTCAAATGGTTGTACCAAGGAAATTGCTGTCCCTTCTGCCCCTGCACGCCCAGTTCTGCCAATCCGGTGAACGTAGGTTTCGACGCTATCGGGTAAATCAAAATTAATTACGTGGGATAACTGATCAACATCCAAACCACGAGCCGCAATATCAGTTGCTACTACCCAACGCACTTGGCGATTGCGGAAACGACCTAGTAAACGTTCTCTGGCTTGCTGTGATAAGTCACCGTGGTATTCATCGACACTATGACCAGCCGATTGTAATTGGTTGGTGAGTTCGGCTGCTGTTCGGCGAGTACGGACGAAAATCAATGCCGATTCGGGGTCTTCCATTTCCAAAATGGGTTGCAAGGCTCTAGCTTTGCTCCAATTACGGGGCACGACGTAGGCAACTTGGTTGATTTTGGTGGGTGCGGCTTTGGGCTGTTGGACAGTAACCGTTACCGGATCATTGAGGAATTTGTTGACCAACTGACGGATTGAAGGTGGCATTGTTGCTGAGAACAAAGCTGTTTGGCGTTCCGTAGGGGCTTGAGAGAGGATTCTTTCCACATCATCAATAAAGCCCATGCTCAACATTTCGTCAGCCTCATCCAAAACAAACCAGCGTACGGCATCAAGCTTGAGGCTACCACGATCTAGCAAGTCAATTACACGTCCGGGTGTACCCACAACTATATGAACACCACGCTTAAGCTGCATAATTTGCCGCTCAATCGATTGTCCGCCATATATTGCTAAGGTACGCAGTCCAGTTTCACCGACGAAAGTTGCCACCGCATCATGAACCTGAATTGCAAGTTCGCGGGTAGGTGCTAATACTAATGCTTGCACGGCACGGTGTCTAACATCTAACCGATCTAATATTGGTAAGGAAAATGCAGCAGTTTTACCGGTTCCTGTTTGCGATTGACCGACCATATCGCGCCCATTTAATAAATGGGGAATCGCTTGTGCCTGAATATTGGTTGGCTCAGTAAAACCGAGTTTTTCCAATTGTTGAACGCGCTCTTCTGATAGTCCTAATTCTGAAAAGGAAGGATTCATTAATTCTCCTAATGTTTTTGTTTGGTAATTGGGTATTGAATATTAGTCAATTGGTATTAATTATGATTGGGTCTGAGTTAATTGCTGAAGTCACTAAACCACTAAACCATAAACAACGAATTATTAATTGACTATTTGACCATATAGGTCATATGCATCTGCATTTTTGATCGCGACTGGGACGATGGTTCCTAATTTAGCAGTCCCTTGAACATACACAAGCCCATCAACTTCTGGGGCAAAACGGCTAGAACGACCGACTAATTCTCCTGTTGCCGGATTTTCCTGCTCAATCAGGACATCTACAACTCTATTGATTTGCTGTTGGTTTCTTTGGAGTGAAATCGGTTGCTGAAGCGCCATTAAAGCATCGCGCCGTTCGTCCATTACTTCTTGTGTGATTTGGTTAGGTAACGTGGCAGCTTTTGTTCCTTCCTCTGGCGAAAATGTAAATACTCCAACATGGTCAAATTGATGACGTTGGACAAATTCCATTAAATGGTCAAAGTGGATGTCGGTTTCTCCTGGGAAGCCGACAATAAATGTTGTCCGCAGTACCGCTTCCGGCAGTGCTTCCTTAATGTTCTCAATAATCGCATCGTTAACCCGTCCTTGCCAGGGACGGTTCATCGCGCGGAGAACCTCTGGGTGTGAGTGTTGTAGGGGTAAGTCTAAATAGGGCAAAACATTCGGTGTTTGTTGAATTGCCTCAATTACGTCGGGGGTAAGTCCTGTCGGATAAGCATAGTGCATCCGAATCCACGGTACGTCAACTTCCCTCAATGCTCGAAGTAATTCGGCTAATTGCGGCTTGCCATATATGTCTAAACCGTAATTGGTTGTGATTTGGGAAATCAAGATGATTTCTTGCACCCCTTGGCTGGCTAGTTGCTTTGCTTCTGCCACTATCGATTCAATCGTACGCGATCGCTGATTACCCCGAAGATGAGGAATAATACAAAATGCACAGCGATAATCGCATCCTTCGGCAACTCTTAAATAAGCTACACCTTCGGTAGTTGTGCGATAGCGCGGTGTAAACTCATCGGCAATATACGTTGGTTCGGCACTAACTTCTTGGACTCGTTCACCACCTTCAGCACGCTGAATGACATCGACTATCTTCTGATAATCGCCTGTACCAACTACAGCAACTGCTTCGGGCAACTCATCCAATAACTGACCTTGGAAATGTTGCGCCATACAACCAGTAATGACGATTTTCTTATTGGCTTCCGCTAATTCCACTAGGGTTTTAACGGATTCTTCCCGCGCTGCCTCGATAAAACTACAGGTGTTGACAATAACGTAATCTGCTAAATCTTCATTACTATCTACGCCGTAACCTGCTTCCACAAGCAGCCCCAGCATATGCTCTGTATCTATTCTATTTTTTTCGCAGCCTAAATGAGAAATTGCTATTGTTGGCTTATCACCCATATATTGAAAACATCTTCCGGTTTTTTCTTATGTGTCAAACAGTTCAGCATTATATCTACACGAATTATCCTTAAACATTTGCAAACAAATGAAAAGCAAAATTTCCCTGACAAATGCTTGCCTTAGTCATGTCTAAAACAGCTTTGAGAACATGCTATTATGTGCGTAACTTACTGCTTTCCAGAGGAAAAACTCAAGAATCTCAGGGTAAATTGATTCGCTCGTCACTTTTCTTCAAAAAAAAACTAGCTGTTGGTATTTTACATTACCGCAGCTACTGCGTTGTAAATCTACCCGTCGGGAAGTCGCCCTCTGGATGACATCAATAAAATCGCTGTTAAAGCGAATGTACAGATGTCTGTGGCGTATTCAAAAGGATGTCGCAACCCTGGGGAAATCGCCAGCGCTTTTAACTGCGCGAGCGGTAATGCAACCTTTGCTTAGGTAAAGCATGAAACTGCGGGCTGCTGGCAACCAACTCTTTTAATGACGTTGCTATCCTGTTAGAACATATCACACAGGATGCAATAGTTCCATGTCTAGCACTAAATTTGCGTCTAGCGAGTGGCAAGCTCCTCTTGTAGCCAGATTTCATCTTAACATATCTTATGGAAGATTTCACGCTAAATTCCTCCTTAAGAGGGAGGCACAAAGCGAGTCAATAGTAAAATAAATTTTTACTAATTTTTGCGATCGCTCCGAGTTCGGGATTAAGGGTTGGTAACAGTTAACAAAACCCTAACTAGTTCTAATCAAACCAACTCATAATTTAAGTTTAGGTGACAGAATGAGCTATTCGGCAGTGTCGATTTCCGTCCAGTCGAAGTAGTGTGATTTTGGAACGCTAGTCCCATTATACAAAACCCAAATGGTGACAAGCTCCTATGGACTCTGCAAAGCAGTTTAATTTAAAGACGTGGACTTATATCAGTTATTTAAAACCCGAACACCGATTATTGGCGTGGTTCACCTGTTGCCACTGCCAACCTCACCCCGTTGGGGAGGAAACCTCAAAGCGGTGATTGACCGTGCGGAACAAGAAGCAACAGCCCTCGCTAGTGGGGGTGTTGATGGGATTATTGTCGAAAATTTTTTCGATGCGCCCTTTACCAAAAATCAAGTCGATCCGGCAATAGTGAGCGCAATGACTGTAGTAGTGCAGCGCATCCAGAATTTAGTCACCCAGCCAGTTGGCTTAAACGTGCTGCGGAACGATGGTAGGAGTGCGATCGCGATTGCGAGTTGTGTGCGGGCACAATTTATCCGTGTCAACGTACTTACCGGAGTCATGGCAACCGATCAAGGACTAATTGAAGGGGAAGCACATGAACTATTACGATATCGACGGGAATTAGGTAGTGATGTCAAAATCTTTGCCGACGTGTTAGTCAAACATGCCCGTCCTTTAAGTTCTCCCAACCTGACAGTTGCCGTCCAAGATACCATTGAACGGGGACTTGCCGATGCCGTAATTTTATCTGGATGGGCAACGGGCAGTCCTCCCGATTTACAAGACTTGGAACTAGCAACAGATGCAGCAAATGGTACACCTGTATTTATTGGTAGTGGGGCAAGTTTGGACAATATTGCTACACTGATGCAGGCTGCGGATGGGGCAATTGTTTCGAGTTCGTTGAAACGGCAAGGAAAGATTGAGCAACCAATTGATCCGAATCGTGTCAGTCAATTTGTGGAAGCAGCCCGCCAAAGTCGCTCTTTTCAGGAAGGTGACAAATCGATTCCTTCTGTCAAGTTACATTCGTAAAATTGAAAATGGGTAATGGTTAATGGTTAAGGGATGATAGTTGATTATAGATAGTAGGAGATGGGTGATTTCTAATCCAGTTTTTTCTAGCTTACTAACTTCGCCATAATTACCAACTACCGTCAGCTACTAACTACTAACCATTAACCATTAACCAACAACTCTTAACGATTATGATTCGCCGACGTTCTACTCCTTGGATTCATCGCTATTCGCGCATTATCATCGCTGCGATCGCGGGAATCGGTGCCTTAACTACAGCTTATCTTACCTATGAGAAACTCAGTGGAGGCGCTGTCGCTTGCGTAGCTGAAACTGCTGGGAAAGCTGGCTGTAATGATGTTCTTTCTAGTCCTTGGGCAGAAATTCCCGTTGGTTCGGGTATCCCATTACCAATTTATGGATTTTTGGCATACTTGAGCATGTTGATATTTGCCCTGTCGCCCTTAGCAATTAAGCCAGAAGAAAATAAAGAGCAGCGCAAAAAAATTGAAAATGTGACATGGTTACTACTATTGGTTGGTGCATTTGCAATGACCGTTTTTAGTGCCTATCTCATGTATGTAATGGCATTCCGTATCCAAGCCCTTTGTCCCTACTGCATTGCCTCTGCCACATTTTCTTTATCCTTTTTGGTACTCACTATTATCGGTCGTTCCTGGGAAGATTTGGGACAAATATTTTTCACCGGAATTATTGTGGGGATGGTGACACTAATTGCGACTTTGGGTGTTTATGGGGGTATTGGCAAAGGTGCTAAACTTCAGATTGGTCAAATTTCCCCAGAAGCAGTCCGCATCGTCGAATCCGGTGGTGGACAAGGTGGAAAATTATTATTTGATGCTAGTCCAGGAAAAGTCGGAGAACCCAGCCCGGAATTTGGTTGGGAAGTGACAACCACCTCTGGAGAAGCGGAAATTCAATTGGCACAACATTTAGTGAAGGTTGGTGCTAAACAGTACAGTGCTTTTTGGTGCCCCCATTGTCATGAGCAAAAATTACTTTTTGGTAAGGAAGCTCAGAAAATTCTTGATGACAATAATGCAAAAGTCGAATGTGCTGCTCAAAGTCCAAAAGGCAAACCTCAAGATTGTCAAGCCGCAGGGATAAAAGGCTTCCCGACGTGGATTATTAATGGGAAGCAATATAGTGGTGTACAGAATTTAGACGAATTAGCAAAAGTCACGGGTTATACCGGAATCCGAAACTTTAAATATTTCAGGTAGTTTTTCTATTTCCTACTCCTAAGTCCTTTATCCGCCAGTGGGAAGGTATGAAATAGCTTGATTTTTTGTGCTTAGGGAGTAGATTTTAGCCCCTTCTTTTTGCAGAGAAGGGGTTGAATTTAGGTGTATAAAAATCACGTTAAGTCAACAACTTGTGAGCAAATTCACTCGCATCATGGGAGTCATGAATTTCTTGCGCGAGAATTTGTACAAATTCAGATTGGGAAACTCTAGGATTTTCTACTAGGGTTTCTTCAATAATCATGCTTGCCATTGGACCAATATAATAGGCTAGATATTGCTGACAGGATTGGAGAAATTCCGGTTCTAAAGATGGTAATTTAGTTGATTGATGTGAGTGATGATTACTTGTTTTTCTATTGATATTTAGACCAGTATTACTAGTATTATTAGTATTGTAAACTTCATCACCAGTAGTATTAGCAAATATATTTTCTATCGGTGGTAAATAAAATTCTGATGTTACTTCCCAAGGGTCAGGTTGATTAGTATAAATAGTAGGTGTAAGCTCGTCTACTTCTTCTATTACTGCTATTTCGGAAATGGTAGTTTCAGAGGTGTTTTTCGGTGTTTTTAGTTGTGTTAATAATTCTTCTAAATCATTCATCACTTCTTGTGATGTTTGATAGCGATTTTTGGGGATATCAGCCAGCATTTTATCAAGGATTTCGGCAAAGCGATCGCTCACATTTGTATATAGTCGCCATTTCCATTCTAAGGAATATAAATCCATCAAAAATGAGGGGTCACGACCTGTTAATAATACCACTGCGGTGACACCCAATGCATATAAATCACTGCTGGGAGAACACAAGCCAATACTAATTTGTTCGCGGGGTGCATATCCCACTTTTCCCACTAATGACATTTTGCCAACAAAAGTTACTTGTTGATTGGCATGTTCATTTAAATCAGCAATTTGTTTACCGACACCAAAATCAATTAAGACTGGTAAATCTTTCCCAGATGGCAGCATAATATTATCTGGGGAAATATCACGATGAATAATATTATGCTCATGAATATAAGTAAGTATTGGTAGCAGTTTTTGTAGCCAATCTATGACTTCAGCTTCCAAAAATACTTGGTTTTGCAGTTGGCGATCGCGCAATAAGGTAGAATAGGTTTTACCATCAACATATTCCTGCACCAAAAATAATCTACCTTCTCCCTCAAAACATGCCAAAAAACGCGGTATTTGCGGGTGTTCGAGTTGATGTAAAATTCTGGCTTCGCGTTTAAAGAGATTGCGGCATCTTTCTAAGCCATTTTCACCCGTACCCAGAGGTGCGAATTCCTTGAGGACACAGGGTTCGTTAAAACGACGGGTATCAAAAGCTAAATAAGTTCTTCCCAACCCACCCTGTCCAAGTAGTTTTTGAATTATGTAGCGATTATCAATCAAGGTTCCAGCTGCAATTTCTGAGCCTGCCAAGGGAAACTGAGACATAGCATTGAACTCCGCTATTTCAGGTAAATAACTGGTTCTTTTAACGATTAGCAGCCATCCAAAATGCTGAGTTTTAGAAGTTAGAATTCAGAATTGAGAATTTAGGAGCCACTAGCAGAGACAATGCTTACCACAAGGTGCAATTCCATCTCTAATCTAGCCATAACTAATAACTTATGACTAAGTTACACAAACTTCAATTACTAAACTGCTAAGTAGATCAAAAAATCTATAGCCAATTACTTATCTGGCTTCACAATACTTAATAACGCCGAGAAAAATTAAATTTTGTCGAGACAAGTTATTGAGTTTTTTCAACTTTCGTTTTTTGTGGGCTAGGAGTTCCTTGATTATTTAGTTGTTGATGAACCAAAACTGCGGGAACTTGTTTGACTTTATCTTCAAGTGGTCTCACTTTTTCTATTAGTTGAATAAACTGATCGTAGTTAGGTACTTTCGCCGCAGTGATGTACCCAGCGTCAGCCGCAACATCAGGAGAGGCTTCGCGCATGGCTTTTTCAATCTGCTGTTGGCGGTTTCTTTCTACTTTTGGTCCTAATAGTACCACTCCAGCAGGAATCCAACGACTAGTGTGTAATACTCGAAACTTAGTTGCTGGAAAATCACGTTTATAGATTTCAAAATCGCGTTCTGACATTGCTGCTGCATCAACAGTTCCATCATTAAGTCTGGCAAGTGCGACTTTAGGTGTTGGTACTTGTTGTATTTGTTTTAAAGTTAACCCATATAGGTCATATAGGGGTACATAGAAACCCGCAGCAGAACCAGTTTCCCCCAGTGCCACAATTTTGTTCTGTAAATCGCCAATTTTCTGGATTGGTTTATCGTCACGAACCAGCAATAAAGAACGTTGGGTACTCGTGACACCCTCCATCGAAAATAAAGGCAGATATTGGGATTTACCAATAGCAATTGCAGCTAGTCCGGGGGGTGCAAAAACGATTTCCCAATTTTGGCGCTGTACCTGTTCCACTGCCTGTAATTCATTGTAGGCAGGTTCAAGTTCGACAATTGATTTTGTTTGCTCGGCAATATAGTTTTTAAAGCGATCGTACTTTTCTAACGATACAGTGCCTTCTCCGTAGCTAACGACACCAATACTTAATTTTTCTGGATTGATTTGTTCCTGTTTTGTACCGCATCCTACTTCAATCAGTCCTAGTAATATTACTAGTGATGGAAGTAATAAAGTTTGCGGTAGCATTGTCAATTTCATAGCATAAGTGATTATATGATTCGCTCCATTCTAAATTATCCTATTTTTAGTAGTTTATAGATAAGCAAGAGCTTACCAAATCTAAATTTATACTAAGAACGGCTAGAATTTTGACTTCAAAAATAGGTATTAGCGCTTATTTTATAAGTATTTAGCTAACCGCTAATAGCTAATAGCTAACCGCTCACGTTATAGTATAACTTTGCTGTGTGAAAGACAATTATGAAATTAATATACTTTGCTTGAATTTACTAAAAAAGTGTTGAGAAATACTAATATGAGAAGTTTTTCAGTATCATTCTTGAGACATAAAACTGTTATTAGTCAACAAAAAAGTTACAAGTAATAAAATTTGACTTGTAGAAAATTGTCCAATGTTTTAATTGTCTTTTCTCAATTATGTTGCGATCGCATTTACTAAAATCTTCATTAACGTTAATTAATTAAGTCTTCTCTCATTCCGGTTAAATGATATTTATTTAAGTGGAATAATCCCGCGATCAAAAACTTGGTTGTCAGTACCAATAGCCTTGATTTCAATTCTATCTGTGTAGACTTCATAGGCTGCAAAACTCAACTTTTCTGCCGAATATGCAGTCCATGCATTTTTCCCAACAGGGCGGGTTCCTGCGCCGGCTCCACAGATTAAATATGTAGTACCATTAATAGACTTTGTTCGTTCGTAATGGTGTTCATGTCCATTAATATAAAGTTGAACATTATGCTTTTGAAAAATTGGTGTGAAATTCTTGATAAATTCTGGATTGCTCCCATAAGCCCCCGATGCATAAATTGGGTGATGTCCATAGACTATTTTCCAAGGTGCTTTGGACTTACTTAATTCTGTTTCTAACCAAGTTAACTGTGTTTTCATATCAGCATTACTATTCGTATCCAAGACGAAAAACTGTACTTGGTTACGAGTGTATGTGTAGTATCTACCCTGCATATTAAACCCAGTATACTTTACTTGCTGGTCGCCATTATTTGTGCGAATATCATGATTACCCAAACATGCATAGAATTTTACATTTTTTTTCAGTAATGCCGCATAAGGACGCTCAAAAACTGCATTAATTTTCTCAATTTCACCATTATTGTAAATATTATCTCCAGCTAAAACCACCAAATTATAAGGATTTTTACTATGGTAATTTGTCATTGCATTGGCAACTGCATACTGTCCTTTTGCACCCGTACCAGTATCAGCCACAGAAACAAATCTTAGTAGGAATTCACTTTTTTTGACGGTGGGAAGCGGTTTTTTATTAACTTGCTTGGTAATATTCTGACTAGCTTGAATAACTTGCGTAAAGCCTAAAATTGCCACACCAAGAGTAGTAGAGCCACTTAAAAATAAAAATTTACGTCGTTTGAGATTCATGTTTCCCCTTGTGAATATGTAGATAGCTTATCTGAACTCAACCCCAATGTAGTGATACATTCTCTAAAGCCACTTGTCATTGATTAGCTATCTCTGCTGAAAGTTCCATGTCTCAAGATAACCCCAATTCTCAACCCCCTTCTTCCCCAGAGCCGAGACGAAATCGTCGTCAGCCACGTCGTCGGCAAGAAGATGCCATGCAAACTAGTCAAACACGTTACCAGTCATCTCTCCCATTTTGGAAGGCAAAAATTATCGAATTTTTGCGAGGAACTATAGGAATTTTAGAAGCGACGGTTGATAAGCTGGAAACTGAACCACAGGATGCTGAGGTTAGACAGCAGGGGTGGTGGGGTGCGATTTTAATTAGTATTCGTGCTGTGTTACCGATACAGATTTCGTCGCAAATCTCAGATACAGTCTTGAGTGGAACAATTATTGTGATTGCGATAGTCACTGTCTGGACTACATCGTCGTTTTTTGTAAGTAAAAATACTGAAGTTGCTATCAATATACCATCACAAGAAGCACCTCCCCTAGTAGTTGCCACACCAAGCAAACCTGACGTACTCCCAACTCCATCTGTAGAAGAACAAGTAAAAGAGGAAATAGAACAAGAAAAAGAAAAAGAAAAAGAAGAAGAAGAAATAAAACCTCCCATAGCCGAGGAAACTGAGGAGAAACCACCAACGGAAGAAATTCCACCAGAAAAAACTCAAACTGTTGTAGAGCAAGTAAAACCCGAACCAACACCAGAATTTGTCCCTTTAACTCCAGAACAAACTCTAATTGCAGCAATAGAAAATCGAGTTGCAGAGGTGAGTAAAGGTGTTACATCTGGATTAGTAAAATCAATCCAAGCAAATTTTCGTAATAGCAGCTTAATCGTGACGATTAATGATGATTGGTATAGCTTGAAAAAGTCACAACAGGATAAATTAGCTGCTGATATATTTCAACGTTCTCAAGAATTAGATTTTAGCCATTTAGAAATATTGGATTCTCAAGAGAGATTGGTTGCGCGTAATCCTGTTGTTGGAGATGAAATGATTATTTTTCAACGTCAATCAATTACAGAAAATCAGGGATAATTCATCATTTAATTTATCAGTTATAGTGCTAAAAAGATAATTTCACATTACTAGTTACTCGCAAAACAGATTCTTGTTGAAACATTTGTTTATATTTTGCGATCGCTTCTTGAACCTGTACATTTTTAGTGGAGTGCTTTTGATGAATTAAAATCACTAATTTTGTATTTTCTCGAATTAGTTTCCCATTCCGGCTAAGATATTGTCCGTTTGCATTCATCACAGTAAAACCTTCTCGAAACCGAGGGCTAATCACATTATTTAAAAACCGTTGCCATTCCAGTTCAGATACGACTTTACCTTCTGGTTTTGATAACCCAAAATATAATTCTTCTTTGACAATAATGTCTTCCTGCCCACTAGCATTAGATGTTGAGGAAGATTGAGCCTGAACTAATCTTTTGATATCAACAGGAGTCATAAAAATGAATCCTCCCATCATCAAAAGACTGAGATTGTACTGTGTAATTCTAGTAAAAATAGATACAAAAGTCATGATATACTGAATCTCAATATTGCAGTGTCATATTTAATAACTACGGGCGAATGAATGAGTTTATGTATTTTCCCCAGTAGCCATCCCAATATCACATTTACTGGTTTTACTCTTCTGACTCAAGTCGAATTTAATATAAGCCGCTCTTTTGCTAGATTAATTAGGCGATTCTCAAAATAGATCAAAATCGTAGATGTAAACAGAAAGTCCTTAACGAAGAATTTACTCCTTCCTTCAAGGTACTGGATGGACGCAGATAGAAGGATTACCAACTGTCTGAATCAGCAAAGGATGTTAAAAAAGTTACTTTTGTTATAGAAAAGGCAAAGCTTGGGAATAGCGATCGCCACTTCAAAGTCCCTTGAACAAAAGTAAATTCTCAATCCTTTAATTTTGACATTTGGGAAAATCTACTCTACTAAGCTAATTTTATGGCAATAAAAATTACACCGCCCAAACAAGTACAATTTAGACCTAAGCCAACCCTTTCTACCATCGATGCTGGCGCTCTAATTATCGGCATGGTTGTTGGTGTCGGTATTTTTGAAACTCCAGCATTAGTTGCTGCCAACGTGGCTAACGCACAGGTTGCGATGTTTGCATGGCTTTTGGGTGGAGTTATCTCATTCATTGGTGCGCTTTGCTATGCCGAATTAGCTACAGCTTACCCAGATGCTGGAGGGGTTTATTACTATTTACAACGAGCCTTTGGGAGAAATTTATCGTTTTTATTTGCTTGGGCGCGAATGACGGTAATTCAAACGGGTTCTATCGCCTTATTGACATTTGTGTTTGGAGATTATGCTTCCCAATTGTGGCGGTTAGGGGAATATTCTTCGGCTATCTACGCTAGTATCGCGATCGCACTCTTGACTATCCTAAATGTTATCGGCATTGAGCAGGGTAAGTGGACGCAGAATTTATTAACTGTCGCCAAAGTATTGGGGTTGCTACTTGTGATTGCGGTGGGGATTTTCCTAGCTGCTGCACAACCCGCAATTAGCACGACAACACCAGTAACCCAAACCACTACCTTTGGCTTGGCAATGGTATTTGTCTTACTTACTTATGGTGGCTGGAATGAAGCTGCATATCTATCCGCAGAAGTAAGTGATTCTGGGCGCAACATGGTAAAGGTTTTATTAGGAAGTATTGCCATTATTACTGCAATATATCTCCTGATTAACCTTGCGTATCTGCATGGATTTGGCTTCGCAAGAATGGCAACATCTGAAGCTCCTGCGGCTGAATTGATGCGTCTTGTGTTAGGTGAAGGTGGCTCAAAGTTTGTCAGTGTCCTCATTGCTTTATCTGCATTAGGTGCAGCTAACGCCACCATATTTACTGGCGCAAGAACAAATTATGCCCTGGGACGTGATTTTTCCAAATTTGCATTTCTCGGACGTTGGAGCGATCGCAGTAGTCCAGCTAATGCTTTGATTGTACAGGCTGGAATTACATTTGCGCTAGTAATTATCGGGGCTATCAGGCGAAAAGGCTTTGAAACAATGGTGGATTATACAGCCCCCGTGTTCTGGTTCTTTTTCCTGTTATCGGGTATTGCTTTAATCGTTTTGCGCTACCGAGAGCCAAGTATTCCCCGTCCTTTCAAAGTGCCGCTTTATCCTGTAATTCCTCTACTGTTTTGTGCCACCTGCGGTTATTTACTGTATTCCAGTATTAACTATACGGGTATCGGTGGCAGCATCGGGGTCGTAGTTTTACTTACAGGTGTTCCCGTACTGATGTTCAGTCGGAAATAACAAATTGTCGAAGAGACGGAGAGGGTGAGAGTTAAAAATTTATATCTCTCTTCTACCCATGTCCCCAAATACCCTTTATCTCATTACCAACGGAGTTATAATGACATTACAACCAATGTTTTTGAAAGTTTTCTTGGCAACAGCAAGTTTGAGTGGTTTATTGCTAACAGGTTGTGCTGAACAAGTTAGTAGTGTCCAGGAGAGCAGCGCCACACCATCTCCAGCAATACAAGTACAAGAAACAAAACCTGCAACACAGACACAGCCACAGGAACGGACACCGGATGTTGTCTATGTACCGACACCGCAGGAAGTGGTTGATAAAATGCTGGAAGTTGCCAAAGTGGGCAAAAATGACATTTTATATGATCTAGGTAGTGGTGACGGACGAATTCCTATTACTGCGGCAAAGAAGTTTGGTACGCAAGGGGTTGGTATCGATATTGACCCAGAACGGATTAAAGAAGCAAATGCCAATGCCGCCAAAGAAGGTGTCACCGATAAAGTCAAGTTTTTGCAACAAGATTTATTTAAAACTGACTTTAGCAAAGCTACAGTTGTCACACTATACTTGCTACCAGAACTGAATGTAAGATTGCGATCGCAGCTTTTTGAGCAACTTAAACCCGGTACTCGCATTGTTTCCCACGCTTTTGATATGGGAGATTGGAAGCCAGAAAAGACTCTCAATGTCAACGGGAAAACAGTCTACTATTGGACTATACCTGAGAAAATTCCTACTAATTTAAGCAGTCCTGCACCCAGTAATTAATTTTTCAGGTTAATGATGGGGAATGAAGGAATAAGAGCCTTCTCTTATCCCCCATTCCTTGGTTTCGTCGGGTTTGCCTAAAATTTAGGATAAAGGGATGGGGAGAGGGGGAGATGGGGAGAGGGGGAGATGGGGGGACGCGGGGATGGGGAGAGGGGGAGAAATATGAATCTGAATGATTAGGGATGTGGATTAAATCAAGTACAAAAGTAGGGTGCTGTTAGCGGAGCGTAACGCACCATTCCCAATCAAATCGAAAGTTGCAAGTTATTAAATTCCCATTTCCAATCTGGATTGGCTGTGATAGTTCAGCTGCTTTTGGCTGCTAACTTGATTTGCTTACAGTTGATTAACCCAAAAATCAACCAAAATATCATAATTACAAATGACAGTAATAAAATTGGGAAAGCGCCAAATTCAACAATTAATGGTGGAGCCGCAGCAGTAAATAAACCTCCGCCTAAGATTGGCTCAAAAAATAACTGTTTGTAAGCAAAGCCTTCAAATGCCCCAGAATGATTATCTGGATCAGCCATTCGCATCAAGAGTATCCCCGTGGCTGTGACTCCCATCGATTGTCCCATGTCGCCAATACCACGTTCCAGCCAAAATGTCGGGAAAATTCGGGGTGCCAAGAAAAGAAATGCACAAATATTCCAGACAATCCCAGCGAATGAAAGTAGCAAAAATGGAACAAGATTATTACCAATTACTGCTAAGGAAATTGTGGCGAGGGCAGTAACAATTGTCACATCTAATGATACACCACCGATATTTTCAATTAAAGCGCGACTAATTAAATATCTACGTCCGGTACGTTCAACTATAATTTGTACAATTGCCCCACCAATTAAGGCGATCGGGAAAAGTGGTACATAAGGCATCAACTTCAAACCATTGACACCCCAAGTAACTGCCTCCAAAGTCCGCAGTGCTTCTAAAATTAACCAACCAAAAGCGATCGCTAATCCGACAAAACCAAAATTAAACGATAATGGATCAATTAATAAATCGCGAAACAAATTTCTGCGGGCTATTTGAATTTCCTGGGGTTCAGCAGCTGATGTTTTCTCTGTAGTCTCAGAATGTGCAGATGCCTGAATAATTTGCAAATTTCCAGTCCGATATCCCCAGTTAATAATCACTGTCCCCGCCACTACACCCGATATTAATCCCACTGTCGCCAACGCTAATGATAAATCTGCACCGGCGGGAAATCCTAATTTTTCAAAGGTCTTTGCCATTCCCGCAGCAGTTCCATGTCCGCCTTCAAAGGCAACCTCAATTAAACAGCCAGATATGACGGGTAAATTAAAAAAAGGTACTAATACGGTCATTGCCAGTATTAAACCAACTACGTATTGACCCCAGCCTAAAATTTGACCAAATGCAGCTTGGGGTGCAGCTTTACGCCAAATCATTTTCAAATTGGGAATTGTCTGACCAAGAAAAATAGTTGCAAATACGACATTAATAAAAATACCCGGAGACTGCTTCCAGATATCAACAATTGCCGGTGCAAAAATCCCATCCACTAAAGGAGATGTGGGATTAATTGCTTTGGCTATCATTCCAAAAACACCTGAGCCTAGCAATAGGGCAATAATACCAGCCACAACCGAACTAGGGATATAGAGCGATCGCACCACCCAAATTCGTTGCCGAATAAACCGTCCCACCAAAATCAATATCCCAATCAGAATGTAAGCCCAAAAAACATCAATCAGTTTCAGCATAACGGCGTTGTCATTGAACTACGGTTTTGATTAGGATACCTGGGGAAGGGCAACGCTTACAGAAAATCAGAAATTCTATTGAATTGACTTATTGCCACACCCAGCAATTAATTTGTCAGGTTAACAGGTGAGGAGTAAAGGAATAAGAGGTTTCTCTTATCCCCTTTTCCCAACTAAGGCACAATCAACACCGGACAAGGTGATAAATTAATCACGCGATTCGTGACACTATCGGTTAAACCTTCTTCGGTTAACCCCATGCCACGGCATCCCATGATAATTAAATTTGCCCCAATTTCGTCAGCGACATCGCAAATAGTGAAGGCTGGTTTACCCTCACGTTCGATGGTTTCGGTTTGAATCCCCTGCTGTTGGAATAAATTTTTCGCAGTTTCCAGTAACTTAGCGACAGCTTCAACTGACTTCATCGGATCTGCCGTCGGCGCTTCTGGATTTGCTTCTTCAACCACCGATAGCAGCACCAAGCGGCTTCCGTAGGTTTGAACGATATTGACAACAGCTTCAGCAGCTTCGCGTGTTTCGCGACTTTGATCGATAGGAAACAAAACAGTTTTAAACATTAATTCAACTTCGCCCCCGTGACTCGGTACAATCTGGATGGTTGTATTTATTCAAAACATAGCAAAAGGCAATCGGAGGTTGTGCCGTGTCAAAGAAAACTTTAGCAAATTTATCTGCATCGGACTTATCTGGCAAGCGTGCGTTTGTGCGGGTAGATTTCAACGTACCACTAGATGATGCGGGAAATATTACGGATGATACACGCATCCGTGCGGCACTGCCTACTATTCAAGATTTAAGCAAAAAAGGGGCAAAGGTAATTTTGGCTAGTCATTTTGGTCGTCCCAAAGGACAAGTCAATGAAAAAATGCGTTTAACTCCGGCTGCGAAACGTCTTTCAGAATTATTGGGGCAGGAAGTAGTTATTTGCGATGATTGCATTGGTGATGGTGTGGCTGCCAAAATCAGCGCCATGAGCAATGGGCAAGTAGCGATGTTGGAAAACGTCCGCTTCTATGCAGAAGAAGAGAAGAATGACTCTGAATTTGCCAAAAAATTAGCTGCAAACGCCGATTTGTTTGTCAATGATGCATTTGGTACTGCACACCGCGCCCATGCTTCTACAGAGGGTGTAACGAAGTATCTCAACCCCTCGGTTGCTGGTTACTTGATTGAGAAGGAATTGCAATATCTAGAAAATGCGATCGCCAATCCTCAGCGTCCTCTAGTTGCGATCGTTGGTGGTTCCAAAGTATCTAGCAAAATCGGTGTCATTGAGACTCTGCTGGAAAAATGCGACAAACTCATCATCGGCGGAGGAATGATTTTCACATTCTACAAAGCCCGTGGCTTGAGTGTGGGTAAGTCTTTGGTGGAGGAAGATAAGTTGGAGTTAGCCAAATCTTTGGAAGCAAAAGCCAAAGAAAAAGGTGTTGAGTTCCTACTTCCTACTGATGTTGTCGTTGCAGATAACTTCGCGCCCGATGCTAATTCCCAAACTGTCAGTATCGATAATATCCCCGATGGTTGGATGGGTTTAGATATTGGTCCCGACTCAATCAAAGTATTCCAAGATGCCCTAGCAGACTGCAAAACCGTCATTTGGAATGGTCCCATGGGTGTATTTGAATTTGATAAATTCGCTGCTGGGACTGAAGCTGTAGCACGTACCCTTGCCGAAATCAGCAAAAAAGGTGCTATCACCATCATTGGTGGTGGTGACTCGGTGGCTGCGGTGGAAAAAGTTGGTTTAGCTGACCAAATGAGCCATATTTCTACTGGTGGTGGTGCTAGTTTGGAATTACTCGAAGGTAAAGTATTACCTGGAATTGCAGCTTTGAATGATGCGTAATTAATAAGAATAAAGGGTCAAGGTTAAGGGGAAAAGCAAGTTTTTTTCTTTTTCCTTGTGCCCTTTTTCTTTTTTGAAAAATTAATTTTCTGGAACTGATTTTAGTAGAATAATTCGGTATAAATATCGTTTATCCAAAATCTGGCAACACATAAAATAAGTCTCCGTGTCTCTCCATCTCCGCGTCACCATCTGCTACTTTCTTTTGGAGAATTGGTATAACTACAACCAATTACCAATTAAGACAAATCCAGCCCAATAAAAAGGATGTTGAAAATCCTGATTTGTGTTTTTTAAAAAAGATATTTGAGTATTACGTAAAGCTTCAGCTTTAGAAATACCTGGTTGACGTAATTGCTTGTAAAATTCACTCATAAATTTAGCTGTTGATTCATCTTGGACAGCCCATAATGTCCCCAGAGTGCTGCGGGCACCGGAACGCACAGCCATCCCTGCCAAGCCCAATATGGCGCGATTATCTCCTTTGGCAGTTTGACAAGCACTGAGAACGATTAATTCAATCGGACTCGATTCATTTTCAGTACGGGCTGCTAATAATTCGTCCAGTTGTTTAACTTTTATTTTCCCATCCCAAGTAACAATAAAAGTTTCCTCCGATTGACTGCTAAATTGTCCGTGAGTTGCTAAATGTAGAACAGTAAAAGGTGTTGATTTAATCTCACTTCTAATTTTTGAGTTGGTAAAATCCTGATTTAACAGCGTCTTTGTTGATAAATTGGCTGTAATTTCTGCGATTTCTAATTCAACTCCTGGTAAAGGTTTAAAATCTTGGCGGGCTTCACTTAATCCGGCGGCAATGACTTTGAGATGCTTCCCTTGATTGGGTTGCGATCGCATGAGTTGCAATCCTGGCGATAGGGCGATATTATACTTTTCAATCAGATATTGTTTGCCATCATGTAATCCTGACATTGGCAGATTACGCAGCGAGCCATCCAGGACAAATACTAATGTTTCGATATTGCGCCGCGATAACTCAACTTCGGCGGGACGAATTAACCAATTATATAATTGTTGGGAAACTTGCGATCGTACCTGACTGGAAAATACGGGGTTGAGGGATTGTCGCATTAATCCAATCGTTTTTCCAATTTCGGCTTCCGGTAAAGCGATTCGATATTTGGAAAGCGATGCTTTTCCCGGAACTGATAGAATTACTTCTAGGCGATCTGGTAAAATTATTGGATAAATGACCGCAGCTGTTTGGTCGATTTTGTCGATGTTTTCTGGTTTGGTATCTATACAAACTTCGCGGAAAAAATTATCCAGTTCTGCCAGTTGTAATGCTTCAATCACTTTCCTGGCTTCTTGGAGTTTCTCTTCTCCTGGGTTGCTTTCTTCCAACAGCAATGATACATATTCACGGTAGACTGGTTCAACACTTTTCTGAAACGAAAACTGAACATCTGAGTTGATTGCGACTAAATCACTTCGTAATGATTTCAGAGTTTCTACTGAAGATTTGTAGGCAGAATATGCAGTATTTTTGTCACCTAAATGGTTGGATATACGTCCAATTTGCCAAGCCGCTTGGTAAAAAATATCAGCAGCATTTATTTCTTGGGCAACCTTTAGGGATTGTTGACTTAATTCTAAAGCCAGATGATATTTCTGGGACAGTGAATATAATTTACTTAATTCATTTAATACATAAGCTTTGGCACGCAAATCTCCTAATTCTTCAGCTTGATTTCGCGCCTTTTCTAAAATATTCTCTGCTTTTTGGTATTTTTGATGTTTTCCCAAATTATCTTTTTCTTTTTCTGCTAATTCGGAAATGCTCTTGGCAAAATTAATAGATGCATAAATTGAATTTCGACTAGGAGGAAGACTTGTTAATTGTGTTTCTATTGATGATATCAAAGATTTAGCATAGTCATTTTGTGAGATTTCTATATACAGACTCAGTTGGTTGAGTAAAGCTTCGACTTTTACTTGTAAATTAATGGTATTAGCCACAGCTTGTTGATAATAATTTAATGCAGTGGGAATATTTTGCACACTACGTTGAGTATTACCTAAACTCATGAGAATTTCGCTGCTTTCTTCTCTCAAATTCAACTTATTACTTATTTTTAAACTCTCTGCCAAAGCTGCTTCTGATTGATTAAAATCACCAACTACCTGTAATGTGACTCCTAAACTTCGCAAAGCTTTGAGTTTTAATGGTGAATCCTGTTGTTGTTGTAACTGCTGATTAATATCTATCAAGACATTTTTCGCACGACGATACAAACCCATTGCTTGTAATGCTTGTGCTTGGTTAATTTTACTACCTATTTCACCAAGCTTGTCACCTGTAGCTATATACGCACGTTCTGCTTCCTGCCAACTTTTTAAGGCTAATTCTGCTTTTCCAGTCGATAGATTTAACTTACCTTGAGTATTTAAGGCTACTGCTAATATTGCGTAATTAATGGTTGTATGGGAATGTTGTAAAAGTTTGAGACTATGATTAATTGTGGTTTGTGCTTTTTGCCACTCTCCCAAATGTTGATAAGCAAGAGATAGATAACTTAAACTCCATGCTTGATTGAGTTTATCTCCTTGATGTTCAAAAGCAATAGATGCTTTTTGCCAAAGATTTGCAGCCTCTAAAAACTGTCCATTTGCAAATCTAAGTTTGCCTTGCTCCAGCAAAAATGTAGTGTTTTCGGATTTTTGAGTGAGTAAAAAGAGATAAGGATAATTTTGTAGTGCAATAGGAGATTTATCCCAACTGTAAGCGACATTGGATGATGTAGTAGCAAAAAAAAATACTATTCCGAAAAAAAATAAATCTAAATATTTACTCATATTATTTTTTATGAAGTGAATGCTTCTTGGTAAAGATAAGATTAATTTTTTCTGTTTTTCTATTTTTCTATTAACTGCATTGGATATAAGCTGTCGCGTATTTAATTTGTATATGAGACGCGGGCTTTCCAGCCCTGGAGTTTTCCGTGAATAATATCTCCCCGGAAACTCCTCTCCGCACTACAGTCATTTGACATTTTTGTCTTAGTACAATTTAGCTGCACATCAGCTTAATACTAATAAATCCTAGCTTAAATTATTGATAATGACAGCAAATTTTGAACAAGTCGGTATATTTATTAATAATTGAATATTGAATAATTATTTTTATGAGTGTCTTTTGATATTACTAAATTTTATTTTTATATTAACAGGACTGACGCAAGCACTATTTATTATTGCGGCTGAAACGCGGCGAAGGGAAGTAATCTCAGAGTTTTTGACGAAGATATTTATGATATTCTGGGCTGAATAGTCAAAAATAATTATATTTCAATTTTTTTAAACTATCCTTAACTATATTTTAACTATTTTTTAATTGATTATTAATATTGGCAATGTTACTAATTTGCTCAATTTCTTCTGAAATTAAAAAGATAATTTCTGGTATTTTCCTGATTAACATATCTAAGTCAATCTGTTGAGCATTTATATCAATTTCTGCTTTGTTTTCAGGATATACTCGACGATAAATCTGAAGGTGATTAATGAGTTTGGAGGTATAGTCGGCTAAGTGAGATAAATTCCCTGTGAGTAAATTAGCAGGATTACTCGCTTCATGGGCAGTGCTAGTGTCTAATTTCCTTAAAGTTGCGCTTTTATCACTCGAAGCTAATTGAATTTGTGATTTGTTTAAATTTTGTAATGTATCAGTTAATTTATTTTTTTGAGCGGCATAATGCTGTTCTAAATCTACTTTTTGTTGTGCCAACTGCTTAGTTAAAGAAATTATTCTGAGATGTACGTTAATTCTAGCTACAACTTCTTCAGTATAAAAAGGTTTTGTCACATAATCAACAGCACCGATTGAAAAGCCTTTGACTTTATCAAAGGAGTCGGAAAGCGCAGTCATAAAAATTATAGGTATTTCGTCAGTTATTGGATTTGATTTGAGCTTTTCGCAAGTTTCAAATCCATCCATTTCCGGCATCATCACATCCAATAATATCAAATCTGGTTGAGCATATTCTGCCTGTTCAATAGCACTATATCCATCAGTTGCTACTAAAATTTCCCAACCAGAATCAGCGATAGAATCGCATAAAACTTGGAGATTATTTTGATTGTCATCTACTATTAAAATTGTCGCTTTTTCAAAAACTAATTCATTCATTTATTTCAACCTTCTGATTTTGAATATTTTGGATATTTTTTATATGGTGTCTAATTTTTTTTATTTCAAATTTGTTGGCTAATTGGCGAATCAAACTGGTAAAACGTATATATTTTTCATCTTGCTGTTCTATTTTATCTAAAATTAAATGAATACCTTTGATGTTGCCACGCATTGATAACTCTAACAATTGATTAATGTCTGATGCTGGTGGATAAATAATTTCTAAATTTGTAAATTGAGATTTTTTTGTTGTAAAAAATTCATCTTTTGAGATTTTTTCATTATAAATAAATTCAACTTGTAGATATTTTTTGAGTAACCTTAATAAATCATTTATCTGGACTGGCTTTGGTAAAAAATCATCACCTCCAGCAGCAAAACTATTATGGCGATCGCTTTCAAAAACACTAGCAGAAGAAATAATTATTTTTGTTTGATTTAAAGTGGGATGCTGTTTTAAAGCACGTGTGAATTCAAAGCCATTCATGCGTGGCATTGCTAAATCGCAGATAATTAAATCTGGTTTAAATTGTTCAGCTTGAATTAAAGCATCTTCACCATTAATTGCTTCATAGCAATGAAAACCAATAGGTACTAGGAGATTAACTATTAGAGAACGATTTTCTGATTGATCATCAACAATTAGGATTTTATTTGTTTGACTACGAATACCAATAATATTTTCGATTGGAGATGATTGAGTTGGTTTCAACCATTCCTGGGAAATTGTTAAATCTAAATCTAACCAAAACCTACTACCCTTCCCTAATTCACTTTCTAATTGAATTTTACTACCCATAAGTTCCGCAATTTTGGAACTAATCGCCAAGCCTAAACCAGTTCCTTGTGCTTGTTTATTTCTTGCCCCAACTTGTTCAAATGGTAAGAATATTTGGCTTTGTTGTTTCTGATTCATTCCCACACCAGTATCAATAATTTCAAATCTAAATTTTTGATTTTCTGACTGAGAAGCAATCATTGTCACTTTAAATAAGACTTTACCAATATCTGTAAATTTAATCGCATTACCAATGAGATTCAGGAGAATTTGTCGTAATCTTTTCTCATCAGCATAGATTGCAATTGGTAAATGTGAATCTAACTCAACGAAAAAAGCAACTCCTTTCGCCTCTGCACGGATACGACATATTTCCACAATCCCTGTCAAAAAGGAATGCAAATGAAAATTACTATTATCTAGTTCTAACTTACGCGCTTCAATTTTTGATAAATCTAAAATATCGTTAATTAGGGTCAGGAGATGGGAGCCACACTCATAGATGACGTTAATTCCGTTGCGTTCGGTTACGTTCATGTTGGAAGAACGCTGTAAAATTTGTGCGTATCCCAATATACCATTGAGAGGTGTACGTAATTCATGACTCATGTTAGCGAGAAATTCACTTTTCGCTTGGTTGGCAACATCAGCGACGAGTTTCGCCGAGGCTAATTCTTGGGTTCGTTCGCTAACTTTCTGTTCTAGGGTTAGCAAATATTCTTGCAATTGGGAATTTACCAGTTCGAGTTGTGTCTGTTTGTGAAAAATTGTAGTTGCGATCGCGGATAATAATAAAGCTAAAATTGGCGATACCGAAGGAATCCACCACCCTAAAAGAAAAGCTCCATAGCTACAAGCCACAATTGTCATTGTGATGCATATAATCCCAATTACAACCAGTCCGGGAATAGTTTTTTGTGAAGCTTTTAACTCCAGTAAATACCAACTAATACAACTACCAATTATTGACCAAGATAAAATCCAAAGCCATGCATTGAATGTACTCCAACCACGCAATAATGGTTTACCATCAATAGCTGCATTCAAAATTTGACTAGCAATATTGGCATGAACTATTACACCTGCCATCCTATCGTTTTCAGATTGCCAACTACGGCGAAATCCCACTAGATGAAAATCATTACTACTGGCTGCAATCGAACCAATAAAAACAATGCGATCGCGTATTTTTGCTGGTGATACTTTACCTTTACGTACATCTCGCAGGGTGACTGTTTCAAATCTTTCTGAGAATCCTTGAAAATCTAAGAAGATTTGATACCCTCCCATATCAACCGCACCATAATTAAATTCTTGTTTTTTTTGCAAGGGTATAAATATAGCTTTTCCCAATCGCAAAATGCTTTGACTGCTGTTGACATACTCTAGTTGAATTCCTTTGGGTTCAAGATATAGACGACTTAAGCGAATTGCTAAACCTTCGTAAAAGTTGCCATTATCATCTTCAATCCCCAATAAACTCCGCCTGACTTTACCATCACTGTCAAAAATCAAATCAGAAAGTGCAACGCGATCGCGTTTTGCCAAAGTTGGAGGAGGAGGAACTTTATCACCGGCAATTTTCTGAATCCCAATCAAATTAGTTGTATTTTTCATCACCTCAACTAATTTTTGATGCCCAGGTTCTACAGGCAAGTCACGGTAAAAATCCATACCAATGACGGCAGGCTTGTGAATGCTAATTTTTGTGATTGCATCAGCCAGAAATTCATCAGGAATTACAGCTTTACCAGTTTCAGTTATATCTTGCTCATCAACAGTAACTATTAAGATACGTTTGTCAATTGGTTTTTGGGGACGAATTGCAAAAAACTGCTCCAAGGTAGACCATTCGAGCAGTTGAAAGAATCCCAGCATACTGGCAACAATCACGCAAATGGCTACACTAGGAGAGGTAATTAAGAGAATACGCCATTGCCAAACTGGTTTTTTGAATCTAGACCACATTAGATATTGGGTTAATTTATCAGGGGTTCATTGGCGATCGCATTTAAGCCTACAGAATTGAGTAAATCTTGCCATGTTGTCACTAATGCTGGGTTATTTGGTTGTGAATGACGTAATTGTGCAAGTGTGGAGAGGACATCGTACCACAAACCTGAAGCTGCTAAATTAGCGACAGAATCCAAATTTGCTTGGAGATTTCGGGAGTTATGATTAACACTAACTCGACGAATCCATCCACTAATAAATGGACTGTCTGGCTCCAAGTCTGCTGTACAAATCATTGCTAATGACCATTTATATTTTTGCTCGGTTTTGAGTTCGGGAATGGAGCTTGGTAACTTGATTTGCATGATACCTGCTTGTTGAGGCAAATCAAAGCGACCCTGATAAATATTCTTCTCATTAGCATCTTCAAGGCTAAAAAATGCAGTTTTTGCCTTTGTTTTGGGAATATAAATAAATATTGTCGGATGTTCTGCTACAGTCAGACCAATATTGCTTCTTGGTAAGATGGGTGTAACATTTTCCTGGCTGCTGTTACTACTATTAATTCCACAAGTTGGTCCAGTTCGCGATGCACCCCCAGCAGAAGTTCTCGGCATGCGATCGCCTGGTGGTTTAAAAACGACTCTTGCTGCCAAACTAGGTATTGCCCATATGTAGACGGAATACAAGGTTATCGATAAGGCAGTTGCCAAATGTAAGTATGTAAATGAAAATTTATTCTTTATTAGCGGCATAAAAAACTAACTTCCGAGTATTTATGCAAATATTAAACTGATACTAACCAGAATATCAGCACTGGATGGAATATAGCTATTCTACGGATATTATTTACACATGCCAATTGTCAAAGTGGCACATTGTTAATTAAATAATCTAAAATACCCCTACTCAGGAGCAAGCTAGAAATAATTGTAAGTATACGGTGAGCATTAAAGTGAATAAAGGAAGCGAAGTATAATCTTTTTTAGGTTTATTTTGAATCAAATTAATTTAACTTATCTATAAAGTATTTACTCAAGATAAATGTAACGTGAATTTGACGAATAAATGTCACTCTCTCCATCGCCAAGCCCCTTCCCCAGTTTTCTAAGTATTCGTGTAGGAATAAATTGAACAAGTAGTGTGGAGAGGAGTTGCCGGGGAGATGTTCTTCACGGGAAACTCCGGGGCATCTTGCCCACCTTTGGAAAATAGCAAGCGAGACGCTTGCACTACTTATTTTTATATGATTCCTAAGGCTTTTCTCCTTTGACTCTAATTAATTCTGCAATTCCAGCGATAAATGCGGATATGGCAATAAGAATAACGCTCAAAGCATTAATATCTGGTTTGACTCCGGTGCGAATGCGGCTGAAAATCTCCATTGGCAGGGTATTTGAACCACTACCCGCAGTAAAACTAGCAATCAGAAAGTCATCTAAACTGAGAACAAAAGCCAGCAAACACCCGGCGACAATTGCAGGTACTAGCTGCGGTAATAAAACTAACATAAAAGCCTGAACTGGATTTGCGCCTAAATCAAGGGCTGCTTCTTCTAAATGCGAATCGAGACTCGTCAAACGCGACGATACCACTAAACCAATATAGGCAATACAAAAAACGATATGTGCTGCAATAATTGTCGATATATTCAGAGGAACGGCAAAGGCAGCCAGAAACACAAGTGTAGCAACTGCGATCGCAATATCCGGAATAATTAAGGGTAAATAAGCAACTCCTTGGTATAAAGATTTGCCAGCAAAGCGATAACGTGCCAAACCAACCGCCATTAAAGTTCCGAAAACAGCAGAAATTCCTACCGCGCAAACACCGACTACTAAGCTATTTTTTAAAGCCAGCAAAATGCGATCGTCGCTAAATAATTTCTCATACCAGTTAAAGGTGAATCCTTCCCACCCGGCACTATAAGGTGATTTGTTAAAGCTATAAAAAGCCAGTACCCCAATTGGCAAGTACATGAAAATAAACATTAGTAATGAGAAAACCGCCTGCCATGACACGACATACGGTTTTTTAGGGGATGAAGGTATATTCACGTCTTTAAATTTAAACTTGATTTATTTATCCAAAGTCGTTCATAGCACAAATATCAAATATTGTCAATATTAAGAAACTATTAATAAACTATTCAAAATCAAAGAATGGCATTAGATATGCTTACCATTTTTGATGTCAGCACGACGAGAATTATCACAGCGAGATAAACAAGATTCTAAATATTCACAGCTTTCACATGCAATTTCTTTTCCCGGATTCATGCAACCGCACACAGGATTTAAATAGCATTTTGAAGGCTGGCGATTCACATTTTTATCAGTAGACATTTTTAAGCAGAGAATCAAGTCTTTAATAAACACTTTAATCAACATATTTATCGTAGTGATTTAGGTGAAATTGATATAAATCTAAATATGGAGATAGAGCTTGGTTACTATCCATCAGCAGAAGTATCATCAATAAAAATAACACTTTAGTCAAGAGTCAAACTCTCTCCGATGAAGGAGAAAAGTTATAGTTAATTTTTTTAAATTGGAGGGAATGAACTCTAGAAAATGTTTCCATAACTTTATGAATACTGAACCTCAAAAACCTATTGAACAACCAGTAGATAATAAGCACCCTACACCTGACGAACCGAATGTCAAAGAACAAAATCTTACAGCTAACCCAGGCGATAGAATTGCCGAAGAAGCACAATCAATTGAAGAAAAAGCCCAACAAGTAGCTGTTGATGTTCCTGATATTACAGGTGATTGGATCAAAGTACCGACTTATTTTGTGGCAGAATACCCTGATGGGGAGACAAAAACCCTACATCACGTCAAGGATGCCGAAGAGATATCGGATGTGATTCGACAAGCACGAGTTGACGAAAATGGCGATCGCATTTGGTAATCAAAGGGATTAAAATATAGTTTCTAGCCCCTTCCCTGCCTGCGGGTAGACGCGAGAGTGAGGGCTGGGGTTAGGCTCCAAGTAATTTATCTCAATGTCAGTAATTTAGAAATGGCAGGTAATACCATCCGATATTCCGCTAGTTGATGACTTTCTAGGGGACGTTGGACAACTGTACCAATTAAAATTTTGATGGCGGTATTGGCTTTTCGCTGCCAACTATCTTCGCCAATCTTTTTACTGGCAAAGGCTAAAATAACTATTTGACTTCTAGCTTCGCTGATATCTTCAGCCGTTAATTTTGTTTCTGCTTCCACTAATGCATGTAATCTAATTAATAAATCTTTGAAATTTTGGTTATTTTCGGATATATTTTGTGACTGATGGATTGCAGCAAGTACATCTGAGGCTGATAGGAATTGGAGCGGATTTAGATGAGTTTCAATTTCAGCTACTAGTTGTTTTGCTCCTGTTAACATCATTGCTAGATGTTTAACTTTTTCTTCCAGCAGGGGAGAAGTGATTAAGAGATGATTTTCTGCGTATTTATCTAAATAATTTACTTGATTATCTTTGGTTCCCAATTCCATTTTATTAATCTTTTCTACAATCATCTGTGTTGTATCGACTTGATGAGGACTTTTCACAGTTTGTCTATAATCAATAATTTGTTGGTAAAGTTTATCTAAATCAATTGCTAAATTCTGTAAAATGCGGATTGATATACTTGGGTGGGTAGAAGTTATATTATTTTCATTAACAGCATCTCTAATTAAAGCTAGCAACAAATGCTTGGTATTGATTTTTGTTTCTGCCAATTGGTAAGCTTCTTGACGAGCTTTGAGCAAAATTCTTTTACTAGAGGGCGTAAAAGGTATTTGTTCACCAACTATTCCAGAACCTCTACCGATAATTTTATTCGCTTCTAGACGAATTTTGCTAGCATCTACGCCCATTGATTTTAATATTTTACTGGCAATTCCGACCTCAATTTCTACTAATCCTAAAAGAAGGTTTTCGACTCCCACAAAATGATGATTTAAAATGCGAGCTTCCTGTTGCGCCACAAGAATTGCTTGATTTGCTTCTTGGCTAAAATCATCGAACATAAACCTCCCTAAATTTACGTGGTGAATTAATTAATGATTTCTATTTGATGACTTGACTTTTGTTTGCAAGTAGGTCTTTTGTAAATTTAATGAAGATAAAAGTCAAGATTAATAGTCAATTTTTATACTAGATTTTGTACTGATTTTAGATATAGTCAACCTGAGGTAAATAAAAGGGATGAAACCGCAAATGTACGCAGAAACTAATGAATGTAGAATTTACATCTCTGGCGAAATTACCGAATAAATGCGGATGAGGAATCAAGTTGATACTAAGGCAAAGTTTTGTATATTCAGGCTTGTAGGGTTTCCCCTAGTTATATTTTGTTTTGTAATGAGAATGTAATAATTAACATTAATTAATAAAAACAATTAAATCATAATTAATCGTTTATAAAGTGAAAAAAAGTAACTTTAGATGCAAAATGGGCGATAATCAATTTGGAGAATGTCAGACGACTATTAGATTTGTGAAACAGTCAAGAATATTAGCGATCGCAGATAAATTGGGAATACATAGGCTCAGAATATCCTTTTCAGGAGAAGTTAGCAGCATCAGCAGATTTAGATAAAAATTAATAATTGTAAATCCCGCGATAAATCCTGAATTAGACGTAGGGCAAAATCCGTTTCTGTGTGATATACACGACATATAAGGAATAAAATTCCTCTCACCAGAGTGTATATTTAGGAGGTACGTGCTAAATGGTAACGATCGCGCCAAATATTCTATCTCAATCCTCCCAAGAACAATCTTTTATCCTCTGGTTTGATGATGTTGGTATCAAAGATATACATTTGGTGGGAGGTAAAAATGCCTCATTGGGTGAAATGTTACAAAAACTCAAACCACAGGGTATAAATATCCCCTTGGGTTTTGCAACAACAGCCTTTGCATATCGCTCTTTTATTGCATCAGCTAATCTGGAAGAGAAGCTCCGTAAACTCTTCTACGATTTAAATGTGGAAGATGTGAATAACTTAAAAAAACGGGGAGAACAAGCCAGAGAGTTAGTGATAAATACTCCCTTTCCCCAAGAATTAGAAAATGCGATCGCCCATGCTTACGAACAACTTTGCCAGCAGTATAATCAGGATACTGATGTTGCTGTGCGTTCCTCGGCAACTGCTGAAGATTTGCCGGATGCTAGTTTTGCGGGACAGCAAGAAACTTACCTGAATATTACGGGAGTTGAAGCGGTTTTAAATGCAACCCATCGCTGCTTTGCCTCCCTATTTACAGACCGCGCCATATCTTACCGCGAAATTAAAGGTTTTGACCATTTTGATATAGCCTTGACTGTGGGAATTCAAAAAATGGTACGTTCCGATTTAGCGACATCGGGAGTTATGTTCTCGATTGAAACTGAAAGTGGATTCCCAAATGTCGTCTTAATTAATGCTGCCTATGGATTGGGGGAGAATGTCGTTCAAGGTACAGTAAATCCCGATGAGTATTACGTATTTAAACCGACATTAAAAACGGGATTTCGAGCAATTATTGATCGGAAATTGGGTAGTAAAGCCTTAAAAATGGTTTACGAAGCAGGTGCTATTACCACTAAAAATGTAGCAGTAGAAATGAGCGATCGCCATAAGTTTGCTCTGAGTGATGAGGAAATTTTACAATTAGCAAATTGGGCATGTTTAATTGAAGATCATTACTCCCATGAAAACGGAACTTTTACCCCAATGGATATTGAATGGGCAAAAGATGGGATTACAAATGAGCTTTTTATTGTGCAAGCACGTCCCGAAACTGTACAGTCGCAGAAAGTCGGCAATATATTGCGGACTTATGAGTTTGTAGAAATAGCCAGCAAATCTGATGCTCCACGTCTCCCCCTCTCTCGCACTACCCTAATTAAAGGGCGCGCAGTTGGAGAAGCTATCAGTCAAGGAAAAGTAAGAATTATCGTCGATGCCGAGAAAATTAGCGAATTTCAGCCCGGTGAAGTGCTAGTCACCGATCGCACAGACCCCGATTGGGAACCGATAATGAAGAAAGCTAGCGCCATTGTCACTAATTCTGGGGGTAGAACTTGTCATGCAGCTATCATTGCGCGGGAATTGGGTGTTCCTGCAATTGTTGGCTGTGGAAATGCCACGGAAATCCTAGAAAATGGTCAAGATGTGACAGTTTCCTGTGCTGAAGGTGAGGAAGGACAGGTTTATCAAGGGATATTACCGTTTGCCGTCACAGAAGTACCCCTAGACAATTTACCCCGCACCCATACCCAAATCTTGATGAATGTTGGTAATCCCCAGGAAGCATTTAAATTAGCAGCAATTCCCAATGATGGTGTCGGATTAGCCCGCACAGAATTTATCATTGCCAATCAAATTCAAACCCATCCCATGGCTTTGTTACGCTTTCATGAATTAGAGGATGAAGTCGCCAAAGCGAGAATTGCCGAGATGACAGCAATGTACGCCGATAAACCCCAATATTTCATTGAGCAACTGTCCCAAGGAATTGCGAGAATCGCCGCCGCCTTTTATCCCAAACCTGTAATTGTCCGCATGTCGGATTTCAAGAGTAACGAATACGCAAATTTATTGGGTGGCAGACAATTTGAACCCCATGAAGAAAACCCCATGTTAGGTTGGCGAGGGGCAGCAAGATATTACGATGAAGGCTATCGCCAAGCTTTCGCCCTCGAATGTGAAGCCATCAAACGAGTGCGCGAGCAAATGGGTTTAGTTAACGTCATCCCCATGATTCCCTTCTGTCGCACACCTGAAGAAGGACGTTTAGTTTTGGCAGAAATGGCAAAAAATGGATTACAGCAGGGTGAGCGGGGCTTGCAGGTGTATGTAATGTGCGAATTACCCAACAATGTGATTATGGCGGAGGAATTCGCCGACATTTTTGATGGTTTCTCGATTGGTTCCAACGACTTGACACAATTAACATTGGGGATTGATAGAGACTCAACTTTAGTGGCAAAATTATTTGACGAGCGCAGTCAGGGTGTCAAGCGGATGGTGAAAATGGCAATTCAAGCAGCGAAGCAGAAAAATCGCAAAATTGGTATTTGCGGACAAGCCCCCAGCGATTATCCCGAATTTGCCCAATTTTTAGTCGAAGAAGGTATTGATTCGATTAGCTTGAATCCCGATTCCGTATTGAAAACAATACTGGCGATCGCTACAGTGGAAAATGAAAATGGTTAATGGTAATAGGTAAATAGGTAATAGTTAATAGTTAATCGGGACTGCTGGGGTGGGCAAGCAAAGAAGAATCATTAATTCGCCTATATTCCTAACTATTAACTACTAACCACTAACCATTAACCCATAACTAATTTACTAATGACAAAAAAGTGGTTTCAAATCGGCTTGGTGAGTGTGTTTTTACTAGCACTCGCTTTACGTTTTTGGGGACTGGAGAGGTTTAATACTCTTGTCTTCGATGAGGTATATTATGCGAAGTTTGGTAACAATTATCTCACTGGTGTACCGTTTTTTGATGGTCATCCACCACTTGGTAAATTAATTATTGCTGTGGGAATTTGGATTGGTAAACATGTACCTTGGTGGGACGATACGGTAAATGGGTTGACGGGCACTCTGATGTCGCCCCTCGCTTACCGTTGGATTAATGCTTTTTCTGGCGCGTTTATTCCCCTACTCATTGCCGGAATTGCTTATCAACTCAGTCACCGTCGTACTCTTGCTCTAATTGCTGGGTTGTTTGCTGCTTGTGATGGTATTTTCATTGTTGAAGCTCGGTATGCCCTCATTAACCAATACATAGTCATCTTTGGTTTGCTCGCTCACTTCCTGTTACTTCTCGCCCTCAATCACAAACAACAACGTAATTTGTGTTTAGCATTAGCAGGAGTCAGTTTTGGTGCTTCAGTTGGCACTAAATGGAATGGTGTATTTTACCTTGCAGGTGCATATGGGCTGTGGGTTGTCGCTTGGTTAATTCGGATATTACAAAATTCTCAATTTGCCGTTCCCGAAACAAACTCGTCATTCCCCAACGAAGTTCTTGTTGCTGATACACCTTTGACTCGGCAACAATTAATTTTCATGTGGAAAAATAAACAAAGACATGAGGGAGAAAATGACAACAAACCTTCACCTCTCGAAAATCTCACTCAAATAAATATCTTCCAAATAATTGTCTTTCTGGCAATTATCCCCATAATTATCTACAGCATTATTTGGATTCCTCACCTCATACTCGACACAAAATATAACTTCATCGAAGTCCACAAACAAATTTTTGGATTTCACGAACGCATGGGTGGAAATAATGTTAGCGTCCACCCCTATTGTGCAGCTTGGTACAAATGGCCCTTGATGATGAGACCAATGGCATATTATTACCAAACAGCCCAAACTTTTCAAGAACCATTACCAGTTATGGGACCTCCACTGCCACCAGGTGCGGGAAAAGTAATTTATGATGTTCATGCCATGGGAAACCCATTTTTATGGTGGTTGGGTGTTGTTGCCCTAGTAATTTTATTAGGAATATTGGTCTCAACTTTTATTATTCCGAGTATTAATAGAAAGCGGTTTGTTTTCCCCGCTAAAATTAACCCAGAAACCTGGATTGCAATTTATTTAATCCTCAATTATGTAGCGAACTTATTACCGTGGATTAAAGTCACACGCTGCCTATTTATTTATCATTACATGACTGGAGTCGTATTTGCTTTTATGGCGATCGCTTGGGTTGTTGACCAATGTTTGCATAGTTATCGGTTGTCATTCCGTGCTACCGGAGTTTCCGCCACTTTTCTGATTATTGGTGGTTTAATTTGGTGGTTGCCAATATATTTAGGTTTACCCCTAACAAATGAAACTTATAGACCTTTGCGAATGTGGTTTAATTCCTGGATTTAAATGTTTTTATATCAAAAATCGCGATCGCTTGGTTTGAAACTGGATTGCAATTGCCAGAAGTCAATATACTTAATATTTTAATGATTAAAGTTCAAATATTGATAAATAACAAAATATTACTTAATAACTAACACAGTGGCTTAATGTTTTTTTCACATTTCTTATCTGCGATTGTTGGAACAGACTGTTAGACTTTAAAGCGCAAAGTAAAAGTGTAGGTAAGAAAAATCTCACTAGCCTTTATCTTTATGGTTCTGACTAGTGCATTCTGAACGCTAGGTCATTTTTTTTAGTTCTCAAGTCAGATTTTGATGTTTTCTCTTCAAGTTGTTGATTAAATTTTTATATTTATTGATTATTCTTATTTGAAGAGAATATTAAACAAACGACAGTAAAAATAAAGACAAAAACCAAGTTAATTATTTTATGACTCGTCACACTTGTGTTCTTTATATTTTCTGCGTCAATACAGTCTTACTTTTTGATATTTCTGACTTTTTACTTCTGACATTTTGATGATTGAAAATCCTAAAAAATTAAGGGGATAGTAATGGTTAGTGAATTACATCGTGAATTACCATTAGAAAATATAAACGAAAATACACAGGTCATCCAACTCAAAGAATCACCAATTCATAGTTTTAGCCAGATTCAGCCCCATGGTGTTCTGTTTGTTTTACAAGAACCAGAATTAAAAATACTGCAAGTTAGTAGTAATGTATATAGCCAGTTTGGTGTCAGTGCGGAAACATTACTTCAAGGGACACTCGATGATGTCATTGATAGCTTTCAACTCGAACAAATTAGATTAGGGCTAAATTCTGAAAGCTTAGATTACATCAACCCAACTAAAATTTGGGTGCGAAAAAAAGGTGATGATTATGCAGTCTTTGATGCTGTTTTTCATCATAATTCCGAAGGCTTTTTAGTTCTCGAACTAGAACCAGCAATATCTCAGGAAAATATTGCATTTTTGAGCTTTTATCATTTAGCACGAACTTCAATTAATCAACTAGAATCAACTACAAATCTGCGAGAATTTTGTAAAATCATTGTCCAAGAAGTCAGAAAAATCACCGGATTCGATCGCGTGATGCTCTACAAATTTGATCATGATGGACATGGTTCTGTCGTCGCTGAAGAAAAACTCGCTAATTTAGAACCATATTTAGGTTTACATTATCCCGAATCAGATATTCCCAAACCAGCCCGAAAATTATTTGCTGCAAACTGGATTCGCTTAATTCCGAATATCCATGCCGAAGCAGTAGAAATCATTCCCGCAGAAAATCCTGTCAGTAATTCCCCAGCAAATCTCACTAACTCTATTCTCAGAAGTCCTTCACCCTGTCATATTGAATATTTACATAATATGGGTGTGGGTGCTTCGCTAACAATTTCACTCATCAAGGAAGGTAAACTTTGGGGATTAATCGCTTGTCACCATCAAACACCAAAATATATTTCCTACGAATTACGAAAAGCCTGTGAATTTTTAGGTAGAGTCATATTTTCAGAAATTAGTGCCCGTGAAGAAAATGAAGATTTTGACTATCGAATGCAATTGAATCATATTCAATCAAGATTAGTTGAATATATGTCACAGGAAGAGAACTTTATTGATGGTTTAGTTAAAAATCAACCCAATTTACTCGACTTGGCAAACGCACAAGGAGCAGCAGTTTTTTTTGGAGGAAATTACACATTAATTGGGGAAACACCCAAAGAAGAAGACTTGAATTTTTTAGTGCAATGGCTAAAAAATAATGTTGATGAAGAGGTATTTTATACCAATTGCCTGCCAAGTCTGTATTCAGATGCCGAAAAATACAAAAATATTGCCAGTGGTTTATTAGCAATTCCCATTTCTAAACGGAATTATGTATTATGGTTCCGTCAAGAAGTAATTCAAACAGTGAATTGGGGTGGTGATCCTAATAATGCATTTGAATTAAGCTATGATGGCAAACATGATTCCAGTCAAAGTAATTTAAATAATTTACGTTTGCGCCCCCGTAAATCATTTGAATTGTGGAAAGAAACAGTTCGTCTCACTTCTTTACCTTGGCAATCTGTTGAAATCAAAGCAGCTTTAGAATTACGCAAAGCAATTGTAAATATTGTGCTGCGACAAGCCGATGAACTCGCACAATTAGCCCATGATTTAGAACTTTCTAACGCAGAATTAAAAAAGTTTGCCTACGTCGCCTCCCATGACTTACAAGAACCATTAAATCAGGTTGCCAACTATGTGCAATTGTTAGAAATGCGTTACAGTCAGGCACTTGATGAAGATGCGAGTGAGTTTATTAATTATGCCGTTGAAGGTGTAAGTTTGATGCAAACGCTCATTGATGATGTCTTAGCATATTCTAAAGTTGATATGCAGGCAGCCGAATTTCAACTAATAGATGCCAACACCCCATTAGAACGCGCATTAACAAATTTACGTCAGCGCATTGGAGAAACAAAAGCAACAATTACCCACGACGAATTACCCACATTAATGGCAGACAGTACGCAATTAATGCAACTGTTTCTAAATCTGATTGGTAACGCGATTAAATTTCGTAGTCACCAACCACCAAAAATTCATATTGCCGCAACGCGACTGGAAGATGAATGGTTATTCTCAGTTGCCGATAACGGGATTGGTATCGATCCCAAATTTAGCGATCGCATCTTTGTGATTTTCCAACGCTTACATACCCGCGATGAATACCAAGGTACGGGAATGGGTTTAGCAATCTGCAAAAAAATCATCGAATGTCATCGGGGACGTATCTGGGTTGAATCCCAAGTCGGTGAAGGTGCTACCTTCTACTTTACACTTCCAGTTGGAGGACGCGATCGTGAACGCAGAAACGGACGTAAAACACAAAATAATCTTTTTGGTAGAGGACAATAAAGCTGATATTCGTCTGATTCAAGAAGCATTAAAACATAGTTCGTTTCCTCATCAAGTCATAACAGTTCGGGATGGGATGGATGCCATGTCTTACTTACGTCAAGAAGGGGAGTATGAAAATGCACTTCGTCCCGATTTAATTTTGCTAGATTTAAATCTACCAAAAAAAGATGGTCGCGAAGTGCTAGCAGAGATAAAAGCTGACCCTAACCTCAGACGTATACCGGTGGTGGTATTGACAACATCAAGGAATGAAGAAGATATTTTTCATAGCTACGATTTGCACGTCAACTGCTACATCACGAAATCTCGAAACCTGAGCGAACTGTTTCAAATAGTCAAAGGAATCGAAGACTTTTGGTTATCAATAGTTACTTTACCTGTAGAGTAGTGTACAAAGTGCTGAGTCAAGGAAGAAAGAAATAATCAAGAAACAGATTGATGACTTAATATTTCCCCAAATTCAGCACTCATTACTCAAAACTTAGCCCTCAGAAGTATATCTGTATATTTATGGTTAGCGCAGTCAAAATCTTGTTAATTGAAGACAACTTGGCGGAAGCTAGGTTTTTACAAGAGTTACTGACGCGAAACTCCACAGAAGCCGATACGCGATCGCAATCTACTGCGTTTACTTTAATACATGTAAAACGTTTACAAGATGGTTTAAAAGAGTTAAGCCAATATCAAGTGACAAATGACAAATTATGTCCCTATGATGCAATTTTACTTGATTTGACCTTACCAGATAGCGATGGTTTAGCTTCACTTTCGCCTTTAATTGCTCTTGCACCCAGTTTACCAATCGTAGTTTTAACTAATACGAATGATGATGAATTAGCTGTGGAAGCAGTCAGACAAGGAGCGCAGGATTACCTCATCAAACGACAGGTAAGCGATAAAGTGCTATTGCGATCGCTGCGATATGCTATAGAAAGGAAGCAGGCTTTAGAAAATCTTCGCGCAGTTAATCAGAATTTGGAAATTCGTGTTGAAGAGCGAACTGCGGAGTTAGTCAAAGCGCAGGAAATAAATCAGTTTAAATCAGAATTTGTCTCGATGTTATCGCACGATATTCGCAATCCCTTGAATACGATTTTACTGGCTGCGGGATTGCTACAAAATAATGACCATAAATTATCCCAAGAGAAGAAAACATCGCATTTTCAATTAATACGTTCTGCCGTTAAAAGTATGTCGCAGCTATTAGATGAAGTGTCGTTTATCGGACAAGCGGATACTGGTAGACTTGCCTATGATTTGATTGAACTTGATTTAGAGAAATTTTGCTCTCAAGTGGCTGAGGAAGCCCAACTTGCAGCTAATGAAAGTAAAAAAAACCTCATCTTTACAACTTCTGGAGATTTCTGTACAGTTGCCTTATGGGATGAGGTTTTACTCCGACATATTTTATGTAATTTACTGAATAATGCGATTAAATATTCACCAGAAAATAGCACTATTCTCTTTGATTTAATTAATCAAGAAAATCGCGTTATTTTCCAAATTCAAGATTCAGGTATTGGGATTGAAGAAGAAGATTTACCATATATTTTTCAACCTTTTCATCGTGCCAATAATGTTGGGAAAATTCCCGGTACAGGTTTAGGTTTAGCGATAGTGAAAAAATGTGTTGAAGCCCACCGTGGTGAAATATCCGTTTGGAGTGAATTAGATATTGGTACGACTTTCACAGTTAGTTTACCGTTGATTTTGGAATAGATTAGCCTGGATTTAAATTTAGTGACTGAGATTCCTGACTTTTCCCAGCAGCCAGGAATTTGTTTTTTGTGAATTTCTGAATTAGTTGAGACTTATAGCAATTCTCCAAAAGAAAGTAACAGATGATGACACGGGGATACGGAGATGAAGAGACATGAAGATTTATCTGTTGCCACATTTTGTGGAGATGGCATTACGAAAGTGAGATATCAATTTTTATTAGTATAGTGTCTTTTAAGCATAAATATATCAGATTTTTATATATCCATCTTCAGTTAGATAATAATAATTTTTTACCACTCAAATTAATGTGACTTTGGCTAGAGGAAAATACCAGTTTAGTCTCTTTATTATGGGTAATTGTTCCGCAATCTTTGCAGCCCAAATCAAGATTAAATCAGCAATTTTGAGCAGCAATTTGGAACTGCTTCGAGTTGAGCGATCGCAAAACAAGAATCAGACAACAACTACCTGAATTTAAATTAGAAAAAAATCCAGAGGAATAAGAAAATGAATCGACTAGTTGCTTTTGTAAAAAATATTCGTCCTTTGAAATTCATCGCTGTAGCATTTCTGAGCTTATGTTTGGTATTCTCACAAGCTGCTAATGCCGTAGCCGCAGCAGCAAAACCAAATCCTCTCAATAACTCCGAATATTACACCTCTAAAGAAGGAAATGCTCTGAGTAGAGACAAAAATACTCTTAACAAATATGAAGGTGGGATGAATAATTTTAGCGATTTAGACGCTCGTTCTCACAAGGCAGAAGCTAGAGCTAATGCCGAAGCCAAAGCACTCAAACAGCAAGCCGAAAAGAATGCTCAAAAACAGTCGGGCAATCTAGTCGAGAATGTTCGTCGTGTTGCCAATGATAGCGACAAATTAGGCAAAAATATTCAGAGTCAGACTGATTCTATCAAGGATAAACTCGGAGCCGAAACCGAAAGTTTTGCTGACAGTACCAAGCAAGGTTTACAAAATATCAAGAATAACGCTCAATCTGCCCCTGATTATGCTAGTAAAGTCAGCGATCGCACTGTTGGCAATCAAGTGGATAGATAAGATGCCCCTAGCCAGTAGACTTTGAGAAACGCTGACTAAAATTTAACGATAACTGACCCTTTCCCTTTAATTTAAGTGGATATTTTCAAAGGGTCTTTCTGTGTAATTATGATTTTTTTGATGCCATACTTGCAGGACATGTTGTTGAATTTGTCGCCACGGAATCTGATTTTTTCTGGCTAATGCGGCACAATCTTCATATTCAGGTTGAATATTAATTATTTTCTTGTTAATATCTTCCCCTTGCCAAGCAATTTTCACGCGCACCGTACCAAATTCAGTTTCTATCGATTGAATCTCGCGTTTGAGAGTAATTCGTTCCTGGATGGACGTACGTATTCCTAAAGTTGTGGTTTCACGAAATATAATTTCCTGAAGGCGATCGCAATTTTCTATTTGACAAATAACTGTGAGTAAAATTCCTGGACGACATTTCTTCATGCCGATCGCCTGTGTAAATACATCCAATGCGCCAGCCTCAAATAATGCCTCATACAAGTAACCAATTGCTTGAGGATTTAAATCATCAATTTGAGTTTCGAGAACTAAAACTTGTTCTAGATAAGGACTAGTTTGTGGGGAATTGAAGTTATTTGTAGATTTATTTGTGAACTTATTTATACTTGTCTCCTCAACTTGATTTGAGTCTGGAACCAAACCCAACCAAGCCTGTAAAATATTTGGCAAAGTTAAATTTAAATTGCCTGCACCAAGTCCAATTTGTTTAATTACCATAGCTGGAGGAGAACCAAATTCCTGCACCAGGGTAGTTGCGATCGCGGCACCAGTTGGTGTCACCAATTCCTTATCAATCCCATTACTATAAACAGGGCAACCGCGCATTTCCCACAGCTTTAATACAGCCGGAACCGGAACAGCCATTAAACCATGGGCAGCTTTTACTGTTCCCCCACCTGTTGGCAATGCTGAACAATATAGCAACGGCAAACCAAATTCATTACTGCTAATATCCAACCAATCCAAACACAAACAGGTGCCCACAATATCGACTATCGCATCTACCGCCCCCACTTCATGAAAATGTACCTTTTCTGGGGCGATTCCGTGAACTGCACCCTCAGCTGCCGCTAATTGTCGAAATACAGCCAAACTCCATTTTTCTGCCTTTTCTGGCAACTTCGCCTCTAAAATCATGGCTACAATTTCTGGCAAATGTCTTCCATGATGGTGTTTGTGGTGATTTTCGTGATGATGTTTATGTTTATGCTTATCATCATGGTGGTGGTGTTCAATCAAATCCACATGCAACTTCATCGCCTCTTGTCCATTGCGATGCACCAACTCTGTTCTTAAATAATATTCATTCTCAATTCCTAAAGCATTGAGTTTTTCCGTTAAATATTCGATAGGGACACCTAGATTGACTAAAGCACCCAAACACATATCGCCAGAAATACCCGTAGGGCATTGAAAATAAAGGATTTTACTCATGGATTTGTAAAGAGGTAGTGGTTAATGGTTAATTGTTAGTGGTTGGTGGTTAGTGGTTAGTAGTTAGTGGTTAGCAGTTCGTATGCCAAGCATTCACCCTTAATGATTAACGATTAACCATTAATAGCCCTGAACCACTTTTAAAAATTTATGGCAAAAATATTTTCAATCCATCCTGAAAATCCTCAAACTCGCAGAATAGAAGAAATACAGACAGAACTGCGTCGCGGTGCAGTGATGCTTTACCCTACCGATACAGTTTATGCGATCGGTTGCGACCTTAATGCCAAATCGGCGATTGAACGAGTGCGAAAAATTAAGCAGTTAGCAAACGACAAACCACTGACCTTTTTATGTTCTTCGCTTTCGGATATAGCAACGTATGCCTATGTTAGCGATAATGCTTACCGAACGATGAAACGTCTCATTCCTGGACCTTACACATTTTTGCTACCTGCAACCAAATTAGTTCCCAAACTGGTGCAAAGTCCCAAACGTAAAACTACCGGAATTAGAGTGCCCAACCATAAACCCTGTTTGGCATTGTTAGAAGCCTTAGGAAATCCGATTATCTCAACTTCAGCACATTTGCCACCCGATGAAGACGATGATGGCGAAGTTGATACGGAATATGAAACAGGAATTACCCAGGCGGAATTATTCGATCGCTTGGATGATTTGGTCGATATTATCGTCGATACTGGCGAGGAACCAAATAACGAAGTATCCACCATCCTCGACTTAACAGGAGACGAGGCTGTTGTTGTACGTCAAGGTATTGGAGATTTGAAGTTTTAGATTTGCAACTGAAGATTTGAAGTTTGAGATTTGACTGTCACAATAAAATCCCAAATCCCCAATTTTAAATCTAATCTCCAAAATGCCTATGTAGATTGTTTTTTTGGCTACAAAAGCAAAAAAGGCGATCGCACCACTTTTAAAAGTGTCATACTCGTGTGGCTGCAAATAGCCACTGATTAAAACTGTCTGAAGGCTTTATTTATAAACCTTTGAGCCAATTGGAGGTGGAAACTGTCATCATTGTGCCAGTCATCATGTGGTGCGTGTCGAAAAAGCGACACAGAGAGATACCCGTAACTTTTTTAGATTCTCTACAGTCATAAATGTGAGCGGTGCTTGAGGCAATCGCGAGGAACGCACCCAGATTCTCCGATGCTTCCCCCCAGTACGCTTGCACTATTAGTTACGGTGCTATCTCCCAGGAACAAAAATCATGAAAGCAAATTTCGCCAATATCTCTGCTGCTACCAACAGAATCCCTACCACTGCCCAGTTAACCGAAATTAACACTGCCAATACAAACGACAATGCTTTAGCTAATTTGCTTTACCAGGAATTGCAGGCACAAGTTAAAGCTTCCCCTAGCTGTGTTAAAGCCGTTGTTGAACGTATTGCCAAAGAAGTCGAACGCATTTGCGATAAAAGTTCTCGTATCCAAACGTCGGGAGAAATCAATTCTTGGTTGCTGACATTGGCTCGCCACCGAATTCAAAAATGTCTTCGTTACTACCAACTTGGTTCACGCCGAGGACGGATTGAGCTTCACAGTGGCTTAGGTGCTATGGTATACCGTCATATCTCAACTCCCAATACTCAGTTGGGTTTTGAGGGACGCTATAATCTGATTGAAGATTTTCTCCAAGCATTTTATATTGAAGCTATTAAAGCTTTTCGTCGCGAGACTGAATTAGCTGAAGATTATTCGCCACGTACACAACTGCAATTAGCAGAATACATGGCATTTACAGAACAATACGCAAAACGTCGCATTAATTTGCCTGGTGGTTGCAACCAACAATTAATCATTTTACGTGCTCAAAGCTACAGCCGTCGTCAACCTCAAGAAACCACCGTTGATTTTGAAGCAGCGCTGGAATCATCTCGTGGAGAGGATGCAGAAGCATACCAACGCAATTCCACAGTCCAACAACTGCGATCGCAAATGGTGGCACAAACAAACTTTGATGTGGCTGAAGATTCAGAACGCGATCGGGTCATTTGCGAATTGATTCAATATCTGGAAGCGCAAGGACAGCAAGATTGTGTCAACTACCTCACCCTCAAACTTCAAGATTTGCCTGCACCTGAAATTGACCAAATCCTGGGCTTAACTAGCCGTCAACGTGACTACCTCCAACAACGGTTTAAATACCATGTAGAAAAGTTTGCCCGTACCCACAATTGGCAATTAGTACATCAATGGTTAGGTGCAGGTTTAGAGCAAAAATTAGGATTATCTTCTCAGCAGTGGGAAAGTTTTGTTAACCAACTGAATGAACAGGAACGCCAAATTTTGCAACTCAAATCAGCACAACAAAGCGACCAAATTATTGCCAAAACAGTAAAATGTACTCCCAAACAACTCCAAAAACGTTGGACTCAACTATTAGAAATGGCATGGTCAATTCGCAACGGTCATGCGGAAGCACAAATCAGTTAAGCTGAAATTATATGTCCTCTTGAAATTAGGCATAATGTCTATTTCCGGCTGATACAAGTAACATAAATCCCTATTATCGACGATTTCACCCGTCATTTTATTTAACTCAAATGCTAAATTATGGCTCCCATTATTGCCTTACTCATCTTCCCACTTAGATACTTTACGCAAGTGAATTTATCTATTTTTGGGAAGTGAGAAGTGGGAGAGACCGCACAAATAAAGCCAATTCAATTCGGGTGAATTATGGAATATTTTAAGTCTGCTAGTAAAAGTAAATCAAAAAGTGAATAACCACGCGATCGCAATTCAATTTAATTGAAGTTAATTTCAAATAAAGAGAAATTCAATCCTTTGAGAATAAGATGTTTATTCGCAAATAATAGACTAAGATTTTGTGAAATATTTTCAAATTTGCTGTTTAATTACTTCTGCTAATAATCCTGAATTAACCATATTTAAATTAAAAGTGTAGTCAATATAATTAAACGTTTCTTCCAAAGGCTTTAACGTAGTTTTCCAACCTAAACCATCTGTAACCCAAATAAGTTTATGGTTTTGTGCTGATATAAAATCAAAAAGGTTTCTGTATTCTCCTGCGGTTGATTTAAGTTTTGATCCACCACCTCCATAAAAATTTACTTCGATAAGATAAAGCATTCCTTGATTATTAATCGCAAAATCAAATATTCTGCTTGACTTATCAACTTTAACGAATATGCCCCAATTGCTAATTATCTTCTCAGCAGTCGCTTGCTTGAGATAGAAAAAATTATTCTGAGTACATATATTAGAGACGATTTGCTCTGTAATCATCTCCATACTGCTCCCACCACGATTCTTACGTCCATTTGTATCTAATCCTACTTCAATACCTAAAACATAGTCAGGTATACTTTTAATAGTTCTATTAGAAAATAAATCTAACACCCCTGTTTCTTTCATAAACTCAACTGCCTCATCAATTTCTTGTAGACTTAAAGACTTAATTTGTTTGGAAAAATTATAATTTTTGTACTGAAAATTTCCATTCAAATAATTTGTCAGAATTTGAAAATTAGAAGTTCTACAAGCAATTAAAATAGGAATTACACTAAATATTTCTGGATAATTGTTCAGCAAATATTTCAGTTCTTGTTCAAGATTATTTTTGCCAATTAAAGTATTTAATATATTTAAGCTAATTTCAATCTTTCGGAAATTAGCAATAACTTTTTGCCAGTTGACATAATAAGTCCAGGGTGTGATTGAATCAGTCAGGGTATTTTTAAAGTAAGAAAAAACTTCCTCAGAATTAGAACAATGAATTAAATTCTTGAAAATCGGGTTAAACTTCATTTTAAGTTATTAAAATTTTATTAATAATTCATGATTAGAAGTTCTTTGATTTCTCCTCGTTTAGATGAGTTACTATTTATAGAGCGAGCAGCTTTGATTCTTTCAATTTTATATTCACTATAAATATCATCAAAAAAGTTATCATTTTGGTCTTGATTTTTGGGGTCTGAATTACTTAGCATCAATTTTACCCCAATAGCATCAAGCTGTTTAAATAGACGGCTTAACTTCAACTGCTCAGTATCACTGAAATTATTTTCTGAGTAAGAAGTAAAATTAGAAGTTTTACTAATAGGTCTATAAGGAGGATCAAAATAAGTAAATGTAGATGAATCTGAAAATTGTTTGCTCAGTTCAAAATCTCCTAACTTAATAACAGCTTTTTTTAATACTTCCGAAACAGAAAACAAATTTTCTTTATTGCAAATTTTTGGGTTTTTATATCTACCTACTGGTACATTAAAGTAACCTTTAGAATTTACTCTGAACAATCCATTATAACAAGTACGATTTAAAAAAATAATTTGTGCAGTTCTTTGTATCCAACTGGGAGAATAGTTATGAAAATCTATCTCTTGTTTTTGCGAATTAAAGTTAGTTCTAATTTTATAGAAATATTGTGTCTGCTCTTGTGAAGAAAGAGAAAAATATTCAGTTTGAAGACTAGATAATTCTTCTATTAACTCTTCTACGTTTTGTTGGATAGTTTGGTATGCTAGTATCAATTCTGGATTAATATCAAATAAATAAAATTCCTTGATATCCTCATAATTTGAAGCTAAGTAGAAAAAAACTGCACCCCCTCCTATAAACGGTTCTACATATCTCTTTATTGAGCCATCAATTAAACCTTGTGGGAAGTAATGGCTCATTTGTTCAATAAGCTTACCCTTTCCCCCAGCCCATTTCAGGAATGGCTTTGGCTTGGGTAATGAGGATGTTGATAATGATGACAGCAACACGTTTCGTTCCTTCGGTAGTAGTGATTTGTTTTGTCTTACTACCTTGATTGTTCTATCTCTATTATAGTTTATATGTACTACTGAAGACATGCTTTACAGAAAATTGGTAAAAACTGTTGTATCTTATACCAATTATTCAAAAAATACAAAATTATTGGTATGCTATCTCTTTTAGTCGCTAGTCACATCACTTAAATTTACATTTTTCTCTTCTGTTATTGTGGGTCTATAGTAAAAATAAATAATGTAACTTAATGTTTATTCTCAGATTATTACTGCTTGCTTTTGCCGTCTGAACGTTTGAAAAAATACTTATTTCTCAAGTCTCTGAAAGTAAACAGCCAATTAGCCAATTAGGTAAATAGACAAGATTATAACTTTCATAAATGATTTGGGAATGCTCTATGATTTTCTGGGCTATGTAGATTACAATTAGGTGTAAGAATTACATCAAGATAAACACATACCATATTACAGGGCTATTTAGATTCAAATGTTTGACGGATTTTGGGACAACGTTTTTCGCTACCCTCGCTACTTTATTACAACTCTTTTGGGTGTGTTGTTAAGTACCTTTGCACCGCTAGCACCCTTGCTTAAACGTCCAACGACTCTAGTCGCTATTATTAGTCTACTAATTAGCGGTTTTATTTTTGTCACATTTACTTTACGTGCAATGTTGGGCTTGAGTGCTGTCTAGTGGATGCAGGTAAATTTACGGCAAAGCATTCTAACTCAGAATACAATCACAATACAATATTGTTATTGAATTGAGTGCGAGCTAGAACAAAAACTACAATTTTGTCTCATACTACTCACTTTCACTAGCAAAGTTTTTTGTAACATAACCTCTCTTCAGGAGGCTTAATCTTTATGGCTACTAATCGTCGTGTTTCCCGCGTTGCTGAACTAATTAGACGCGAAGTCAGCCAAATGTTGCTGAGTGATATTAAAGATGATCGCGTTGGCGCTGGAATGGTTAGCGTCACAGATGTTGATGTGTCCGGCGATTTGCAGCACGCCAAGATTTACGTATCAATTTACGGTACGGATGAAGCTAAAGCTGAAACAATGGCTGGTTTGAAATCAGCTACTGGTTATGTCCGCAGCGAGTTGGGGGCGAGGGTTCGATTGCGTCGTACCCCGGAAGTAATATTTATTGAAGACCGTTCAATTGAACGCGGTACAAAAGTATTATCGCTTTTAAATCAACTGCACATTCGCGACGATGATGAATTGGCGGAAAATTCACAAGATGATTGATTTGTAGTTGGCTAATGGTGGCTTGAGGGCAATAGTTATCACCCTGCGATCGCTTTCAGTAAATTTTAATACTTGTTTTCAAACAGTCCCGAAATCATTGTTTTGACGCGAACAGCCGAGAAAACAATGATTTTAGATTATCCAGGGAGACAGGATATATTTGTATTGTTTGCGATGACAAACTACGACTGCATTAAAACCAATTCTTCTGTTTCCACCGCATTCATCTCATCCAAAATCTTCCAAACTTCTTGCATCAATTCATCCAAACCTGCACGAGTCGCAGCCGAAATTATAAAGACTTTATTCTCAGAAATACGATGAAGTTGAATTGCCAATTCATCTAAGTTAATATTTTCACGATCTACAGCGTCGATTTTATTCAACGCCAAAATATGTGGACGTGTAGCTAAATTTTTCCCGTATGCAGCCAATTCTCCCTGAATTGTTTGATAATCGCCGATAATATCTTCGCTGGTTGCATCGATTAAATGGAGTAAAACGCGGGTTCTTTCAATATGTCGTAAAAAATCATGTCCCAATCCTGCACCTTGGGATGCACCTTCGATTAATCCGGGAATATCAGCAAATACCGTACCATCGCCAGTAGGTTTCCTGACTACTCCCAAATTAGGTATTAATGTCGTGAAGGGGTAATCAGCAATTTTGGGACGTGCCGCAGATAACGCCGAAATTAAAGTTGATTTTCCCGCATTCGGAAGTCCAATAATTCCCACTTCCGCCAAAAGCTTTAATTCCAAACGCAGTGACTTAATCTCGCCATCTAAACCTGGGAGTGCATATTCGGGTGCGCGGTTACGGTTGCTCAAAAAATACTTATTGCCTAAACCACCTTTACCACCTGCGGCAATCAACACAGTTTCTTCGGGTTGTATCAAATCGGCAATGACATCACCTGTTTCCGCATTATAAATAATTGTTCCACAAGGTACATCAATGGTTAAATCTTTACCATTTGCCCCTGTACAATTGTTGGGACCACCACGGGAGCCATTGCCAGCTTTAAATTTATGGTTGTAGCGGAAGTCAAGCAAAGTTTGTAAATCTTCAACAGCACGAAAATATATTGAGCCACCTTTTCCCCCATTTCCACCTGCGGGACCACCTGCGGGAACGTATTTTTCACGTCGGAAAGCGACAATCCCGTCGCCGCCTTTTCCGGCTTCAACTTCAATATTTGCTTGGTCAATAAATTGCATAAGTAATAGTTAATGGTTTTTAAGAGTTATTAGTTAATGATTACGAGCTAGAAATTAAGAGCCATATAATTATAGACTCTTAATTTACTCTTAACTCGTTTCTTTGATGAAAACCCAAACTATTCTTGCCACTTCTTGCCTAATTTTCAGTTGTCATTCCGCAGATTCTGGGTAGATAGATATTTGCCGATGGTAACGCTGTACGCCGATGCAGGCTTGCTTTTTTATCAAGGGTAGACATTAGACGATCGCCTACTGTACTCTCTGGTTTCTAATTCTCACTATGTTTATATATAAGGCGTAATATCTTCTTTGCATTCGTCTGCGAGATAGGAAAGGGCGCGAAAACGCAAACCTACAAGCTGTTCATAGAGAGGATTGATTTTACATAATGGGGGAATGTGGACTATTTTGCGTCCAAATAATTTCACATCCCTTGCAAAGGGACATTGGGAAGGAATCATTTTACACAAGAAACGGGCAACGCTGGGGTCCTGAATTTCGAGTCCATCTAGCCAGTCGCGTAGGGGATGGAGTGGATCAACGGGACGTTTTAATGGTGTTGTTGTTGGGGCTGTTGTTGGGGTTACTGACGTTGAGGCTGCGGATGTTGATACTGCTGGTTTTAGTTCCTCTGGATGTTCGAGGGTATAGCGTAATGCTTCCAGAATATTGCCTGGTTCTCCCAAAGCTTTGCACAACTCGTGCAACATATAATCTTCGCTTTTAGTATAAATACCATCTGCGATCGCCACCATTACCGCAGTCCGCAAAAAGTTTTCTGCTAGGGGTGTACCTTTCCCTAATACATCAGCTAGTTCTTCTGGTGAAATATCCTCCAAAGTATCCATTTTCATGCCAGGAGCTAGCTCATTCTGGGTAATACTGGCAATTAGCTCCTGTTCTTGAGCATCGAAGTCACCATCTGCCCAAGCGATCGCTAGTAAACCCCGCAACCAAGCAGACACTTGTTCTTCACTATAGTTCGATTGAACCGCACTCGTCATAAACTCACGCCTCAAGCTATTTCAAGTCCATAGTAGCCTGTGGAGACGAAGGGGAAAACAGGGAGTGGATGACACGGACAAAGGTAGATGTGGAAACTACTAATCCAAATCGAATCCTGTTTTAAATTGCTACTAGGAAAATTTTACGCTAGAATTTTTTCTGGACGTATTGATAATTATTTTTAATTGCTAAAAATCAGTTTTGATCAAGTTATATCAAGAAGAAATTACCTAATTAAGTCACAATGTTTACTTTATAGAGAATATGAATGTATTCTCAGCAACTAAAAGTTCAGATTTTATTTGCTAAATTTTTGCAATAGTCTATTGCGAATTCTCGCTAAATCCTAAATTATTGAATCATCGCCCATTATCCACTTCAACACTAAAAGGTTATTAGTAATGTTTTATTTTGGCATTGAACATGAAGTCGCTTTCGTTGACTTCGCGGGAAATTTTGTGGATTTTTCACGAGCAAAGTTTGCTGATTTTAATCAAATTATTGCAGCATTACCTGAATATGCGAATGATTCTTTATATTTACATATGGGGGATGCTGGAATTAGGAAAAAACGATGGTATATTGAGGGTTTTGAACGTTTCGGATTGAATGAAGAATTTGTGGAATGTGTTCCCAAAGGGATTGAAATTCGCACTACAATTCATTCCAGTATTCAAAATACTATTTGGGAATTAAATGAGAGTTTTTGTTTACTCCGAGATGTTGCTGCTAAATTCGGACTTTTGCCTGTTTTGATTAGCTATAATCCTGCTCTCACAGCCTACGAGCCGCAACCACCATTAAATGCATACGAACTCAGTGAACTACAAGCTTATCCAGACGAGCAAACAGTGAATATTTACATGGTTTCCTATGGACCTGATTTGAATATTTCCCTTGCTGACTTGCCAGTAGAAAAAGTGATTCAAATTGGTCAAAAACTTACTTATTATAGTCCTTATATTGTTCCTTTTAGCTACAGTTCTCCCTTTTATCAAGGTAGTTTGTGGGAAGGATTATCTGTGAGAACATTTATCCGCACTGGAAAACGGGCAGCCACGAGAGTATTTGTCGAAAAGCCAGAGCAATTAATTTCCAGTATTCCAGCATTGACAAAAATTGCTCGTCTGCCGGCGGAAATTGGTAGGATTGAATTTAAGTCCTGCGATAGCTGCGATGATTTTTCTATATATGCAGGAATATTAGCTTTATTGAAAGGATTAATTCTTGATCATAGCTTACCAGGATATGCGATCGCACCTAATCCGGCAATGCATCAACTTTCGGCAAGGGAAGCATTTGATAATGAGGAGATTTATAATACAGCATCTCAGATTATCCAAGCTGCCGAAATTGCACTGGCAAATGATCCTGATATTAATCTGCTTACTCCTTTAAAAAACATGTTAGAAAAACGGCAAACCCCTGCCCATCAAATGATTCGGACTTTCAACAGTTTGGGTTCAATTGAACATACATTAATGCAAACATATTCCAGTTTTCGTTAATTTTTTATCTTGGCTGACTGGGGGGAATTTGTTCGGTAGTAATCAAAGCTTCCATAACAGATTTAGCAATTGGTGCAGCTACGGTTCCACCATAGGCATTTGCCCCTTTGGGTTCATCAACGATCGCCAAAACCACATAACGGGGAGATTCGGCTGGTAAAATGCTAATAAAGTTGGTAATTCTCGCATTACTTTGATAACCCCCAGAACTACTAGCTTTTTGGGCAGTTCCGGTTTTGCCCGCAATCCGATATCCAGGAATCCTGGCTTCTTTTCCCGTACCTTTGGCGGAAACTACAGTTTCCATCATTTCCACGACTCTCTGGGTGGTGATGGGTGAGAAAATTTGTCGAGGTTCTGCACGTGTTGGGGTATAGTGCATTTGTTCTTTGCTATCTAACAAGCCTTTGATGGCGTGGGGTGTGACTAATTTGCCACCATTGGCTAAAGCCCCAGTCATTTGTACTAATTGTAAGGGTGTTAAGGAAAAACCTTGACCAAAGGAAGTGGTAGCTGGTTCAATGGGTGTGGCGACAAATTCTTCTTGGTTTTTGAGTTGGCTGGCGACTGAAAAAGGTAAATCTGTTTCTAATTTTTGCCCTAAGCCTAACTTTTCTAACCAACCATAGTAAACACTAGGGCGCAAGCGCTGAATCATTTGCACCATGCCGATATTACTAGAGTTTTGTAAGATTTGGGCGATGGTAATATTTCCGTAGCGTTTGTTTTCAGCATTCTTAATCGTGCGATCGCCTACTTGAATAATACCCGAATCATTGAATGTATCATCTGGCTTGATAATACCAGCTTCCAGGGCGATCGCCACATTCAATGGTTTAAAAGTCGAGCCTGGTTCGTATAAATCGGCAACAGTCCAATTTTTAAACAGCGAAATGTCTGATTTAGAATACTCATTAGGGTTATAAGTTGGTTGTGTCACCATTGCTAGCAATGAACCATCATAAGCATCCATGACGATGACAGCACCACGTTTAGCACTGTACCGTTTCATCTGATTTTTGAGAGCAAACCGCGCAGCACGTTGCAAACGACTATCAATAGTTAGTTGCAAGCGCATGTCATCAAAATTGGGAAAACCTTCGGGTACATAATCTGGCATCAAAGCACCATTGCCAGCACGACTCAAACGCACTGTTTGCACAGAACGTTCCAACAGCTTTTCTTGGCTGTATTCTAGCCCAGCTTGTCCGCGACGATCCAAGTTAACATAACCGACTACCTCAGAAACTAAATCCTGCTGTGGGTAGAAACGTGCATATTTTTGGCGCAACTCCAACCCATTGAGAGATAATGCAGATACGCGATCGGCTAATTGTTCGGGTAATGTCGAATTTAATACAATACCACTCTTTTTAGCTGCAAATTTAGTTTCTAATTCACTTACTTCTTTATCTAAAATTGGCGCTAAGAGTTCCGCTACCTTATGACGTGGCTCGTTAAATTGCCTAGGATGGGCATACAAAGTATACACCTGTTGATCAATTGCTAATACATCCTTATTCCTATCAACAATCTGTCGGCGAGGCATATAGGGACGCAAATTCACCATTTGCTGCTTTCTTGCCTGTTCCGTTAACTTGGGACCACGCACAATCTGCAAATTGTATAAATTAAAACTCAAAACTACTCCCGCCGCCATTAGCACTCCCCAAACAGCGAACAAACGAATTTTCGGATTAGATATTTGTTCTGTTGCTGGTGGTATCAAAGTATCCGGCGATTTCCGCGCTGTCCGATTTCGCAGACTGGTTTTAAATTCTGACTTCCGAAAATTTCGGAATTTGATTTTGCTGGGAAACTTCTGCATGGGGAATACTAAATTATTGGGTGCGGTTAAGTATGTATTTTGCTGTAGATGCTTTGAGGGCTGAGTTTTGATACCAATTTGAAAAAAGAATGCGACAGATGAATTTTGTAGAGACGTGATATAGCGTCTCATCTTCTGGATGTGTTGCAAACATTTTTTTCATTGTTCTTTTCCTAATACCCAGGAATAGACTTTTGCTCTCGTGGAGTCACATGATTAGGTTCGTTAGGAGAAAGAGAATTGACAGAGTTGGTAGTTCCAGGCGCAACCTGTAAAAAAATCGTTCCGGCGGGACTGGGAGAAACTAGTCCTGCATTCGGTTGTTCTGCATCAGCAGCCATTTTACTTTTAAGTACACCATTTGTAATGGTTAATTGCCGCTCATGACGTTGCAAATTTTGCAACCTCCGATAAGATTTACCCCAAAGTTGTTGTGAGTATACTGTCCAGCCATAGGCAATTAGTGTTGCCATGACCAGTACAAATGATACCACTGCCGTTTGACGTTGCAACTGATGTAAACGCAGCAGCCACGCAGGCATTGCTTCTAATGCTGACATAACAGGAATTGTGCTGCTGTTTTTTCCTTGAGTCTCAGATTTTTGGGGCTGAGTGCGAGGTTGCACTTGATTTAACTTCCGTTTGGGAATACTTGTTGAAGTCATGGGACTCCTGATATTTCCCGAACCACCAATGGAAACAGATGTACGAGAATTTGCGCGAAGTCGAGAACGTCTACCTCCGAACCAACCAGCCTTTGTAGAATTATTAACGTCTGATTTACGAGCAACAGCCATAGGTTTTAGTTGAGAGTAATTTTTTTGAGAGTCAACTTGGTTGAGATTGAAAATACTGTATTGTAGTTTAAGTATTAACCTTGATGCAGGGTAAAATTTACCTTAGTGTAAGCACTAGTCTTTGCTAATGGCAAAATTTACTCAAAATGAAGTAGGAACTCTATCCCTGATGATTAGGGTTATATTGAGAGGCTTTTGTGAATTCAGCTAAAAAAAATTTAAAAAAAACAACAAATGCGGTATCTTAATGTTCAGGCTTAAAACTATTAGTGCCGCATTTGGTGAAAGAGGAGTTATGAAAATTAAAATCTTTGGTATTGCTCTTGTATTAGGTCTAGCAACAGTTCTTGGAGCTTGTGATAGTGGTGAAACCCCCCCCGCAGGTACCACAGCATCCCCAACAGGTGAACCAACAGACGCTGGCACTACTACAGCCACACCTACACCCACAGCTACAGGTACACCTGCCAAGTAAGGCGAAGCCCTGACCTTAAAGTTTCATCTCAGAACTTTTGGGATACAGATTTGGAGCTTTCTTGCTTCCAGCGAATAAATCATTACATCTTGAGCTAGTGATGAGTCCAGCGATCGCTAAGTAATAGCTGTAGTATCAGTAATTTGAATTTTGACAGCGTTAATAAATTTACGTATAGTCTCGCTGGAAGTAGCCCTTAGGCATTTTCTCTAGCATATTCATAGAATATAAAAATATTGACCTTGGCAACGCTTGCTGTCTTGCCGGGTCTTTATTTTATTTACTTAATGAACTTAAATGATGAATTATTGATATTAAAAGTTAATTGATTGATTATTAAATGTAATCAGATGAGTCAGTCGATTTGGGATTGATTCTACGAATTAAATTGGGAATTATTGGTTAGGGGGATGAAAATAAACAAACAACTTCTGCTAGCGGCGATCGCAGTCATCACCACTATTTCCATCTGGATAGCTGATAATTGCTTACAACCAGCATTATCTTTACCACCAGCCGACGATATACCTGAAGAAATCTTGCGGACAGAGATCATTACCGCCGCGCGATCGCCTATTGATGGGAAAAAACTCACAGCCGCAGAATATATCGAACTGCAAGCTCAACTACGGGAAGTTCCGCCACCCAAACTTGATTCCGGAATCCGCGAACGAATTTTTCTGCTTCAGATACGTAAAGCTTTACTGCAACTTTTCCCTTTTTTGAATTTTTAGGCTCAAATCAGCAACGCCGTATCCCCAATCCTGAATTCATCAGTAATTGTAATTGGTTATCGTTTTGTATCTTCTCTCAATACCCTATTACCCATTCACCCTTGATCCTTAGCCAAATAGGCGACAAAATTGCAAATAAATGTAAAGAATATATATAGACAAAGATAAAAAAAGAAAATTTACTTAGCCCTTTACTGCTGCACGTAGGTAGTTTCATGTCTATGACCACTCTTCCTTCCGAACAGGTTAACCGCATTATCTGGAACCAACATCAAGACCCTTTTGAGGTTCTCGGTTCCCATCTAATTGAGCAAAATGGTAAAAAAGTCTGGGCTGTGAGAGCCTATCTACCAAATGCTAGTGAGGTATGGGTAGTCCTGCCGGAAGAACGTAAAGAATACCCAATGGAAAGCGTGCATCACCCTCATTTTTTTGAGTGTACGATTGAGATTAAAGAACTAAACAACTACCAGTTAAGAATAAAAGAAGGCGAACACGAACGGGTAACTTATGACCCCTATGCTTTCCGTTCTGCCAGAATTACGGAATTTGATTTGCATTTATTCTCAGAAGGGAACCACCACCGCATTTATGAAAAATTAGGGGCACATCCGACCGAAATTGATGGCGTAAAGGGCGTTTATTTCGCAGTTTGGGCACCCAATGCTCGGAATGTCTCCTTACTTGGTGATTTTAATAATTGGGACGGACGCAAGCACCAAATGCGTAAAGGTCAGACGGGGGTTTGGGAATTATTTATTCCCGAAATTCAAGCGGGGGAACACTACAAATACGAAATCAAAAATATTGAGGGGCATATTTACGAAAAATCTGACCCCTACGGCTTCCAGCAAGAACCCCGTCCCAAAACTGCTTCCATTGTCACCGACCTCAGCACCTATGAGTGGAATGATAGTGACTGGATGGAGAAACGTCGCCACACCGAACCCCTGAACCAGCCAGTTTCCGTCTATGAGGTGCATTTAGGTTCGTGGTTACATGCTGCGAGTGCCGAACCCGCCACACTACCTGATGGTACATATGCAGCTGTCGTTCCCGTGTCTGAACTCAATCCAGGTTCGCGCTTTTTAACATACCGCGAATTGAGCGATCGCCTGATTCCCTATGTGAAGGAGTTGGGATATACCCACATTGAACTCTTACCCATTGCTGAACACCCGTTTGATGGTTCCTGGGGGTATCAAGTCACTGGATACTATGCACCCACATCACGTTTTGGGACACCGGAAGACTTCATGTATTTTATTGACCAATGCCATCAAAATGGAATTGGTGTCCTTGTGGATTGGGTTCCTGGGCATTTCCCCAAAGATGGGCATGGTTTAGCATTTTTTGACGGGACGCACCTCTACGAACATGCTGACCCCCGCAAAGGCGAACATAAGGAATGGGGGACATTGGTATTTAACTATTCCCGCAACGAAGTCCGCAATTTCCTGGTGGCAAATGCGCTATTCTGGTTCGACAAATACCATATTGATGGAATTCGGGTTGATGCGGTTGCGTCTATGTTGTACCTCGATTATTGCCGCAAAGAGGGCGAATGGGTTACTAATCAGTATGGTGGCAGGGAAAATATCGAAGCGGCTGATTTCCTGCGTCAAACGAATCATTTAATTTTTAGCTACTTCCCTGGTGCTATTTCCGTAGCCGAAGAATCAACCTCTTGGCCTATGGTATCCTGGCCCACATACGTTGGTGGACTGGGCTTTAATTTGAAGTGGAATATGGGTTGGATGCATGACATGCTCGATTATTTCAGCATGGATCCTTGGTTCCGTCAATTCCATCAAAACAACATTACTTTTAGCATGTGGTATCACCACAGTGAGAATTTCATGCTGGCACTGTCCCATGATGAAGTTGTGCATGGGAAGAGTAATATTATTGGCAAGATGCCCGGTGACAGGTGGCAGAAATTCGCGAATGTGCGGACTTTATTTACTTACATGTTTGCCCATCCAGGTAAGAAAACCATGTTTATGAGCATGGAATTTGGACAATGGAGTGAGTGGAATGTCTGGAGCGATTTAGAATGGCATTTGTTGCAATATGAACCCCATCAGCAGTTAAAGCAATTTTTCGCTGATTTGAATAATTTGTATAAGAACGAACCTTGTCTTTACAGCCAAGATTTTGCGGAAGAAGGCTTTGAGTGGATTGATTGTAGCGATAACCGTCATAGTGTGGCTTCGTTTATCCGTCGCGCCAAGGATACGAATGATTTTGTAATTGCAGTATGTAATTTTACGCCACAACCCCATTCACATTACCGTATTGGTGTACCTGAACCTGGTTTTTACACTGAGTTATTTAATAGTGATGCCCGTAAGTATGGCGGTAGTAATATGGGTAATTTGGGTGGTAAGTGGACTGATAATTGGTCGATGCATAGTCGCCAGTATTCGCTTGATTTGTGTTTACCACCATTGAGTGTGTTGATTTTGAAGTTGGATAAACAGAAGACAGCGCAGGTAATGGAACAGCAATAGGATTCTGTGATTTGTTGTCAATAAAAATTCTTGTGGAGGTGGGCAATAAAATAAATAATGCCCACTTTTTTTCGATTATTTTTGGAAAAATTAAATAATCTCAAACTCAATCTGGTGACTTTTTAGAAAACTATGGGTGAAGTGGTCAACAACATTTGTATCACTTAATTCCAAATTATAAAAATCCACCACATCATGGTTAAAATATGGTCCTGCGTGCCAAGTTCCCAGATTTAACTTAATAAAGCAATTGCCAGGAATTTGAAATGCTTTCATTTGTGATAAGTCGGGTTCACTCACCTCATTATTGGGTGGACAAACGGCGATTAACCAGTTTTTTCCTGCTAAAGAACCCAAACATTGTGTACATTTCACATGACGGGTAATCGTATGAAATCTTGTTCCTCGTTTTTGCAACTGCATAATATAAAAACGAGGTGTACCCTGATCTAAAATTAATTGAGCATCTGTGCTATCAAATGTTGCACCATCTTGACTGGCAAAAATTACTTGTCCGTAGGGAGCAAAGCTTTCTGGCGCGATCGCTTCTGCTGGAATTTGTTGTATTGTTGTTGAAGTTGCCATAATTATGAATTGAAAGGAAGGACATTTTAACCTTAGCTAATAAATTACACCTCGATAAATACGTTTTTTCAAGTCTTCTGGTTTACTCTCTGATGGAGCCTCAAGTAAAGTATTTTCATTGGTAATAACTTTATAAATGTTGCCTCGATAAGTCATTATCTTTTCTCTAGTATCTGACTGGAAATGTGTTTGAGAAACAGAGTTTTTTTCAACTATTTTCTCATCTTCAGGTGCTTCAGAATCCCCTTGATTTGTTGTTTGAGGAGGAACTAAGCTTGGGGGAGACGGGAGTGTTTGCAGCTCATTTTTAGAGGCTGTGCAGGGTTGCGATCGCCAGAGGGTGATTATATGTCTATCTTTCACCAATAAACACTTAATATTTTGTTGTTGATAGTCTTGATACATTTGTTCCGCAGCAGCTTGAACTCGTAGAGAAAATGAGGTATCTCGCGAGTACAAGACATCATCTAAAATCAGATGATTGATATCAGATTTTATTGCCCCCATCCTAGCCAAGTCTTCTGCTAGAATAAGCTCCGTCATCTTAGAAATCCTGATACTAAAATACATAGTCAGCATATCAGTTTTTATTCTCTCAGTAATATTAAAAAATGTATTCGGCACAATCATGCGTAATTCCTGATTGCCGGAATGAATCTATATTGGAGAACTTGAGGATTAGAGATAAACTACAAAATTTTTATTAAACTGTTTGAAGATTATTTTTTCAAATGGATAAATCGAATATGTTTAATTTAAAATGCTTGCTTGAAATTAAAAAATAGGACTAATTCAATCCAATGCAATCAACTCAAAAATATTTGCCGTCTCTTGCCCTTTCATTATTTTTATTGTTATCTCAGAGTAATATTGTTGCTGGGCATTACAGTACAAAAAATGATGATGATTTTAGAAATAAAAATGTAGAAAAAAAAGTTGATTTTATAGATAGTAAAATACTTAGTCATTTTCCAGAAAAATCGGAATTTATGGCAGAATTAGCTGTTGTTTCAGTAAAAGGAAATAATCGCAATCAAAGTAAAGATGTCGATAAATTAAAATTATTTGAAAAGGCGATCGCAATAGCCCAGGGAATACCTATTTATAGTAATAAAATTAATACTTTATCGGATATTGCTGTCAAATTAGCGCAAACTGGTGAGAAACAACGCTCTCTTCAAATATTTGACCAAGTAATACAGTTACTTCAGAAAAATAACAAAGATTTTAGTGAATATGAAAGAGAAGAAGCATTACGTGAAACTAGTATTAAATTAGCTCAAGCTGGATTTATTGAGAAAGCATTAGATTTTAGTCAAAAAATTCCTTCTAATTTAATCAAAGCTCAAGTTTTTAATGAGATATCCTTGATTTTGACAGAGCATGGAAAATATTCGCAAGCTCAAGAAATTTTAGGACAAGCATTACAATATACTCGGTTAATTACAGGTGATTATTACTATGAAGCCAACGGTAGTTGTGCTAACTATAAACACGAAATATTATCAAAAATATCGGCTAATTTAAGTTTACAAGCTCAACTAAATCAAGCATTATCAATTGCTCAAACTATTTCTGGTTGTAGTTCTGCAAGTGGTGACTATACACAGGATTATCAAGCTTGGGCTTTCTTGGGTATTTTAAATAATTTACGTCAGCTAGAACCGATAAAACAAACTTGGTATGCATCTCAAAAAATTCGTTCTCCCCAAGAAAAAGCACTAGTATGGTCGAAAATAGCAGTAAAATTGGCAGATATAGGAGAAACATCTTTTGCTTTATCTATAGCTAAGAAACTTGCTGCTGAAATTCCTTCACCAACAACAATTAGCTCAGGCTATGATATTGGCATTTTTTTTGTGAGAGGAAATAGCTTGGCGGAAATTGGCATTAAACTAGCACAAAAGCAAAAATTTAATAGTGCAATGGAAATTGCCCAAATCCTAACAGCAAATAAGCAATCACTGCCTGAGTTTTTACAAGATTATTTTTATTATCCCAAATATAAAATCAGCGTTTTATCAGCAATAGGTAAACAAATGGTAGCGACAAAACAGCTATCTCAAGCATTACAATTAATTAAAAATATTCCCGATACAACCAGTAGGATTTTTGTGCAAATTGCGATTGCTGATGAACTACAAAAAAATGGACAGCAAACCCAAGCAAAGCAACTTTTTCAAACCTTATCTCTGCCAAAAATACCTCTAAAAGCTACTAGTAGCGAGGATTATCAAATTTTTCATGATATTGTTATCGCTTTAACTGAAGCAAAACAAACAGAAACAGCGATGCAATTAGCTAATTCTCTGGAAAATGCTCTTGAGAAAGAGTCAACTTTAACTGATATCGCCATGCAACTAGCAGATTTTGGTGAAATTCAAGGGGCATTAAACTTGGTAAAAAATCTCCAGGGTGAAGGCTCTAAAAAATCTGTGAATGATAAAGTTACTGATAAGTTAATTGAACAAGGCAAACTCGAAGAAGCATTACAAATATTAAACAGGCAACCAGAAAGTGACTCCTTACTTCTAAAAAAAATCGCTGAAAAATTTGCCTCAACTGGTAAAAAAAAGCAAGCGATCGCAACGGCTGAAAGTATTACTGATAAAGAATTTCAAGCCAAAACTTTAGCGGCGATCGCCTTACTACTACGCTGACATTTACAAATTATTTCAAATTGCTTGAATCCACTCTTTAATTTCGTATTCAGTCCAAATTTGGTTTTGCCAATAAGGGTCATTTTCTACTAGCTGGCGGACGATTTCTTCGCTGTCAGCCTCATAAATTGCAAACACTTTGGTGACATCTTTAGTAGGACCAATTGTCATTAAAACTCCAGATTCTTTTTGTTGAGCTAATCCATCAAGATGTGCTTGACGATAGGGGGCACGTTTTTCTAAAACGTCTTCGCAATAGCTTCCCCACATGATGTATTTTGGCATGACGTAAAAAAGTTATGAGTAATGAATTTGAGAGAATTGGCAGATATCGCCTCTACATTTCTAACTTCTGAGACTAACACCAAATTTTTCTACCAGTGCTTCGCGAACTTTTTGATGTACTGGTTCGATTTCGCCATCGGTGAGAGTTCTGTCGTTGGCTCGGTATACCAAACGAAATGCTAAACTGCGCTGTCCTTGGGGGACATGTTCTCCTTGATACTCATCGAATAATTCTACCGATTCGAGTAATTCCTTGGCGGCTTTGTTGATTGCCCGCTCAATTTCGGCAACGCTGACTTTTACAGGTGCGAAAAAGGCAATATCCCGATCGCTTGCTGGATAAGTTGAGTAGGCTTTGAATGCGGGAATTTGGATATCGTCTCTATCTAGGGCATCTATAAATACATCTAAATCCAGTTGAAATACGTAAACGGCATCTGGTAAACCCTTATTATTACGTAGTTGTGGGTGCAACTGTCCAAAAGTTCCGAGTCGATTGCCACCTATCCATAACGAGGCGGTACGTCCGGGGTGTAAATAGGATTCGCGGCGATCTGGTTGATATTCAACTTGCAAACCCATTTGCCTAAAGACATTTTCTAAAATCCCTTTAGCTTCAAACCACGTCATCGGTTGGTCTTTGCCACCGCGTGACCATTTGCCAACAGTTCGATCTCCACCCATAATACCAGCGATCGCATCGGCTTCTTGTAAACCTGTTTCTTCTTGCCAGAAAATTCGCCCAATTTCAAACCCGTTCAAAGCACCGTTACCTTGTTCCAGGTTGTATTGGAAAGCATCAATCAAACCTGTAATTAAATCGGTTCGTAAAGCTGAATATTCCGCCAACAGGGGATTACTTAAGACTACCTGCCGTTCTTCCCCTGGTTTGACTAGGGAATAGTGGATGATTTCCGTTAAGCCAGCACCCCGCATAGCATAGCGTAACTTGCGAGTCACTTCTTGCTCAAATGGGAAATAGCCCCCTTCTGCTGTTTCTGGGAGAGTATCACAGAAGCGATCGTAACCGTAAAGACGGGCAATTTCTTCAATTAAATCAACTTCTCTTTCTAAATCGCGGTAACGATAGGGAGGAACAACCACAGTCCAAGTTTGCTCACCAGTAGGCGTTAATTGACATCCCAAGGCTGTGAGGGTACGTTCCACATCCGCAGCTTCAAGTTCCCCGGCATCATCATCACCCAAACGCACAGGTCCAAGTAATTCATTAACACGCTTTAACCGTAATTCTACTGAACGATTCCAAGTCGTCGGGTGAGGACGAGTATCGGCGACTGTTTGCGTAACTATTGTGCCACCAGCGAGTTCGACAAATAAACTTAAAGCGCGATCGCCAGCAATTTCCAATCCGGCAAAATTAACCCCACGTTCGTATCGTGACGAAGATTCACTACGTAAGCCAACACTGCGGGAAGAACGGCGAATGGCGACGTTATCGAATAATGCGGCTTCTAAAATCAGATTTTGTGTACCTTCGTGAACTTCGCTTTCGGCACCACCCATGACACCAGCTAAAGCCACGGGTTTGTCATTGCAAGTAATTAATAAATTTTGGCTGGCTAAGTTGCGGGTTTGTCCATCGAGGGTTTTTAGGGTTTCGCCAGCATTGGCAAAACGTACCCCAATAGTCAGATTTTCTTTGCCACCAATTGCTTGTAATCTTTCTCTATCAAAGGCGTGAAGCGGTTGTCCCCATTCTAACAAGACGTAATTCGTAATATCCACGACATTATTGATGGGACGAGTTCCGGCAGCACGTAATCGTTGCTGTAACCATTCGGGAGATGGCGCAATTTTGACATTTTCTACCACCGTACCCAAATAAGCAGGACAAGCTTTGGTTTCTTCTATTTTTAAATTGAGACTAGTATTCTCAGAAGAGAGAGACTTTAAATTGCTGAGGTTCGTTTCGGGAATTGATAATTTTCCCCCTGTTAAAGCAGCAACTTCCCGCGCAATTCCCACCATACTTAAGGCATCAGCACGGTTTGCAGTTGCAGTCACATCCAAAACCACATCATCCAAACCCAAAAATGGACGGACATCGCTACCCAATTGTAGATTTTCTTCGGTAAAAATGTGGATTCCGTCAACATCGGTAGGTAAACCCAATTCCTTTAATGAACAAATCATGCCATTGGAAGGAACACCCCGCAGTTTCGCCGGTTTAATTTTTAAATCGATATTAGGTAAATATGTGCCGACAGTTGCCACGGGTACAACTATATCCGCCCGTGCATTTGCAGCTCCACAAACAATCTGTAAATTCTCACCCTTACCAATATCAACTTGGCAAAGACTTAATTTGTCAGCATTGGGGTGTTGTTCGCGTTGGACAATGCGCCCAATTACCACACCATTAGCCCAAGTGCGACGGTCTTCAATATCTTCTACCTCAAACCCCGCCATCGTCAAGGTTTCAGCCAATTCTTCAGGGGTTAGTTTTATTTCTACTAGTTCCCGTAGCCAATTTAACGAAATACGCATGAATCTTAGTGTTTGTGCGAATAGCAGCTTAAATATATTAATGCACAGTTGAAGTTTGCTCCGATTGAGCATCTTTCCTTTTGGTGGCTCTAGTTTGTCAGGATGGAAACCCACCCCCGGAACCCGGTTTCACCTGCAACTTTATATTTTAGAGCTAATTGTGGAATGATTGAGAAATGCCAATACCTAATAATCCTCATAATATTGATTCCCTACATGTTTGCTACAGACAATGAATACGAGGATATGGGAACGCGAAAATTAATTGTCAAAAATGATATTTTTTCACAGTGTTACAAATAATTTTTTCTATTTAGTGACAAGAAAAAATGAAATTTTATGTTACTTTAAATAACAGTGACAATCGGGTTTTTCAATTATCCATTCTGTTAAAGTGTTTAAGACAGTTGCGGCTAATAACCCGCCCCCAATAGTCCCTTCAATTGTCATAAATGGAATTCCTGAATGCATTAATTGTCTCTTGGCTGCGGGAGCGTGACTAAAACCAATTGGCATTCCAATTACTAATGCTGGTTTAGGAATTTGCTGTTGTTTAATTGCGGCACAAATAGATAATAAAATTGCCGGCGCATAACCAATGACAAGGATACTATTTGCAGGAATTTTTTGCAGCTTATCACGCCATTTTTCCTGTTGCCAAAATTCTTGTTCGGCTTCTATGGCAGTAGTAATATGGGGATTATCAATAAAAGTATCAATGCGACAATTTAAATGAGTTAGTCGCGTGTCGTCAAATGCTGCTGCAACTGAAGAAATATCTGCAATAATTTGACATCCCGATTTTAGTGCTTCTCGACTTGTTGCCAAAGCATTATTTCCGAAGCGGATAAATCCAACTAAACTCACATCTCCGCAGGCTAAAACCAACTTGGAAATTAAATCTTGTTCAATTTCCGAAAGGTGAGAAATATCTGGTAACAACCCTTGTAATGATTCCTGAAAATTTTCGGGATGTGCATGAACTTCTGTATCTAATCCAGCCCACAATTCTTGAAGTCCTTCTAATCCCGATTGAGTTTCGACTTCGATTAATTTGAGTTGTGCTAAAACATCAGCTTGGACAATTTGACAGTGTTTATCACGTCCAAGTAATCCTTCAAGTGCGGATGCCGTTTGTCGCAGTTGGGCTATTTGCTGCATGACAACTCGATATTGACGTTGTAACTGTGCTGTGAGAGTAGGGCTGTCGTCGTTTTCTGGTTCAGCGTCGAGTAGTTGTCGAATGTGGTTGAGTTGAAATCCTTGTTGTTTGAGGGCGACTATTCTTTGCAACCGACGGATATCTCTTTCAGTATAAAGGCGATAGTTACCATGCGATCGCATTACTTCTGGTAATAATCCTAATTGGTGGTAATGTCTCACCATTCTTGGTGTGATACCACTGCCGACTGCGTCTGTTAGTTCTTTGATGGTTAAGCATTTAGTATTCATTGATTCTGTCTGTTCCGGGTTTATCAGGGTTTATATTTAATTCAACCTACCTACTTCATCTTGAGATTAATACTTGAATTGATACTTGGATTAATTTGAATTAATACTGATATTAATACTTAGATTATTAGTGCATAATTGCGAGATAATTTTGAAATTTGCATAAAAATATTCTCCCCATCCCCCCATCCCCGCGTCTCCCCATCTCCCCATCCCCATATTCACATCGGATAGCGTGCATTAATCTGGCGTGCGATGCGACAAACAAAAACGCGGTTAAAAAACTCCGTCAGCGTAAACAAAGATTCCACAAGCCCTTCGCTATGATGGCACGCGACATCACAGTAATTGAACAATACTGCACTCTCAATGCCCAAGAGAGAGAATTATTACAAAGTTCGGCTGCACCAATTGTTTTAATCAAAAAAAGAACCGGAAAGATTAACCCAGAAATTTCTTATCCTCCAATTTCTGATTTTGTTGCACCTGGACAAAATAGTCTTGGTTTTATGCTACCTTATACACCCCTACATCATCTCATTCTCAAGCGGATGAATCGTCCAATTGTGTTTACCAGTGGTAATATTTCTGATGAACCGCAATGTATTGATAATGATGAGGCACGGGTAAAATTAGCAAAGATAGCTGATTACTTTTTGTTGCATAATCGAGAAATTGTCAATCGCGTTGATGATTCTGTAGTCAGGGTAATTGCCGATAAAATTCAAATAATTCGTCGTGCTAGAGGTTATGCACCAGCAGGAATAAAGTTACCAGATGGGTTTATCCAAGCGCCTCAAATTTTAGGAATGGGTGGAGAATTAAAGAATACTTTCTGCCTCTTAAATTCCGGTAAAGCGATTCTTTCCCAACATTTAGGTGATTTAGAAAATGCTGTATCATTCCAAGAATATCAGCAAACATTAGATGTATACTTGAATTTATTCGAGCATAAACCTCAAGTGATTGCCATTGATAAACATCCCGAATATTTATCAAGTAAACTAGGTCAAAAAATAGGCGATCGCAATCAAATTAAAGTTGTAGAAATACAACATCATCATGCTCATATTGCCGCTTGTATGGCAGAAAATAATTTGCCTCTGGATACAGAGAAAGTTTTAGGTATTGCTTTTGATGGTTTAGGTTATGGGGATGATGGAACACTTTGGGGTGGAGAATTTATCTTAGCTAACTACCATGATTACCAAAGAGTGGCAACATTTAAACCAGTGCCAATGATAGGAGGTAAACAAGCTATTTATCAACCTTGGCGTAATACTTATGCTCATTTAGCATCACTATCAAATTGGGAGGAATTAAAGGAAAAATACCAAGATTTAGAATTATTTAAATTTTGGCGATCGCAGCCATATCAACTTCTCAATCAAGCCATGACTAAAGGTATCAACTCACCTTTGACATCTTCAGTTGGCAGATTATTTGATGCTGTAGCTGCGGCGATAGGAATTTGTCGTGAAGAATGTAGCTATGAAGGACAAGCTGCAATCGAGATGGAAGCATTAATTGATAGCTATAGTTTTGGTACATATGAAGAATCAATAAGTTATGACTTTGAAATTATTAAGTCGAATAATATTAAATATATAGATTCACAACCAATGTGGATTCAACTCCTTGATGATTTGCAGCAAAATTTACCACCACAAGCGATCGCTACTAAATTTCATCAAGGATTAATTAATATCATAGTCAAAGTTGTTGCCAATATTCTCCAGCAATACAAGGCTAACCAACTAGTAATATCAGGTGGAGTTTTCCAAAATAGTATTATCTTAGAAAAACTTCAACGGCAATTAACAGTCTTCAAAATTCCAGTGCTAACCCACAGTCTTGTACCAACAAATGATGGAGGCATATCTTTAGGGCAAGTCGTAGTTGCCGCAGCAAAATCATTAATTTAGCTAATTTAAGCTAGTTTAAAAAGTTAGTTTAAAATTAATTAAAAATTAATTTGAATTAATTCATCTTGATAGTATATTTTAAATATCTAAGAAATATATAGAAATACTATTCTCACGCAGTCAGCATCTTGATACAAAGATACACTCCTAAAATTCGCACTTCCCACGACTAACTACTAACTTCTCTTTTATACTCTACGGATAAATAAATGTGTTTAGGTATTCCTGGTCAAATAGTTGAAATAACAGATATAAAAAATAAGCTAGCAACTGTTGACGTTGGCGGTGTAAAACGTCAAGTAAATATTGCTTGCATAGTTGACGAAAACCATCCGCCAGAATCATGCGTTGGAGACTGGGTATTAGTTCACGTCGGCTTTGCTATGAATCGAATTAATGAAGAAGAAGCGGCTGAAACCTTGCAAATCTTGCAAGAACTAGCAGCCGCACAAGCAGCACTTAGCAATTAATTGGCTGACAATTATCATATCGAAGTGAATTGATTTGGTCTATTAAAAAAATCTAAAATCACAAATTACTATGAAATACGTTGATGAATACCGGGAACCACAAAAAGCGGAAACACTGCTGATTGAGATTGCAAAAATCTCGAAAAATTTAAATAAGCATGTCAAAATCATGGAAGTATGCGGCGGACATACCCATTCAATTTTTAAATACGGAATTGAGGAAGTTTTACCTAGTAATATAGAACTCATTCATGGTCCCGGTTGTCCTGTCTGTATTATGCCCAGAGGAAGACTAGATGATGCCATATCCATAGCAAAACATAGTAATGTAATTCTGACAACATTTGGTGACACAATGCGGGTTCCTGGCTCAAAATTCAGCTTATTACAAGCAAAAGCTGAAGGCGCGGATATTCGTATGGTTTATTCACCATTAGATAGTTTAAAAATTGCCAAAGAAAATCCCAATAAAGAAGTAGTTTTTTTTGGGATTGGGTTTGAAACAACAGCCCCCAGTACAGCTTTAACTATCCTCCAAGCCGCAGCCGAAAATATTCAGAATTTCAGCATGTTTTGTAATCATGTGCTTGTAATTCCGGCATTAAAAGCATTATTAGATAACCCCGATTTACAACTCGATGGTTTTATTGGTCCTGGACATGTCAGTATGGTAATTGGTTGTCAGCCATATGAATTTATTTCGCAGCAATATCATAAGCCAATTGTCGTCTCCGGTTTTGAACCAATCGACATCCTTCAGTCAATTTGGATGTTATTAAATCAATTAGTTAACAATCATTACCAAGTTGAAAATCAATATATTCGCACAGTTCAATATGCAGGTAACAAAAATGCCTTGCAAGCAATGAATGAAGTATTTACAGTGCGAGAAACTTTTGAATGGCGAGGCTTAGGGAATATTGCTCATTCGGGTTTAAAAATTTGCGATCGCTATGCTATATTTGATGCTGAATTAAAATTTACAACTGCAAATATTCAAGTTGCTGATAATAAAGCATGTCAATGTGGAGAAATTTTAAAAGGTGTTTTAAAGCCCTGGCAATGCAAAGTTTTCGGCACGGCTTGTACACCAGAAAACCCGATTGGTACTTGTATGGTTTCCTCCGAAGGGGCATGTGCAGCATATTACAAGTATGGTCGTTTTGCTAAGGCTTTTAGCCAATTACAACATGATGAAAATAAGGTTATCGCCTAATTAATTATTAGATATTTACCAGAAATTTAATTCTATAAAAGTTAGACTAGTTTTAACACTAATAAGGAGAAATAAATGCCATTCATTACAGTACAAATTGCCAAAGGGCACTCAGTAGAAAAAAAGAGAGAACTCGCCAAAGCAATTACAGATGCTTTAGTCACGACAATGGGTACTAAGCCGGAATGGGTGACAGTTCATATTGATGAATTTGAACGCGAAAATTGGGCTGTTGGTGGTCAATTACATATTGATAAACATGCTGGTAGACATATTGAGAAAGGAGTTTAATGAATATTAACTATTAATTAAAGCAGGAATAATATGTTGAATAAATATATTGAATTCTAGCTCTCATTCTGCTAGCTTTTTGAACAGCCATGTCATAAACACTTAGTTATTAATCATGACTCAAGAAGCTATTTTGGGGAACATTAGTCCGTTAATTCCTGCTGCTGGAGATGTCGAAAATTCAGTTAAATTCTACGAAAATAAACTCGGTTTTCGCATCACCCACAAAGAAGGTAATCCAATGCGTATGGCTATAGTCAAACGCGACTCCGCAGAAATATTTATTGTTAAAAGTGACTATATACCTTTAGCAGAGTCTATAGCCTTGCGTATTTCTGTGAACCAAATCGAAAAATATTACGACGAATTACTAACTAAGGGTGGTGAAATGATTCACCCAAATGGAAAACTCGAAACTAAGCCTTGGGGAGTAAAAGAGTTTGTTGTCATCGATTTAGCGGGTATTTGTATTACATTCTACGAACTAGTTAATAGTTCGTCTAGCTAAATTTTAACTATAAATCTCAAATCTAAAACTAAAATCTAAAATTATAATGGGGTATCATGCCAGAAAATCCTCTGTTTCAAAACATTGGAATTCAAAAGATGGGAAACAATCATCGTCATTCGGCTAAAGTACGAGATAAATATATTACTTTAGCCCATGGAAGTGGTGGAAAAGCCATGCGTGATTTAATCGATGATGTCTTTGTTACTGCCTTTGATAACCCTATTCTTGACTCACTTGAAGACCAAGCAACTTTCAATATTTCCAGTTTAACTCAATATGGAAATAAACTTGCTTTTAGCACTGATTCCTATGTTGTAGACCCATTATTTTTTCCAGGTAGTAATATTGGTGAATTAGCTATTAATGGCACAGTTAATGATTTAGCAGTCGGAGGTGCAAAGCCTTTATATTTAACTTGTAGTGTGATTTTAGAAGAGGGATTAGCAATTGAAACACTGCGTCGTGTCGTTACAAGTATGAAAGTTGCGGCAACAAAAGCTGGTATCAAAATAGTCACTGGTGATACTAAAGTAGTACAGCGTGGTGCTGCTGATAAACTATTTATTAATACGGCTGGAATTGGTATAGTACCCGATGGCGTAAATATTTCTACGCAAAATATTCAACCTGGTGATGTTGTTATTATTAATGGTGAAATTGGTAATCATGGTACAGCTATATTAATTGCCCGTGGGGAATTAGCTTTAGAAAGTAATATTGAAAGTGATTGTCAGCCCTTAAATGATTTAGTCGCAAAAATTCTTGAGGTTTGTCCTCATATCCAGGCAATGCGAGATGCTACACGGGGAGGATTAGCCACTGTTTTAAATGAATTTGCTTTGAGTGCAAATGTTGGTATTCGTATTCATGAAATAGCTATCCCTGTACGGGAACAAGTGAAAGGTGTTTGCGAAATTTTGGGTTTAGACCCTTTATATTTAGCGAATGAAGGTAAATTAGTAGTAGTTGTCAAACGGGAATCTGTTGATCAAGTTTTATCAGTGATGAAATCACATCCAGCAGGAGAAAATAGTTGTGTCATTGGAGAAATAATTGATGCACCTACGGGAGTAGTTTTATTAAATGCTGGCTTTGGAGCAGAACGTATAATTGATATGTTAGTAGGTGAACAATTGCCAAGAATTTGTTAGTATTTAATCTTTAATAGCTAATAGTCTTGATAATTCATAATGAATTTTAATCATACATAGCAAATTACCCAATGCTCTATAAACAATGCATGAACTAGGTATTACTCAAAATATTGTTGCGATCGCATCTGAACATGCACAAGGTAAAAAAGTACAACGTGTCTTATTAGAAATTGGTAAACTTTCGGCTATCATGCCTGAGGCAATCAGATTTTGTTTTGATATTTGTTCTCAAGGAACTGTTTTAGAAGGAGCAATATTAGAAATTAATGAAATTTCTGGTTTAGCAAGATGTCGCTGTTGTGGTAATAGCATTGTTTTGGAACAATTATTTGGTAGATGCACTTGCGGCAGTGTCGATTTAGATTTAATTGCTGGCGAAGAATTAAAAATTAAAGAAATTGATATTGAAGAACTATGTGTGTAACTTGTGGATGTTCTGATGATGGTGATACAAAAATCACTAATTTAGAAAAAGGTGATGTTGCTACTATGGATTTACACAACAATGACGAGCATCATACCCATATTTTAGCTGATGGTACAGTGATAACTCATTTGCATCATCATTCTCATCGTCACGAACAGGTGAGTCATGAGAGCGCAAATACTCATGCGAAACTACATGGAACTACTATATCTTTAGAAGCTGATATTTTAGCTAAAAATAATTTAATTGCTGCTCAAAATCGGGGTTGGTTTAAAGGTAGAAATATTTTGGCTTTAAATTTAATGAGTTCTCCTGGTGCAGGAAAAACTACATTATTAACTCGAACAATTAATGATTTAAAGGAAAAATTATTAATTAGTGTCATTGAAGGTGATCAAGAAACAATCAATGATGCTAAAAAAATTCAAGAAACAGGCTCGAAAGTTGTTCAAATAAATACAGGTACAGGTTGTCATCTTGATGCGGCAATGGTGGATAAAGGCTTACAAGAATTAAACCCACCTTTAAATTCCCTAGTCATGATTGAGAATGTTGGCAATCTTGTTTGTCCAGCTTTATTTGATTTAGGTGAATCAGCCAAAGTAGTAATTCTTTCGGTGACAGAAGGCGAGGATAAACCGATTAAATATCCGCATATTTTTCGTGCTAGTCAGGTGATGATTATTACAAAAACTGATTTATTACCCTATATAGAGTTTGATATCGAGAAATGTGTTGAATATGCACGCCAGGTAAATCCGCAAATTAAAATTTTTCAAGTTTCAGTGAAAAATGGGGAAGGATTAAATTCTTGGTATGAATGGTTAATGATTAATATCTCAGGGACTTTCAATCAATAGAAATTAATGAAAATTAATTTCTCAGATTATAAGTTGGTATTAACCATTAACTAATAATTAATTGTGCCTACAACCAATCTCGATATGCTGATATTTCATTTACGCTAATTTCAAATGGCATTCCCTTGCCTGCTGGCGGGTAAACACGAATTTTTGCATTTTTAGAAAAGCGCTCAAGTTGGTTACTAATTTGAGGTATATTGCTGACTATATGCCAATAACTCACAATATCAGGGCAATCAATTACCAATCTCAATATTGATGCTTCGCTAGTCAGATACCACTGACAATTTGATAATAATGCTCTTGTAATTTGGTCGCAACCTTCATAAACACATCTACCAATCGAACGTTCGAGTTCTACCTGCATCATTCTATCAAGCTGCGTCACTTGAGCAGGTGGCATATCGTCGGGAGAAAGAGAAGATTTGTTCATAATCAAAACCCCTTCCAGCCTATGGCTAGCTAAGAGATATTTTAGATTTTCGATTTTTTAGATAAAATCTCAAATCTAAACAGATAATTTTAAAGATAGTTCTGCAATCAAAAAAATATATTTCTACTCATTAAATTTTCGTAAATTTTGGCTGCAAAACTATCCCTTTATCGCCAATTATCGCTAGATAAAGTGGGATTTGTTGCTGTAATCGCTAGAGATAAATTATCATGCGATCGCATTTATAGCATTGCCCGTTAAAATTCATTAATTTCTTGGAAATATTCTGATTTTCTGTTGTTTTACACAGATGCAATCAACATAAATATAGATATACTCTTGGAAAAGTTGTATGCCCAAGAATACACACACCATCTCTCTTTATGCTGCTATCAAGTGTAGTTCTAACCACAAACGTGGGTCTGCATTTTTTAAACTTGATTTGGGGTCGCGTAATAGTCTTGATGCATTTAAAAAGACAACTTGCATTAACCCCATATTATCTGCTATTTCCCGAAAAACCTCTTTTTTAGCTTGGATGTAAGGCATAATTTCATCCGAAGCATAAATCCCTACATATCGAATACGTTTTGGTGGTCTTCCCCAATAAGACACAATAACTTTGACGTAACAGCCGTCTAATAATTCACCGACTGTTGGGTAATATTGTTTTATGATTCTCGTAAATTCTCTAGCGAGAAGGTCTTCAGTAATCATAACAAAACTGATTTTATGAGCATTGTTCGCACTACAAAATATAACATATATAATGTCATCTAAACCTGACATTTTAAACATGTTTATAAATCTTTAATGATGATGATTCTAACCATTACAAAAAAACCTGCTTTGAGCAGGTAAGTTAACAAGTTTATTCAGTAATAATACTTTGTTTTTGTCAAAGTTTAACGCGAATTTCGCTCTGAAACTACTATTTCCGCTATGATTGAAGGCATTTCTTTCAAGTCCATATATCTCTCCAAACCACGGATAGGTGAAGAAAAAGTATAATTGGGATCGCATTCTCCAGTATCGTAAACTTGAATAAACCACTTATCTGGTAGTCCTTCAACACCAATTTCAACTACATACCAGTAGGGACCAAGCATTCGCGAACTCAAAACCACAAACCAGTCTTTTTCGTCTGTGGAAATACTCCACTCCTCCATTAGAAAATCTAACGCTATTTTGCCAGCTTCTCTTGCAGACAAAAGCATTATTACTCCTTTGCTGAAACGTCTGGATATAAACCAAGTTGCTTGGATAATTCGCGAGCAACGTAAACTAAAAATTCTGCGCCTTCTTGATTATCTTCATGCACAAATATTGCTGCGACTTTTAACATGGTGCGGATTAACCCTGCATCTAGTAATTCTGGATGTGCTTCTATTACTTGTGGCTCTTCGCCATTAGGGCAAGTAATTAATTTATCAATTAAGCCAAAATATTCATTTAATCTTTCTGGCGATTCTTCTTGATTGATTTTTGTAGTTGCTTCGTTCATAGTTGTTAGGTGATTAGTGACTGCTTATTGATTACTTGTGCTGAACTAATAGTGCTTAATTTATCTCTCCTTCGCATAAATTTTTATAAATTTATTTCTCTTTTTTATCTATGTCATAGTGCCAAATTTTTTCTAATAGTTCTACCCGTTGTTGATAGGAAATATTCCGATGAATCAAGTATCGGTCATAAAGAAAAAATATTAATACTAATCCCATAGGAAGAGAAAATAATAATAATTCGAGAAGCAAGATAATTTTAAATGTATCTAGCCAATCTATAAATCCATGGTTTTCTCCATTTGAAATCGGTATTTTTTCAACATCTGTTGTATTTAACAAAATATTGTTGACATAATTATTATGTAAGCTATCACCTGAGCTAATTAGAGAATTATTTTGCTCGAATTGCAAATGATTTTGCCAAATAAATCCAAATACTAATATTTCTGGAACAAGTACAGCAAAAGTGACCAAACTAACCGTGAGAATATTTATTAATTTGGCATTCATCCTAGTTATCCTTCACTTGGCAATGTTAAGATAAGCGCTGACAATTAAAACTAATAAAGAGAGTATAGTCTGCTCCCTCTGGGTTTGAGATTTAATTAAATCTACTTACTAAAAATAAAAAACAATCACACGTATGTAATTGGTAAATGCTTTTACATTTTTACAATGTGGATATGCTAGAATATCGATTTTTATGGTTTATTCAATCTGGATATTTGAATTTCAAAAACTATAATTAAAAAAATATAAATCTTGTGAGCTAATTTACACAAACTTATTTCTTATCTCTGAGGGGTTAAGAAGTCCCCCCTTTGCAGGGGGGTAGAGGGGAATCTCTGCGTAAATCCTATTGCTTTTATATCAGTCACCTGCATCAACTACATTTTCAAAGCCTCGAATTAATATTATTAAAATTATTACTTTAGCACTCAAAGCTGTAAACTCTTATTTGATAAGTAATACAAGAATTTATGTGGGTAGGGGTTCTAGTATTTTTGAGGTGAGGAACTAGTATTTTTAGAGTAGGGGACTTGCATTTATGTACTCAAAGTTAATTCATAAAAATTAATTCTCGTCTGCATTTAGAGGTACAAGAGATAATTCTCTCTAAATTGCGATCGCTCATTTAAATATAATGTTATCCACGGACAATTATTCAAGATCATAAATTATGAACTATATCGAAAAAAATAGATAAAAGTGATAAATTAATAATTAATGATTCTCTAGACTTGAGGAAGTAAATAATCTCAGAGTTAAATCTATCCAATATAGAGGCTAATCAATCTAATTGCTGGATAAATGATTGATTATTGGTATCAATGATGATGAATTATAATTACTCACTTCTAATTTCCGCATAATTAGATTGTAAATTTGCACATAGGATACTAAAACTAAGTTTAATAAGTTATTTACTCTAATTATCAGTGGGTATTTAAAGCTTATTAGCTCAATAAAAGTATGAAAAATCGAGATTGGCTTGTAACTGGAAATGGTCAGTATCAAGCCTGTAAAACTGCTCGTAATTGGGATTTACTGCGTGAAAACTATCGTGTTCATAGGTTTTTGACAGAATTAGAAAATCTACTTATGGATGCGGAAGATGAGTCAAAATATCTCCCTGATATTCGGATGTTAGTCAGGCGATTAATTATTAATTCTTACTGGGTGCAAAGTCAATATTTAGAAGCATCTTCACAAACAGGTACTTCGGTTTTAGTTTTATATGATGAGTTAGGTTTTCCTTTTACTGTACAAACAGTAACATTTGCACCAGGAACAAAATCAAATATTCATAACCACGGTACTTGGGGAGTGATAGCGATATTGAAAGGAGAAGAAAAAAATACATTTTGGAAACGTGAATCTCATCCAGACTCGGAAGTTAATATTGAATCAGACAAAATTGAGCAGACTGGAGAATTAACCCTATTTCCAGGTGATATTATTAGTTTTACTCCTGATGCTATTCATTGTGTAGAAGCGGTAGGAAATGAACCTACAGTAACTTTTAATGTTTATGGTGAAACTGATCCGACACGGAGACTAGAATTTGACCCAGTTAATCATATTGCTAGAAGGTTTTAATTACTAGTTAATAGCTAATAACTAGTAACCAGTCAGCAATCACAAAATAGGAGGAAAGTAATGGCAAAGGTAATTTTCTACGAAAAACCAGGTTGTAAAAATAATACTAAGCAAAAAACACTGTTAGTGGCTGCGGGACATGAGTTAGAAACATACGATATTCGCACTTATGCCTGGACACCTGATACATTACGACTATTTTTTGGAACTCGTCCGATAACAGATTGGTTTAATAAAGCTGCTCCCAGTATTAAGTCAGGTGAGGTGGTTCCTGAAAAAATTGATCCTGATACTGCCTTAAAGTTAATGATACAAGACCCTTTGCTGATTCGTCGTCCCTTGATTCAAGTTGACGATCGCCGGGAAGTTGGTTTTGATATTGATAGGATTGACGCTTGGATTGGACTTAAACCTGTTGATGCTTCGCAGCAAGCCATTAGCGAGGAATTAATGCGTCAAGATTTGCAAGGTTGCGCTCACGGGAATGAGCATCATCACGAACCTGGAAAATGTAAACATTAATTTCTACAGGATATTGCTAGCACGGTGGAGGTTTGTAGAGAAGTGGGATGTAACTTCTCTACATGCTATCACTCATAATTTATTTGATACTCATTCATAAGTCACCAAAAAATACATAATATTCCTAATTATTTGTTTGTAAGTTTCTGCAAGACTCCTGAAAATAAACTATTTTGCTTATTTTTAATTTACACAGAAAATTAAATTATCACTTTTTTATACATTGATTTTAATTAAATTTATGAGAATATGATTGTTGTTACTGCTTAATATGAAAACTAATATCTCTGGCTGCTGGAAAAAGTCGGGGATACGCATCAGGATATCTAAAAATATTTGGCGAATTTGAAATAAGTGGTTATACTATGTCTTAACTGTATTACCAAACTGTGAATCTTCACTAGTGCTTGATTGCTGGAAAATACAGTTACATCCATTACATTAGTGAAACTAAAAACCAATATTAATATTCCAGCAAAATCTTGTTCTGCTTTGATTTGAGCTTGTTAGGGTGCATTTTAGATGATGTAAAGCTCATATTTAAGTAATAGGTTTTTCATGAATTGTCTATAAAATTTATGTGAATCTTATGTAAATTTTTAATAAGTTTACTACTATTTTTTGCTGGATATTCTACTGTCGGTAACTTGCACGTATAAGTTGAAGTAAGCATCGAGAAAATTTCATCATTAATTAATAATTTTAATCGCGACAAAATTAGCGATCGCCATTAGAATGAGATTTTTGTTTTGCCAAAAAATTTATTTTATCTACAGAAAATATATAAACTCTGTAACTGCGACTGGGGAAATACTCTGCTAAAGGAGGAAACAATGAAAAGCGATATGGCTGTCGAACAATTGCGTCGCTATAAAGAATATGGAGAATCAATACTTCAATGCTTGCATCTAGTTTCCGAAAATCCTCCACCTCCACAAGCTTGGGTGCAAACGACAATCAATGAATTAATCCAAAATCTTGGTTATCATGCTCAAAAAACGGTAGAAATAGCTGCTTCGCCGGTAAAAATTGGTATTATGGGGGAGTTTAGTAGTGGGAAAACCTTGCTCCTGGGTAGTTTGATTGGCTATGCCGATGCGTTACCAGTTAGTGAAACCCCGACGACTGGCAATGTCACCGCTATTCATCTGGTACAGCAAGCTAATTTACAAACAACTAAAATCGGACATTTCATCGTTCAGTATTTATCCCACGATGGTGTGCGTGAGTGTCTGCGCTACATGCTCAAGGAAGTCGAACAACGGGCGATTGCCGCCAAGTTTCCTCCTTCTCCAATTGCGACATTACGAAGTTTGCAACCGACGACTTTTGTGGATACCAAGAGTATTTTGACTTGGTGCGAATTGGCTTGGAATCAAACCCAGAGTTTAGAGTTGCGCTCTTTATTACGGGAAGTGGTGATTTTTGTCCGTACTTATATGTTATATGGTACAGATATCTGCGATCGCAGTTACCAAGTGGAACATCTGACTGCGAAAAAGGGCTTGCGACTGGCGGAAGCGCCAATGAATATCCTTGAACTTGAGTTTGAAAGAATACCTATACCTTATCGACGTTGGAATAATTTATTGGAGCCGACGGCGGAAGATTTGCAACAGACATTCTCATTAATTGCCCGGATTGATGTGACGGTGGAGGTGTCACGGGAAATTTGGGATTTGTCGTCTTTACAGGGGACAAATGAGTTTATTTTGTTGGATTTTCCCGGTTTGGGTGCGGCTGATTCGAGTGTGCGGGATACTTTTTTGTCATTGCGCGAGTTGGCGGAGGTGCAAACAATTTTACTGCTGTTGAATGGGAGATATCCGGGGGGAGCGACTGCGGCAAAAATTCGCAGTATGTTGGAGCGCCACAAGGGTGAGGATTTGAAGGATAGAATTATTGTTGGGGTGGGCAGGTTTAATCAGTTACCGTTATCTACTAGTGATGAACGCGCCCTGGATACTTTGGTACAACAGGTGTCGGAGCCGGGTGATGATGCCGCCATATTTTCGGTATTTAACGAACCACTTTCGGAAGAGATGGTTTTGGAGCAAGTGCCGATTTTGCAGTTGATTATGGCAAGTTCTGGGAATTTGACGACGGAGAAGAAGAATATTGTTTTGCTGTCGCAGTTGTATGGCTTGAATAAGTTGGCGGAGATTTCACGGGTTGTTCAGGTTTGCTCGCCGGAATTTTTACCAGATTTAGAGATACCTAATAAATTAGACGAATTGCGATCGCGTGACAAGTGGCAACAGTTGAGTGAACTTTTACCAGCGAATAGTACCCTATCGAAGCAGTTGAGTGATTATGTTGATGATGGTGGTGTGGGCAGGTTGCGTTCTTTATTGAAGGAACATGTTGCTGTGCATGGGATGAAGCAGTTGGTGGAGGATGCCCAGAGGAGTGCGGAGGTGCTACGGAAGCAGCAAATGAATCTGGAGCATTCTTTGCAGGAAATTACTGCCTATATGCCTGTGGTGGAAAATCCGTCTTTTGTGACGCTGCGACAAGTCATTGAAAATTTGGTGACGATTTATAGGCAGTTTCAAGATGATTTGGAGAAACAACCGATAATTAGCAATCGTAGTGGGATTGCGGTAAGCGATATTGTCAAGGATGAACTCACCAATAAGATATTTTTTGATTGGAGTGAGTGGACTTTATTACTTGATAGGACTAAAAACGGGATTATTTCTTTGACTAAGAGTGAGCGGTTTTTTGAGGAAGATGATTTTGATGATTTGATACCGACTCAAAGTGAGGATTTTTACCCGGCGTTTGTGGAAACTTTGCGGGAGATGCAAGCTTTTGCCCATGACAGGATGACGGAAGCTGTGATTGATTTATTTGCCAAAATCTCACGTAATGTTGAACTTGAACGTAGTAAGCTGAATTCGATTATTTTGCCGGAGATGGAACAGTATATTCTCCATAATTTTGGTAATAAGCAAGCTAGAGTTTACAGGAATTTACTCCGGGCAATTGAACCTGCCAGTAAATGGCAAAAATTAGTTGTTGAGCGCAGTGGTTTAGGGGGAAGTATTACAGCCATTGATGCCCAGGCACTATTTCCTCTGGCACAGAAGGATGGGAATCATCATCATGGTCAAATATTTGACTGGAGTCCTCAAAAAAGGTACACAGTTACCGCTCGCCCTTTCAATCATCAAATTGCGGTTTTGAGATTGCGCGACGAAATTACCGCCAGTTCGGGATTACATTTGGTTCAGTATGTCAGTCAGTTAACTAAGCAAGTCAAAAGCTCATTTAACATTGCCACTAAAGAAATTGTCGATAGTTTACAGGATTTACTCAAATCCAAAAATGAACCCCTACTTCGATATATTGCCGCCGGAGAAGAACGCACTACATCCCAGCAACCGCCTTGGTTAGATGCACTTTCGCAAATTGTGACAATTTCCTATCCCCATAATTAAAGACGCACAGGGGAGACTCCCCCAATTCGCAATTCGCAATTCGCAATTCGCAATTCGCAATACTCGCAGAGCGAGAAGCTAAAGCTACGCAATTCGCAATACTCGCTCCGCCAGAAGCAAGCTACGCAATACTCGCTTTCAAGGCGACGCAATTAAGAACTCTAGACGCAGCAATGCCTACCATTACTCAACATTCTTAAAAATGCCCATTAAAATCGAACTCTTAAATCGCTACCAATTGCGTGCCAAGGAAAATAATCTCCTAGTTTTGCCTGTTATTGAAATCAAACCCGATGAAAGCAATAATTTACCCTTTATTTCCCGGATTCAAATTACTGTCGCCGGGATGCCAGAGGATTTAGCGATCGCAATTCAAAATTCTTACCGAAGTGTCACTTTTAGCACGAATAACCTGTTGAGATTAACTAGTCCACAACGGCTAAAACAGTCAGAATGCTCTTGGAATAAGCCTTTGCCTGCCGGAGTCAATTGTACATTGGTGGTGACTGTGGAGTATTTTGACTCCGACATGACAGCAAATCCCCTCATGACTGCCATGAAAAAAACCACGACGGAGTGCAATATTTGGACTTTTGCCAATGAATCTGCTCGGTTTCAGATGACTGCACAATTGATTCCTGCCGAAGTGCCACCAATGAAGTCTAATATTACTTATCCGGGTTGGTTTGCCATTGATTTCGGGACTTCCAATTCGACAGTAACACTTTATGACCCTAAAGTTATAGTTACACCCGACACATTACCCAGAGAACAGGAAGCACGATTGCGCGATCGCATTTCCTTATGGTTAAATTATCGCCCAATTGAGGAAGTTCCAGGTACAAATCGGGCGGCTTGGGAAACTGAGTGGCAGAAGTTTTTGAGTGAGTTGGGTAAGGATTTTCCCAATACTCAGCACGCAAATCGTTATAATTTTGGCGAACTTTTGCTGCGGGGGATTACTAGTAACCAGTTACTCGAAGTTATCCGCCAAATCGAAATCTGTTTAGGTAAGCGCTTAGATTGGTTTCGACGTACAGCCAGCAAAAATTTAAACCAGATATATCATGAAGTTTTTCGCGTTCCTGCCTTAGAATGGCAAAGTTTAATACCCGTAGAGTTAGATAAAAATCGCCGTCAACACGAAATTCCCAGTGAGTTGGAGGTGATGAGTTTGGCGGAAGGTGTATTTAAAAATACATCTACTCAAGTTAATGTTGTTTTGGGGGAGCAAGCCAAGCAGCACCGTTTAGATGCAATTCGCCGGGGTGAAGATGATATTGAAGGTAGATTTCTGCATTCGCCGAAACGTTATTTTGGACAAGAGCGAACCTGTAAAATTACTTTGGATGGGAATGTGGAATCCATACCCATCAATACATTATTGCAATCGGCATACGCACACCTAATTGAATTAACTGAAAAGTATCGTCAAAGCAACCCTGGTAAATGTTCCGAGGGTAATTTTTACCGGGCAGTGGTGACATATCCCACAATTGCTTCCCCCTTTGTGAGACGGGAAATCGAGAACTTAGTGCAAAAACTCGATATTGCGGATGTACAAATGGCTTATGATGAAGCCGTTTCGGTGGCAATATTCTTTTTGTGGCGGGAATTTGGTGGTGATTTGAATGTGGGAATTGAATCCTTCAAAAGTCGCTGTCGCAAGGATGGTGAAAGATGGTGGCAAAATGTCTTGGTGTTGGATGTTGGCGGCGGAACTACAGATTTAGCCTTGATTCGCCTGACTTTGGAAGAAATTAATCCTTTTGAACCGGGAGAAGATAGGGGAGATGGGGGAAGATACTATAAACTCACACCCAAATTACTCGGTTCCTCCGGGCATTTGCAACTGGGTGGCGAATTAATTACCCTGCGATTATTTTTATTATTAAAGGTATCTGTCGCCGATTGTCTATTGAGTGCAGTTGCCGACGAAAGACTATCTAAAGATATTTTAAAGGTACAACCAGAAGAATTGAGCGATCGCTTTCTGAATAATGGTAAATTTCAACCATATTCGTTATTGGAATGCGTCGATAAAGAAATTCGCGAAGACGACGCTTACAAAGAAGCACTCAACGCCGCCGAAAAAATCATTCCTACCCGGTGGAAAAACTCACCCACCCGTGCCCAAACCTTCTACACCCTGTGGGAACATGCCGAGGATGCCAAATTAACATTAGGGCAAAAGCGCCAGAAAGACGCACCCGAACCTTTATATGTTCTCGATGGACATAAAATCGCCGACATCCTTGCCCAAAACGACATTCAGTTACCAAATGCCATCTTAGATAACTTGAGTGTCACCATCACCATCGAACAATTTGAAAAAGCAACCCTACCAGTCATCAAAGAAGCAGTTGCGATCGCTCAAGGATTGATCGAAAATGCTCTTGGGGATAAATCGCCCACATCTCCCCAATATCACCATAGGCACACAGAAAAAAATCAAGAACAAGTCGATTGGTTAATTCTTTCCGGTAAAACCTGTAACCTCGAATTAGTTCAGCGTGAACTTTACCGTGTATTTAGCCAATCAGATTACTTTATTTGGAACCACGAGCGAGTCACCTTTGAACCTGAATATACCAAACTCGCGACATCAGCAGGGGCATGTTTTGCCGAAAAATTGCGTCAACTTGGTTTTGCTCCCAAAGAATCAAAAGAATTGCTGCGAAAAGGAGCCAACCAACTATATATAGATGTTAAAAACCTCTTTTACTTCCTACCCTGTTCCTTTACTCGCGAAGTTATCAGTGCTAGTCCCGAACCAATATTTCATGCTGGACAACAATTATACCAACTGGAAGCTGGGGATGGCATCGCCAAATTTCGTAGTGCTTGGCAAGGAATGCAGTTAACCAACAACATTATTCGTCAAGATTTTGAAAATATCAAACCGCAATTGTGGGGTAGTTACAACGGTGATGCCCTCCGCAAAAGCTTGGGAATGGGTGAAGATGCCTTCAAAAATCAAATCAAAGTTCAGTTTGAAATTAATCAAAAGCTGGAAATAGATTTATTACTCTGTCGCGGCACTCCCCATTACTTCATCTCCAAAGATATTCCCTATATTGACGCAGCCAAAACTATAAATATCACAGCCGTTATTACTGAAGATGGTAAAGTCGCAGGTGATATTGCTGTAAATGTTGTCGAATCTGCCAATGCCTTAAAAACTGATGCCCATACACTCTTATTTGCTGGCGAAAAAGATTACAGCAACCTCCTACAAATCTTTCGTGATGAAGAAGATAGCACATCCGAATTTACGGGATTAATTGCCGAATTACCACCCTTTCCCGCGAGTGGCAAACACACATTTTACTTTCAATATCACAACCCGAAATCAAACCAGTGGGAATTAATTGGAGAACTCAGCCAACCCCAAGTGAACAGCGAATATCCCTGTAGATATTACGTTTCCCTCACATCTAAAGGATTATTACGTGTCCATGCCTTTGAAATACCCTATTGGACATCAGATAATTGCGACTGTCTTCTCCAAGCCGGATGCGTATTTAGAGACATACTGCAACCACAACCAAATGATATTGAAGCAAAACGCGATCCATTTTCAGGAGAACATTAAATTAAACTCAGCCATCAGCAATCAAAACTTTTATGGAAAATCTCCACAAGTTATTAGCACTTGAAGATTCCCGTCTCGCTTGGGTTTTACGCTTAGGTTTACAGGGTTTACGCACTCAACTCCAACAAGCGCTGCAATCGATTGATGCTGCTGAGTTGGGTACTGTTGTCTGTGCAGAATTAATTGCAGAATTGGATTTGCTATTACTTACGGAAAATCTATCTGCAAATCTCCCTTCCGCATCAGCAAGCAATTATTTAGATGAAAAGTCATGCATTGAAGAAATCAATGACATCGACACACCAAACACAATAGATACTGCCACTCAAGATTATCTCAATTGGGAAGATGCACTCGAACCAATTACTGAAGCTAGCAGCGAAAATATTCATCTCGAAATTACAAAACAATTCAAACTACAAAATATAATTGCAGCATTACAAGCAGATAAAGAACTCCTACAATATATCGGTGAATACGAATTTTATAGCGATCGCGATGGGGATTTGTGGAACGAAATCCAACGCCTACTCCTCAGAATACCAGAAAAACAAGCTCAAATTTGGCGCGATCGCACTTTGAAATTTGCGACTGATGTTGGGGCTACGGAAGAAAAAGACCTGTATAGACAAATACCATTTAATCGTAGTGAAATTATGTATCCAGGTTTAGCTGGAAGCATTAACAGTAATGGATTATGCCTCTCAGATCACATTCCTATATCATCCCAACTAGTCACAGAAGATACAACAGCCGAAATAGAATTTCTCGCAGGCATTGTCTCAACGTGGATAAAATTGATACATCTCGACCCACTACTACATCATGCCCTCAAAAGTGTCGATAGATTTGGTGTGCGGTCATTACAATCCGATTCCGAACGCTCAAAATATGCAACCGCATTACTGGAAAGATTTCGCCGCGTGCAAATTACCACCAAAAATGCCGACCCCATTGCCACCCTGCGCGCCAGACTAGACTTAGACGAAGCGATTCACTCATTAGTATACTTGCCGCCATGCGATCGCTACTCATGGTGGGGTAAATTGCAACAGGAGACTCGTCGCACCCTCGATACAGTCGTTGATAGAGTTCGTAATGCCGGGTATCAAATTCAAATTCGCCCTTTGTGGGGTACTTACGCAGATATTTACACCTATTCAAAAGACGACTTACTACTTAACATTGGTGGCATACCCGGCGAAGTATCTGCCTGTTTGCGAGTCTACGCCAAAATTAACGACGAAGTGCTGCCAGGAAGAGTTTTATTTCGTTCTTCCTAAACATATACTGTGAGCAGTTAGCTATTAGCCATTAGCAGCTAGCTAAATACTTATAAAATAAGCACTAATAGCCATTTTTGAAGTCAAAATTTCAGCCGTTCTGAGTATAACTAATATCGTTTCTCCAAAATCTGGTGACTAAAATACATCCCTGCCTCTCTTCATCTCCGCATCTCCGCGTCCCCGCATCCCCGCATCCCCGCGTCACCCTGAGGCTACCCCTTCTTTCTCTGAATTTTCCCCTTCATCTCTTCCAAATCAGTATAGGCATCAGCAACATTAATTAAACTATCACTCGTCATTGACCCCAAACTGACAACTTCCACCTGTACCCCTTGATAGGCAATGGAATTGACAGCATAAGCAAGGTCGCCATCTCCACTGAGAAGCACGATAGTATCACAAGACTTAGATAATACCAGCATATCTACGGCAATTTCCACATCCAGATTGGCTTTTTTGGAACCATCCGGAAATTGAATCAACTCTTTGCTAATTACCCGGTAGCCATTGCGACTCATCCACAATAAAAATCCCTGTTGTTTATCGTTACTGCTATCACAGGCTGTATAAAAATAAGCTCTAATCAACTGGCGCTCTTTAGTTAAACAGCGTAGTAATTTCGCATAATCAATTTCCAAATTTAATTGCATTGCTGCATAAAACAGGTTAGCACCATCTATAAAAATAGCTACACGATCGCGATCGCTTCTATTTTGGGGTTTTCTCCGCCTGCTGCGGGAAACCTCAGGCTCATCACTAAGCTGAAGAGATGGTGGTTCTACTTCTGTCTCAGATTCCAATTGCAAACGTAATTGGTTATTCATCTGAGGTCGTGGAAATAACTGCATTTTTGATACGGCTCCTCAGTAAGTAATTATTATTTGATTGAGATTTAAATTGAGGGTATATGGGTTGGAATTGGGTAAATTTTGCGATCGGTAGCTCTTTCCTAAAAGTTGTTTCTTCATCAGATAATTCGCACTTAGCACAAATCAATGAACTTCGCCAAAAATGAGCGATCGCATTTAGCATCTGTCAAGAAATACTTAGTTAGATAAAGTTAGCCTCAAAAGGATTTCCCCCACAGTTTGTCCCCAAAATATGACTCACGAATTTTCCCCACCAATTCCAAAAATATAAAATCACTAGATTTTGATTCACCAACCTTTGCGGAATTCGCCTGCCTATCCCGCCTCAAACTGGGATTTATCTAATTTCAATGATGGATATATTCCCCAAGCCTAGCTCAACTATCACTTAAGCATTAAAGGCTGTAGAGTTGATGCCCTGTATATACGGCACAAAACTAATTTTATATTTCCTTTATTGTTTACAGCCTTTCTGAGTAGAAACTACGTTTTTGTAGGAAAATAAACAAATATTTATTTTTTGCAATATTTGGTATTTTTAGTTATTAAAAACGAGAGTAATATTTCTTCAGCAAGCTCAATAATTCGCTCAACAATTAAAGATATATTTACTTATCTCTATCTCTTATTCTACATATTTCTTAACTTTTTCTTGGAGATATTGTTTAATATTTTTTTTAGATTATGCTATTGTAATTTGTAAGGCACATAACAATTTACTTCATGACGACGACGAGTGTCTCCTGTCGGAGTCAGGCACAGTAATCACTGTGTTTTTGTTCACCTTAGTTCTAATTACTATTAATTTGTAACCAGAATCGCACATAAATACAAATGATTGTGGAACGTAATCATCTACCCAATTACAAAACACAATTAACGTAATTAATGGCGACCTTAAATATTTTTCTACAGCCCAGTAGTCTACCCCTACTGGGCTAAAATTATGAATAAAAATGGGTTCGTTTTAGCAATCGCAGGGTTTACACTGAAGTTCCAGCGAATAGATAATATCAAGAAATCAATTAATCAATGAATTTATTTAACTTGTCGAATACCTTCGCATGATAGTGCCAAGGTAAACTATCTACTGACAAAGTTGCTTTCCCCGTCACTCCATCAACCGCTAAATTATTCCTAACAATTGTTTCTAAAATATTCAATTCAATCTCTAAATTTAACTGCTCTCTGATTTCTGTCTTCCAGCCGCTATTTACCAAAGCTAGCGCCACCAATAAAGCAGTTCCTCCCCAATTAGAAACACCACAAACTATCAGATAATCACAACTAGTAACGCAAGCTATTTTTTCACCATGTCGGATATTATCATAAATAATATTTCTGGGAATTTTTCCCATGCCTAACTCATTCCCACCATCGCCAATGCCAATATAAGTAATAGGCGATAAATTATTAATGGAATTAAATAATAAATGTAATGGTGCTGTGTAGGGAGTAATATCTTGTCCGCGCATATTCCGGATAATACCATCCCGACTGGGACCCGGACGTTCTATCGATATCACATGGGTAACAGGAATTGGTAAAGATTCCCAGGAATTTAACAACGAAACAACCTTTTCATCACTTCCATTTGGATTGATGGGCACAATATCAAAATTTAGATGAGACGGATTGATTGGAAACGGCATCACTGCGGCGAAAGCAGCACTTCTAACTGCGGGAAAGCACAATGAATCTGTAACTATTCTCACCATGACACCAACACGTAATAATGCTGCTGCTAATTGAACACTACCTATAATTCCATCCGTTTCTGCTGCTGGTAAGTCACCGTGAGGCAAATAAAAACCAGTAATAATAACTACATGAGGTTGTGAATGCTGGCATATCGAATAGACAGCACCTAGTAAACCACCTTTTGCAGCCTCAACAAGTGGTTGAATCCCTCTACCTACATCTTGCCCGCAAATTAATTCTAATTGGGTTATTTTATCGATAATTTGTTGTGAATATCGCACTTTGGATGAATGGGAAAATGGGGAGACAGGAGGATGCAAAGAAAAATTAATGATAACTGAATTAACCGAACTTAATATTACTAATTAGTCAAATCTTCGTCCTTGATATCAGTAATAAACATATGTCCAGGTGAATGGGTAATGGCTATCTCTGGTTTTGCTTGCAGTAATGCCACTTGAGGAGTCACCCCACATGCCCAAAATAGGGGGATTTCGCCAGGATTAATTGTGATTGCATCACCAAAGTCTGGTTGGTTAATATTAGTAATGCCTATCTCTTCTGGATTTCCCCAATGTACTGGTGCGCCGTGGGCTTTGGGGAAACGACTGGTTATTTGGATTGCTCGGATTGCATCGCTGGCAGGCAGGGGGCGCATAGAAACAACCAGAGAACCGGAAAATATACCTGCTGGTTGACAAGAAATATTTGTTTTGTACATGGGTACGTTTTTATTTTCTTCGATGTGACGTACCGGGATATTTGCAGCCAACATTGCCGATTCAAAGGAAAACGAACAGCCAATGAGAAATCCGACAAAATCATCTTGCCATAAATCCTTGATGTGAGTGACTTCTTGTATCAGTTCTCCATGGCGAAAAATCCGGTAGCGAGGTAAATCAGTCCGCAAATCTGCATTTGGAGCCACCAATCGAGGTTCCGGATTACCCACTTCAGTTACATCTAATACCGGACATGGTTTGGGGTTACGGTGACAAAATAGTAGAAAGTCGAATGCGACTGCATGGGGTAAGATGACTAAATTTGCTTGGTTATAGCCTGCGGCTAAACCGGGTGTTGGTGTTGTTATATCTTCTGTTCGACAGAGTTGACGGACTTCAGAAGGTGTGAGGAATTTGTTCACAGTAAAGGTAATCGACGAAACAATTTATATTTGTATATTTTGGTTGGATGATAGAAGAAGTGTCTGTCAAATACTTAACCTATGGTTTATCACTAAAAACACTGGTAAAAGTACATGATTAGCTATGATGAGTTGCTACTCAAATTAATAGCAGAAAAGATAGAGGTAAAACTTAATACTTCAAAACTACTTCAGTACAACTTCAGTGCGATCGCAACTGATACAGAAATTATCGTCCAAATTCCACTCAAACCAGCTAAATCATAAAGGTTGAAATTATCAAAAATATGACTTAATATTTTCCCCTTTCGCTGGCAACTTGACCTTTTACCCCTTTCTCATTTTCCCTTTCCCCCATTACCTTTCTACCAAAAATCAGAGGTTGCAGGCTTAGATAATCTGCTATACTAGCTTTCTAAGATTTATATTCGGTTGTGAAAATCATTTTAGCTTTTAAAAGGGTTTCTCCGAATCTAACTCTCTACATATCCCGGTTTTGGAGATTCCTCAATGTCAATTTATGTCGGTAACTTATCTTACCAAGTTACAGAAGATGATTTAAAGCGTGTATTTGAAGAATATGGTCGAGTTAGCAGTGTCAAATTACCCACCGATCGCGAAACAGGTCGGATGCGAGGATTTGCATTTGTAGACATGGAGAGCAGTGCCGACGAAGACAAAGCCATTGAAGGGCTAGATGGCGCAGAATGGATGGGACGGGATTTAAAAGTTAACAAAGCTAGACCTCGCGAAGAAAGAAGTTCCTCACGTGAAGGTTGGGGTGGTGGCAACCGTGGTGGTGGTCGCCGTTTCTAAAATCCGTTTTCAAAACCAAAATTTAATACTTACAGCAATTTGGAAGTAAATAAAGTACAGTCATGGGCTTGAAAGCCACGGTATCAAGCCTTTTTACTTCTGACTACTAAATTCTGCTGTAATTACTTTCCAGCAGTTTCCAGCGATTGCTAGCAACTGCTTGGTCTTTCTTGCCTGCTAAAGTTTAAGTATCCACACTAGTGAAAAGGAGTCATACGCATGACACAAGTAGTTTTAGGCGAAAACGAAGGGATTGAATCTGCTTTGCGAAGATTTAAACGTCAAGTTTCGCAAGCTGGTATCCTCCAAGATGTCAGAACCAAGCGTCATTTTGAAACCCCTTTGCAAAAGCAAAAGCGTAAAGCTGTAGCTCGCCGCAAACAAAACCGTAGAATGCGAGGACGTTTCAAATAAGGTAATAGGGAAAAGGGAAATAGGAAATCGCGCTTAGGAGATTACCAATTTTTCCCCATACCCAATCCCTAATCAGATTTTTGTTGCGTAAATCTACCTCTCTAGATGTATCTTTAATTTGGACACAAATTAACCCTTTGCAGGTAGTATTTACTTGCAAAGTGTGCATTTAGATTGAGAGGAGAATTTTTTTGAGAGTCTATCACCTATTAATCGCTCTTATTTTGTTGGCGCTATCGCCACTTATTTTTAAGTCTGTTTTCAAGAAAGCTCCCAGTAGCAACGATACGAAACCACCAGTTCCATCCCCAACGGTTTCACCTAACCCCAAATCGGAAATTACCCCACAAGTGCAAACTGTTGCAGCTTTTAAGCCAATAGAAGGTAATATCTGGAAACATATTTTGGGGAAGACATCAATACCGACTGGCTGGAATGTTGCACCCTTTCTGTGTGTCTCTGCTAAAGGTAAAAATTTAGGTTCGGTGGAGATGTTGATTTATCCACTGCAAACTCAGCCAAAGTTACAAAGCCTACTTACTATTAACAGTATTAATACTGACAAAATTATAGATTTCCCAAATCCCACTTCCCAGGGAAAAGTCTTACTGGCTCTAAACACTTGGATTACAGATGATTATATAGCAATTTCCAAAGACCGCCAAAAAGAATACACTCAACAAGAGGTGCTTAATTCGCCATATATTCGACCTGGTAAACTGAAGGCATAGATTGGGCTAAGTTAACATATGTCCATTGCAACCGACCGACCAATACAACAGAAACTACTCAGCTTTGATGAGTTTCTCTTCCTTTTTGGTGGTAATAACCGTTATGAACTGATTGATGGAGAGGTGTTTGACTTGGAACCAACAGGTTCGCATGTTCGCGAAGCGTCTCTGAAAGAGATAGAGGTAGCAGCCTTCATTACTACAAAGGTCTGTGTCCAAATCGACGGAATCGGGTTGCCTTGCTTTGTCCTTCAGAGGGCACTATTGCGACCTTCTAACATGGGCATAACAGCATTTCGACCTGATGTTGCAGTTGTTGATCGAAATGAACTCACTAAAGAACTGCTGTGGTCTAACCAGTCGATCCTGACTCTGGGCAGTTCGATTAAATTTGTAGCGGAAGTGGTGAGTAGCAATTGGCAAAACGATTATGCCCGCAAGGTTGAAGACTATGCAACTTTAGGTATCCCCGAATATTGGATTGCAGACTATGCAGGCTTGGGTGGTACTAGACAGATTGGGAAACCCAAACAACCCACCCTCTCTATCTGTACGTTAGTAGATGGAGAGTATGAAATTCAGCAGTTTCGAGGCAATCAGACTATTAACTATTCAACCTTTCCAGGGTTGAAACTGACGGCTGAACAAGTGTTGAGGGCTGGTGGGTAGCGATCGCATATCCACAAAATCTTATTCTTTTTTTATTTCTAAGTTTCTACATTTCTACAAAAAAAGTCAGCTGTCAGTTATCAATAACTTAAAAGTAATCACTTTATCAACCTAATGATGACTGACCACTGACTGAAAACATCGAATCACAAATCTTCACGTTGAAATGTTATTGGTGGAGATTTTTCGCCTAAAGTTCGGCAAAAGCGCGTTCAATTAAACGCCGCGCCAAAGTTTGCGTACCCGTATGTTCGTAGTAATTTGTGGAAACATCAAGAAACGCCGCCAAGTAATCTAGCTTATCGTCAGCAATTTGCATAAAGTTACTCAAATTACCCACGACTGACTGCGGAGACAAATTTCTGGAAACAACCAAATCACTCATCCAGCCTTTAACCGAGTCAAAACTTTGACCGATAAAATCAAGTTTCCCAGCAGCATTATTACCAGGAATTACATTCTTCATATCCTTGAAGGTGGAATTTTGTTCCAAATCGCTAGGAGTCATGCTATTGATACCAGATATTGCTTTCTGAATAAAATCTGGTCCCAGGGGTATCAAGCCATCAACACAAACTAAGGCAGCCATACGAATCATGGACTCACCACTGTATTCTCCCAAGGCAGCGACAAAATCGCCAATGCTATCGCCAGGAATACCATTGATTTGGCAAAAAGCAACTAATTCTGCAACGAGTTTGAGAGTCAAATCAATCGTTTGCGCTTTATCGGCTTTGGGAGTGAGTTTATCCAAAAAACCCAAAAACGAAATGTTTTCGCCAATTTTATTCGCTAAAGCTGCCGCACCCAGAGCTTTATCAGTTGCATCAACAGTTTGGTACAACCACATTGCAGTTTGGTAGCCTTGGGATTTGTCATTATAAAGATAAATTGCCCGTTCTCCGATTTGTTGAATCAACTCATCGTCTGATTCACCTGTCACATGCTTAATGGTATTCACAAAACCAGTAATATTTTGCCACTGACCTGGTGCAGCAAAATCTAAGGCATTCAACATCGACACAGTTAAACCACCAGTTGGTAACTCATCAACTAACTGAAAAATTGATTTACTCACAAAAGTTTCTCCGATTGAGTTATTTGTTAATAGTTAATATTTGCTGGTTAATAGTTAATAGTTGATAGCTAGTTAGTTAATTAATTAATAGATTCATTCACAGTTGATCGGCGATCGCGATTTCTGACTACAAGTAACGCTGTACTTCATTTACTTGCAAAATGCCGTCAATCATCACTAAATAACTAACAACCAATAACTGAAAACCAAAATCTTACTTCAATTTTGATAAACCATTCAGGTTAAATTTCTGAAGCCAAGTTTCGCGATCGCTTACAGTAAAGGATGGGTCTTTGGATATTGCTGTCACTTGGTACTTACCCACCAAAATCGATGTTTTTGTATTCCCTAAATTTTTAGCTGGGTATCCACCAATTTTTTTGGTGCTATTGGAATAACTAGCTGCGGTTGTTGATGTGCTAGAAGTATCAGAAATTGCCAACTGTGCCAACACTTTACCATCTTTTTTCAAATTAGCTTCTGCGAAACCCTTCTTCTCTTGGGTGAAAACGCGCTCATACCCACCACTAGTAGTCGGAAAAAACTTATTGAACTCGCTGCCTTGAGTCGCATTCTTGACAACAGCCTGACCACTTTTCTGACGGCTACTTTCTTGTTGGACTGCATCAAAACGCCCAGGTGCTTTGGCTGCACAACCAGAAGTCGTGAGGATTAATACAGACAGCATCAACGCCGCCACAATTGAACGAATACGGGGAAATTTCATGATCATTATCTCCATTTGGTTGAAGCTGAAGAGTAGCTAATAAAGCATCACCCCGAATTTAACCTGTCAGCGCATAATTTTGTAAAACTATACATTTTTATAAAAAGAAAATGGGGTATTAGGTTATTGGGTATTGGCTATGAATAAATTTCCTTTTCCCCATCCCCTTCTACCCTTTCTCCTTATTCCTTATACGCCACTACAGCATAAAATGGGTCGCCTGCACCTGCGCCGAGCCATTGTAAGAAATTAGGAACCGAACATTGGCGCGAGATGACTTCAGGGGTGCTAAAGCCAGATACACCACTAAAATAGCCTTTGACTAATTCAACTCGACCAGATTCAGACGCATCTCGCCAAGCTTGAATTGCTTTTTGATAAAACATGCGATTGGAAAAACTGATAATTGCTACGCCACCAGGTTTTAAAACACGGTGAATCTCTGTAAAAATTGCTTCTGGATATTGCAAATACTGCACAGAAACACAATTGAGAACTGCATCGAAATCATTATCACTGAAAGGAAGTTGTGGTTTATCGTTCAGGTTTTGCACACAGTAATGATTTAAACGCAAGTTACGTGATAGTTCGTCTGCATTTAGTCCATGCCCCTCAACATGGGAAAAATTCATTTCTTCTGGTAGATGCGAAACCCAACTACTCATCAAATCTAAAATGCGTGTATTCGGTTCGAGCAACTCTCGATATAAATCGGTTAGTTGTTGAATAAAGCCTTCATCAACATGGGTGACAAAGCGAGGAAACGAATAGAATAATTTGTCGTCGGAGTCATCTAGCTTAGTGCGTTCATTTGGTCTAAGCAGCATAAGAATCTTGCAAGAGCGAATTTATTTGGCAAAAGTATGTTATTTTACGTCGATACCAAACTGTGATGGTTTGTGTGCCAACTCACATATTTTAAAAAAGACTCAACAATAAAGCTAGTAAGCGTATCATTATTTTTTCCTTACCTGATTTCTTGACTAAATTTAAATGTTATATATCAAACAATCTCTTAATAATCTTTGCTTGCAAATTCAACGTTTTCTAGCCTTTCCTTATATTAGCTTGTCTATTTGGATACTACCATTATTACTATTTGGTGCTGGAAATAATAGTTTAATGGCACATGATGAAGGTCTGTATGCGGTGCGCGCTCGTCTCATGTTTGATTCGGGGGATTGGATACATCCTTGGTCAAGTCCACATCATAAAACACCAGGATTTTATTGGCTAATAGCCCTGAGTTACAAGTTGTTTAATATTAGTGAATTTAGTGTTCGGTTCCCAAATATGATTTTGGGGATTTTGAGTATATTTTTAGTATATGAAATTGGTAAAATTATCCTCAATCAAAAGTTAGCTTGGTTGGCATCGGCAATTTTAATTATTAATTTTTTATGGTTGCAATATTGCCGTTTGGGTACTCCAGATGTGCCAATGATTTTTTTAGTTTTATTAGCAATATTTTCTTTATTAAAAGCCGATTTATCAGCTAATCATAAATATAGTTCGCTTTACTGTCTTATTGGTGGATTTTGCTTGGGTTTAGGTTTACTCTTTCGCAGTATGATGATTTTCCTACCAATAATTGCTTTGTTGCCTTATTTAATCTGGGGAAATAGAGGCGATCGCCTGATTAATAAACCAAGTTTATATTTAGGTTTTTTCATCGGTTTAATACCGACATTAATTTGGTTGTGGTTGAGTGTAATTCATTATGGGAATGCGAGTATTATCCAACTTTTAGAGTTTGTATTTCGACTAGGTTCAAAACAAAGGGGGAAAAATGGTATTTTCTTTTATTTATTGAGTCTTCCTATTACGTCATTTCCATGGTTTTTCTTGGCTCTAATTGGTTTATTTACTACAATTTATCAGCCATTAAATCAACTTCAATCTCGATATAAATTAATTTTAGTTGGTTTCCCTGTGATTTTGTTTGTAGAACTTAGTCTTTTTTCCACTCGCCTTCCCCACTACAGCTTGTGTTTGTTCCCTTTTCTCTCCTTGTTAGTGGCAGTTGGATTAGATACCCTCTCTCAAATTTATACTTATATAATTACGAAACGGCGTAAATTAGTATTAGTCCCAGAAAACCTTGAATACCTGCACAAATTACCTCAATATCTCAGTTATATTTTTGGTATTTTCGGAATTATATTTCTCATTGTCGGCATAGTTACATTCTACTTTGGTTCAAGCAAAATTCATCAATATTCAATTGTAGCGATAGTGGTAGGTTTTGGTTGGTTATTTTTACCTACAATCTGGATAGGAAGCTACTATTTTCATCTCAAATTCCTCACTGCTAATTTTTGGGTAGCAAGTTGGCTGATTCCTGTTTGGCTAGGTTTAGCTGTAGCTGGTGGGAATGGTTTATTAAGCGACTATAACCCCGATTTTCGCAAATTTATTCAACAGCCAGAAATTTCCCAAATCCTCAATTCTTATCCAATTAACTTTGTGAATGTTGGTGGTAAATCTGGTGTTTTAATTGATTTTTATACTCAAAATATTGGTACAGAAGTATCTTCATTGACACAATTAACGCCGAGTAGCTATGCTTGGATAGAGGAAAAACAAGTTTTAGAGTCTTCTGTACCCCATCAAATCATTGGGACAGTGCAAGAATACAGTTTAGTGCAAGTATTGAAATAGTATTTAAATTAGGGCTGAAATAGTAAATTTGGGATTAAGTGATTTTATTGACAAACTTATGAGCAACTTAAAAATGGTGTTATGATGATACTAAGTGTGCTAAGTAAATTCTAAGATGGTATCTATATCTGACGATTCTCAATTAATGGCATCCTGGCAACAAGTTTTAGCCCCACACAATCTCGGCTACAGAATTAAACTACTCTCACAGTTGTTGACACGCAAGTTTACTGAAAAGCTAGAGCCATTTGGACTAACACCTTTCCACTGGTTAGTTTTATGTTGTTTGTGGCAGGATGATGGTCTACCGACTTCGAGTATTGGCGATAAGTTACAACAGGTTGGTGGGACTTTGACTGGTGTTATCGATCGCATGGAGGAGCGGGGTTTGGTGCGTCGCGAACGTGACATTAAAGACAGAAGAATATGGCGCATCTGGTTAACTGATGCAGGGCGAAAGCTTCAGGATATTTTACCACCCCTAGCTGTCGAGTTACGGGAAGAAGCCATGCAAGGCATTGCGGATAGCGATCGCGAATTATTTTCCCAAATTTTGAACCAGGCGATCGCAAATATTTCTTAATTTGGGCACAGGTAATTTTTTTATACTTTATCTATCATTTTTGCCCAGGTTTATTTCACCTTTACACCTAAACTAAATTGCTGGGAATTGATTGTACCTGTGCATAAAGCTTTCGTGACGGAATTAATTGAACGATGGGAGGATTTAGTAAATGCGATCGCAATTAATTCTACTATGTTTAATGCTGCGAGGTTAATCTCTTCTTTCTCCTATGACAAACTTAAATATAGCCAGTCAACCTAGCTCTCCTTCACAAGTACCCCTGAGAACTTGGATTGGCGTTTTCGCAAGTATGTTAGGTGCATTTATGGCGGTATTGGATATCCAAATTACTAACGCTTCATTACAGGATATTCAAGCCAGTTTAGGAGCAAGTTTAGATGAGGGTGCTGGGATTTCTAGTTCTTATTTAGTTGCGGAGATTGTAGTTATTCCCCTAACGGGATGGCTGTCGCGTGTATTTTCATTACGTCGATATTTATTAATTAATACTGCGTTATTTATTTTCTTTTCTATTTGCTGCGCTTTGTCTTGGAATTTAAACTCAATGATAGTTTTCCGCGCCTTCCAAGGGTTTACGGGAGGTGTTTTAATTCCTAGTGCCATGACTGTTGTTCTCACTTCTTTACCAGCAGTAAAACAACCCGCAGGATTAGCAGCGTTTGGGATGACAGCAGTTTTTGCTCCTGCAATTGGTTCCACATTAGGAGGTTGGTTAACGGAAAATTTTAGTTGGCATTCTAGTTTTTATATTAATATTTTTCCTGGCATCTTAATGTTAGTCGGTGTTTGGTATGGTATCTATCAACAAAAGCCACAATTTGCATTACTAAAACAGGGTGATTGGTGGGGAATTGCCGCGATGGCTGTTGGTTTATCTTCCTTACAATTTGTATTGGCAGAAGGTAGTCGTCAAGATTGGTTTGCCTCGCCATTCATAACTCGTTTGACAATAGTATCAGTAATCTTTCTACTATTATTTTTTGCGATTGAATTAACGCACAAGCAACCATTTATTAATTTAAGATTATTAGGCGATCGTAATTTTGGTTTGGCGACGATTGTAAATGTATCTCTTGGTGTGGGTTTATATGGTTCCATCTATATTTTACCTTTATATCTTGCTCAAATTCAAGCATACAATGCTTTACAAATTGGTCAAATATTGATTTGGACAGCTGTCCCGCAATTATTTATTATTCCCTTGATTCCCAAATTAATGCAACATATTGATGTGCGATTAATGGTAACTGTTGGCGTGTTTTTATTTGCAATTAGTGCCTTTATGAATGCAAAATTAACCTATCAAACAGGTTATAATCAATTAATCTGGTCGCAGTTTGTGGGTTCAATCGGACAACCATTAATTATGATACCTTTGACTTCAATTGCAACGGCTGGGTTAGCAGCAAAAGAGGCTGGTTCCGCAAGCGGTTTATTTAATATGATGCGGAATTTAGGTGGCTCAATCGGGATTGCATCGCTGGCGACTTTATTAAGCAATCGCGAGCAATTTCACTCAAATCAGTTGGGCACTTCTGTCTCGTTATATAGTCAAGCGACTCAGGAAAGAATTAATCAATTAACTCAATATTTTACGAGTCGTGGTTCTGATTTAAGTACCGCACAAGAACAAGCAATAAAATCTATTGATAGTGTGGTTCGTCGTGAAGCTTTTGTGATGGCTTTTAATGATTGTTTTTATTTTATTGGGATTGCTTTATTATTGAGTGGAGTGGCTATTTTATTCTTCAAGAAAGTGAAATCACCAGGGAAGGCTGTAGCACATTAATTATTGATGAATATATCAATTATCATGACTAAGGCGATTTGCGAAAAAGAAATTACCAATGTTTTTGCTAGTGTAGCGGGCAAGATGCCCCGGAGTTTTCCGTGAAGAATATCTCCCCGGAAACTCCTCTCCGCACTACAAAAAATCTCGGTACATTATTTCCTGAAAATCTCTTAACTACAGGATGGTGTAACTAAAGCTGAATTCTGATTTGTTGGTTTGGGTGTGTTGGCGACTAAGAAAATCTCCCCACGGTTATTGACTATCCATCCTTGGGCTTCCATAATCGGGGTCGTAGAAATGTTATGATTTTTTGGTAAGTGCTGCAAATGCGATCGCTCCTCAAGATTTTCTAGGGATATCCAATCAGCATTGACGGTATGATTCCGCAAAGATTCTTGCGGGTTAACTGGTAATCCACCTCGTCCAGTAATGGTAAATTGGCTTTGGTTACGAGCAGTTTTTTGTTTGCACCCTTGAGCTAATTTTGGCTCTTGTGGTTCTTGTGGAAGTTTAATTAGTCCCCGATTTGCATCAATATCTAAGGTATTCAAATTGACAGTTCCACCCAGGCTAGGGTTTGTTTGAGAAATTGCTGTAATGTCGCTGGTTGGGGCTTTCTGTGGGTCTAATTCACTGGGATCATTACTTCCTAGAATCAGTGCTAAGTCTTCTCGATTACGTTGTTCAATGCCAAAAATACCAGTAGCGGTGATTTTGATTTTACCACCGGAACCTGTATAGGCATTGGCTGTAATGTCACTATTTTCCAGTTGGTTAGCAACTATGAAGCCGTTGGCACTTTGAATGGTAATATTGCCACCATCCCCACTAGATTGAACTTTGCCGGCGCTAGTGGAAATTTGGCTATTACGACGCATGAGGAGTAAGTCTTGTACATTGAAGATAATATTTCCACCGTTGCCTAAGTCTGTTTGGGAAATAATTTTTCCTTGACTATCTAGGATGATTGAACGGGCATTAATGGTTAAATCCCCTGCCCTACCTAAATTACGAGGATTACCAAGGTATTTACGATTCGGGGGAATATCAACTTGGCTGCTAACAGAAATTTCTGCACCATCTCTAACAATTAAATTTTCTGTGTTGATGGTTAATTTGCCAGCATTTCCTGAACCTAGAGTTTCAGCGATTAAACTACTGGGTACATTAGTAGTTGATTTACCAGCTAACTCGATTGATGTGGCATTAATTGTTAAATTTCCGGCGTTTCCTCTCGCTGGAACTAATTCTTGAAATCTGGGAGGTATAAGGATTCCACTTGACTGAACTGATATTGTTCCCCCATTGCGAATATTTAATCTACCCGTGTTAATAGTGATATCGCCAGCATTACCTGTTTGATAGGCTGTATTTGCGATCGCACTTAAGATTGATGTCTCTTTTGAGAAATCAACAATACCAATTATATCAACAGATGTAGCCGCATTAATTGTGAGTTTTCCACCAGTTCCTGCTGCAATTGTACTATTTACTATTTGTCCACCATCGCGGACGATTAATTTATTTGCATCTATTGCAATATCCCCACCATTATTATTGCTTAAATTTAAGTCAATGATGCCACTACTGGCGATTTCGACGACATCACCTCTAACCCGAATATATCCATTCCCTTTTTCACCTGTTGTTGTCAAAATTGAGTTGAAGGGGACAAAGGTGTCAGAATTTCGAGCAAGTTGTTGAATATTCTGAAAACTGCCGACTCCCTCATATCCAAATGTCCAACCTTCCCCAGTAGGAATGAGGCTGACTAAGCTGTCACTCCCCACACTTCCTAACTCAATTCTTCCCTGTGGTGCTGTTAAATTCCCCCCATCCATTTTGATATCACCACCGATAAGGGCGAGGGTTTTCCCTGGAGATACTTGTAAACCAGGGAATATTCCTAAGGAGTTTTTGATACGATTCAAACTCCCTTGGGATTTATTGATAATACTGCCTGGGCTTTGTCCAAATTGCAAGCCAATTGGAGTGCTAATTGTTAGTAATGCTGGAGTTGGAGTTGTTGTAGTGCCAAATTTACTCCCATCGGCAAAGTTAACACTGTTGGCGGTGCTGGCTATAAATGAACCACCAATATTTAATGATGCTTGTTCACCAAAAACAATCCCGTTAGGATTAATCAAGAATAGGTTGGCAATCCCGTTAGCACGAATTGTACCTTCAATATTGGAAATTGATGTTCCGGTGACGCGGGTAATTATATTTTGAATACTGGGAGAGTTATTAAAGTAGGCTGTATTTGCTGTTGGAATTGAAAATTGTTCAAAGCTGTGAAATAAATTATTTCCGGCTTGAGTTCCTCCTTCAATTAATTTGATATTGTTCTGTGTGGTAATACGAGAATTATTAGGTAAAGTATTATCTGGTGTGATTTGAGCAAAAACCTGATTTCCTGGAAATATCAATGTTGTGAATAAATTTGTCAAAATAATCTTGTGAATTAGAAGAAAAGTCTTTTTTGGTGATTTTTGTAATTTGTTGGTTTTGCCAGGAAAATATCTCATTTTAAATGTCGTATCCTTTCAGCGAATTGCTGTCACAGAATTGCACCAATCTCTAATTAATCAGACTACATGAAAGTGGATACAGAAAAAACCGGGTTCCGTAGAGAAACCCGGCGATTCGAGATTAAGCATATTCAGTAAGTCGTTACAATCAAAACCAAGCAATTAAAACGCAATAATGAATATTATTATCGAATTGTGACTGAGGAACGTATTTATCTAATTCATATTCCTGTTGCCAAAATGATGACAAATTCATCTTCTTAGCAAGAACAACACCAAGGAAAGCAAAGACAACAACTTGCTAGCTTGATTTCTTCACCAGCCATTTCTGTCAACCCTTTGGGAATTTTGGAGTCGCTTGCGGCAAGAGCTTCTTGTTGTTGGCGTAACTCATGCAAATTCAGAGCAAGTTCAAACCTGATAACTTTTTTTGCCGTTAAACCATACTTTTCCAGTACATCGCTCACGGCAGAGCTATTTATAGCTTTAATAAATTCTTCCCGAATTTCATACTGCATTTTCTGCAATGCAGTCGCGTCTTCAGGTAATTCACCGTAGCAGTCATTCTGGTGTTTTGGCATTTCTTCTAAGTTCATGATTCGTCTGACCTAATTAGTTGTGTACTATATAACTAGTTGTCTGAGTAAAGTTTTAGTCTTTACTCTTAGGTGTAACTACAAGCAACTTATACTGTTTTCCGAATTTCTTAGGGTAAATTCAGGACTTACGCACGTGAAGCCAGAAACCCGGTTTCTTTGCGTAAGTCCTATAAATAAATCTTGCACTACTTATTTTTATATGATTCCTAATTACGACTACTGGCTATTCTGCCAATTTGGCATTTTTTGACGCTTTTATTTGGCTACAACCCAAAATTCCCATAAAATTATCACGGTGTTTAAAAAACATCTAGTCAAATTTACTGTAAAAATATTACTTATCTTGCGATTTTTGCAACTTTAATTAAACAACTTTGATATATGCCTCAATTTAACTGTCTAAATAGCTACATATCTAAATTATATTTGTACTCTAATTTACTCTTGTTTACGTCTGCAATTCAAGTAGAACCACTGAAAGCAGAAGTGGGAAATAATACTAAAGAAGTTGCGGAAACATCAGAATTATCTATTCCAATCGCAGTAGAAGCTCAAAACCAAGCTCCAATCCCTGCAAACATCACTCAGCGTCGAAACACAAAACCACCTTCAACACAGCCCTTGCCAGAACAATTACCTACATCTCCTTTACCATCACCCGAAGAGTTACTACCTCCTGAGAAAAATCCACCAATCCAGCCAGAGGATACGCCATCAGGTAATATTCCCCAAACAATTACGATCGCCAAAATTAAGATTACAGGTAGTTCGATATTTCGCGATCAAGACTTTGCCGAGATTACCAAGGATTATATCGATAAACCAATAACTTTGGCACAGTTGTTTGAATTGCGATCGCAAATTACCCAATTTTATGTTGATCGAGGATACATCACAAGCGGCGCATTTATCCCACCGCAGAGATTAGTTGATGGGGTTGTGGAGATTCGTGTGGTGGAGGGGGAACTCGAAGAAATTAAAGTGACGGGTACAAGGCGGTTGAACTCTAATTACATACGCAGTCGCTTGGCGCTGGCGACGGGTAAACCCTTAAATCGAGAAAAATTGCTGGAAGCTTTGCAGGTTCTCCAACTCAATCCCTTAATTCAAAATCTGTCGGCGGAATTAGCTGCGGGAACTCGTGCGGGAACTAGTACCCTAGAAGTAACGGTGCGGGAAGCACAAACATTTAATGCCCGAATTAATTTAGATAATGGACGCTCCCCTAGTGTCGGTAGTTTTCGCAGACAAGTGCAACTGAGCGAGGCGAATTTGTTGGGCTGGGGGGATAATATCAGCGCATCCTATACAAATACCGATGGCAGTAATGCTTACGATTTTAGCTATACCCTACCAATTAATCCCCGTAATGGCACATTTGCAGTCAGTTTTGGTGCCTCTGATAATAATGTAATTGAGCAGCCATTTAACAGGCTGGATATTGAATCCTACTCGAAGTATTATGAATTGACGCTGCGACAACCTGTGATTCAGAAGCCAAATAGTGAATTAGCAGTCGGAATGGCATTAACTCGTCGAGAAAGTGAAGCGAGCCTATTAAAAGGGGAAATACCTTTTCCGGCGGAAGGTGCAGATGGGAATGGGAGAACTAGTATCACCGCACTGCGATTTTTCCAAGAATGGACGCAGCGTAATAGTCAGCAAGTATTTGCCATGCGATCGCAGTTTAGTGTCGGACTCGATGCCCTCAATTCTAGCATCAATGGTAAATCTCCCGATAGCAGTTTCTATGCATGGCGAGGACAAGCCCAATGGGTACGTTTGTTGGCACCGGAGACGTTATTTTTGATGCGTGGTGACTTACAATTTGCTGATAGACCACTTGTTGCCCTTGAACAATTTGGATTGGGGGGACAAAGTAATGTACGCGGATATCGTCAGGATGCATTACTCACCGATAATGGATTTTTTGCCAGTACCGAAGTCCGCTTCCCTATTTTCCGCGATAAGCGATCGCAAACTCTATTACAAATTGTTCCTTTTATCGATGTGGGAACGGTATGGAATCGCAGTGAGCGAGCGAATCTGGAGACTAACACTTTACTCTCAACTGGCTTGGGTTTACGCTTGCAATTAGGCAATAAATTAAATGCCCAATTTGACTGGGGTATCCCTCTAATCTCAATTGATTCGCGGAAGAGTACCTGGCAAGAAAATGGTTTGTATTTTTCTATTGTTTACACACCTTTTTAGGCATGGGGCAATTAAAGTAATGTTAGGGAAAATTATCTCCAGATAAACTCTCTGGTGCAATGGGTAAGAATAATGCTGGAAGCATCCATACATGATTGATTCTAAAAGCTAAAAGCTAATCGCTAATAGCCGGGTTATCTCTAAAATAATGAAATATCGATTTTTGCTCATACTGTTGTTAGGTAGTTATTTAATATTTGGATTTGTATTCCCCAGTTTGGCAAATTCAGGAAAATTATTTCCTGCTCAAGTAATACACCTACAAACTGAAAAGCCAAGATATGAATATTTAATCCCAAATCAAATTGCTCAAAATCCTATCACCCCAAATCAAACTGATGAAGGGAAAGCATTGTATGCAGTTGGCAGATTTTATGAAGCGGCACAGGTTTTAGAAAAAGCAGTACAACAATATCGGCAAAAAGGAGAAATTCTCAAACAAGCTGCAACTTTGGGGAATTTGTCTTTGACTTATCAGCAACTGGGGAAATGGACAGAAGCAAGGCAGGCTATCACTGAAAGTTTGCAATTGCAGGGAGTCGAAGCAAATACTTCTACAAATGCCCCAATTCAACATCGGCAACAAAATCAGAAACTCCTTGCCCAAACTTACACTATCCAAGGTAAATTACTTCTCTCAATTGGAGAAACAGAAAATGCTTTACAAAGTTGGCAACAGGCAGAAAAAATATTTGTAGAAGCTGGGGAAATAAGCAGTAGTATCGGGGCAAGAATTACTCAAGCACAAGGATTACAAATCTTAGGTTACTACCGTAGTGCAGTGAAAATTCTGCAAGAAGTCAATGCAAAATTAAAAACGCAACCCGACTCAATTCAAAAAGTAGTTAGTTTGCGTTCCTTAGGTGATGCAGAACAAATAGTTGGTGACTCAGAAAAATCTCAAAAAGCATTACAAGAAAGTTTAGAAATTGCCCAACGCCTGCGTAATCCCCTCGAAATTAGCACTAGTTTATTGAGCTTAGGAAACAACGCCCGTACAAGCGATCGCACAACTCCAGCTTTAAAATACTACCAACAAAGCTGGGAAATTTCCCCTTCTGCTTTAATCAAATCTCAGGCAATACTTAACCAATTCAGTTTACTTGTCGATCGCCAAAAATATACCGAAGCCCAAGCAATCATCCCGGAAATTCAAACCTTACTCAAACAACTCCCACCCAGTCGCAGTAGTATTTACGCTCAGATTAATTTTGCCGAAAGTTTAGTGAAAATGGGACGCGGCGCGGGAAAGAATATTAGTTCTGTGGCTCCAATCTTGGCAACAGCCATCCAACAAGCCCAAAGTATTGGCGATACACTGGCAGAAGCCTACGGTTTGGGAGGATTAGGAAAATTATACGAATCCGTCGGACAATTACGCCCATCTCAAGAATTAACCGAAAAAGCAATCGTCATTTCCCAAGGAATTCATACACCAGAAATTACATATCAACTGCAATGGCAACTGGGTAGATTATTAAAAGCACAAGGAAATATTCCCAGCGCGATCGCATCCTATAATGTAGCTGTAGAGGCTTTGCAAAACCTACGTAGTGACTTAGTAACCGTCGATCAAAATGTGCAATTTTCCTTTCGCGAAACTGTTGAACCCATATACCGCGAGTTGGTAGCACTGCAACTACAAGACCCTACATTCACCACCGCAAACAAACAAACCCAAGCAAAAATCCTCGATCAAGTCAGACAACATATTGAAGCCTTACAACTAGCCGAACTCGATAATTTCTTCCGCGAAGCCTGCCTACAAGGTCAAAAAATACTCCTAGATGAAGTCGTAGACCGTGATAACCCAACATCAGCTATACTGTACCCAATTATCCTCCCCGACGCTCTCCAAGTCATTGTCAAACTTCCCCAGCAAGAACTCAAACTCTACACCACCAAAGTCACGGAAAGCGAAGTTGAACAAACAGTAACCAGACTACGACGAGATTTAATCGATCCATCAGCGCTGCGAGATGTGAAAAGGCGATCGCAACAGGTTTATAATTGGTTGCTAAAACCAGTCGCAGCTGACTTAGCCAAAACCCAAGTAAATACCCTCGTGTTTGTGCCGGATGGGGTACTACGTAACTTACCCATGTCAGCATTGTTTGATGGCGAAAAATATTTAGTCGAAAAATACGCCGTTTCCCTCAGTCCAGGTTTGCAACTTTTCGCTCCCAAACCCATAGTTAAACAAAAACTCAATGCCCTCACCGCCGGCTTAACCAACCCTCCCCAGCAATTCCAAAAATTTTCGCCCCTACCTGCAATCAAACGGGAATTTCAACTCATTGCCAAAGCCGGTATTCCCACTACCACCCTAATCAATCAAGACTTTACTAGAACAGCCCTAGAAACCAAAGTCAAAGATGCCCCCTTCAATGTCGTCCATCTAGCAACCCACGGTCAATTTAGCTCACAAGCCAATGATACCTTCATTCTCGCGGCGGATGGTCCGATTAACGTCCGTCAATTCGATAATCTACTGCGCGATCGCGATGATAGTAGACCAGAAGCTTTACAATTACTTGTATTGAGTGCTTGTCAAACAGCGAGGGGAGACAAACGCGCAGCCTTGGGATTGGCAGGAATCGCTATCCGCGCCGGCGCACGCAGTACCATTGCTTCCTTGTGGCAAATTGATGATGAATCCACAGCAATATTTGTGGGTAGTTTCTATCGCGAGTTGAAGAAAGAAAATATCAGCAAAGCTGAAGCATTGCGACGCGCCCAGTTAGAACTTTTGAAGCATAGAAATTACAGTTCCCCCGGTTATTGGTCAGCATATGTATTAATTGGGAATTGGTTGTAATTTCAGATTCACTTCCACATCAAAAAACTTGGTTAATATTCGTGTAAAAATAAATATGAATAATTAGTATGGACAGCGTATCTCCTTCGGAGACGCTCCGCGAACGACTGAGCGCTCACACCGAAGTCTTGCCCACCTTTGGTAAATAGCAAGCGAGACGCTTGCACTACTGATTTTTAGATGATTTCTGACTGTGATTATTTATCCCCCAAGTACCCGGAATATGAGACACTGAGCAATGAATCGTAATAATTAGCTTGAGAATGACTACTACAATCTCCGATATTTCCGTTAAAACCATCAATGGACAGGATAAGGCACTGAGCGAGTATGCTGACAATGTTCTTTTAATTGTCAATGTTGCCTCTTACTGCGGTTACACTGGTCAGTATAGCGGACTCGAAAAGTTACATAAAAAGTATCATGATGCCGGTTTGCGAGTTCTTGGTTTTCCTTGTAATGATTTTGGTGCACAGGAACCAGGAACTAACGAAGAAATTGTCCAATTTTGCGATCGCAATTATGGTGTGACTTTTGATTTATTTGATAAAGTCAGTGCCAAAGGTGGTAATCAACATCCGCTTTATGCTCGACTCACTAGCTCTGTGGAACCACAAGGCGATGTTTCTTGGAATTTTGAGAAATTTGTGATTGCTAAAAATGGCGAAGTTGTCGCCCGATTTAAAAGTGGTACAACACCAGATTCTTCGGATTTAATCGAAGTCATTGAGAAGGAATTAGCAAAATAATTAGAAGTGATGTTTAGGCATCAGGTAAAAATAAGTAGTGCAAGCATCTTGCTTGCTTGCGTAATACCATTTCACTAAAATCGTGAAACATATCCAAATTCTGAAACCCTTGTAAAATCAGGATTTCTTAATTGCGAATTGCGTAGCTTTAGCTTCTCGCTCTGCGAGTATTGCGAATTGTGAATTGGTATAAGATGCCCCGGAGTTTTCCGTGAAGAACATACTCCTCTCCGCACTACAAAACATAAATTGTTCAACTTATTTTTACACGACTCCTTAATAATTATTTCTCTATCTCTGCGTAAATAATTCTTGCAAATGTCCAATAATCCTTATTCATGGCTAGAAGAATCCCTCGAAACAATCCACCGTGCCGATTGGTATCGTTCTGTCCAAACTATTAGTGGTGGTTCGGGTGCTGTCATTAATTTAGAAGAAAAAGAAGTAATTAATTTTGCGAGTAATGATTATTTAGGTTTAGCTGGTGATGCCAGGTTAAAAATTGCCGCAATCAATGCCATTCAAGAACTAGGTACGGGAAGCACTGGTTCTAGATTACTCACAGGACATCGGCAATTACACAGAGAATTAGAAAGTGCGATCGCATCTCTAAAACAAACTGAGGATGCGATCGTTTTTAGTTCTGGCTATCTGGCAAATATTGGCACAATTAGCGCTTTGGTAGGGAAACGGGATTTAATTTTATCTGATCAATACAACCATTCGAGCCTCAAGAATGGGGCAGTTATGAGTGGTGCATGTGTGATGGATTATCCACATAATGATGTGGAAGCTTTAAAGAATCAACTGATTCAACAACGGCAAAATTATCGTCGCTGTCTAATTATTACTGATAGTGTTTTTAGTATGGATGGTGATTTATGTCCTTTGCCAGAAATTTTGGATATTGCTGAAGAATTTAACAGCATGGTGTTAGTTGATGAGGCTCATGGTACGGGTGTTTTAGGTAAAAATGGTGCGGGTGGCGTTGAACATTTGGGTTGTACAGGTAGACAATTAATTCAAATGGGAACCCTAAGTAAAGCTGTGGGTAGTTTGGGGGGATATGTTGCGGGGAATAATACTTTAGTTGATTTTCTCAGGAATCGTGCCCCTAGTTGGATTTATACGACTGCTCTGTCTCCCGCAGATACGGCAGCAGCTTTAGCTGCTATTGAGATAATTAAAAATGAGCCGCAGCGAAGAATACAATTATGGAAAAATGTTGAATATCTGCAAGAATTGATTCAGAAACATTTACCAAATCTGAAAATATTACCTTCAGAATCACCAATTTTGTGCATTCACTTAGTAAGTGCGAGTGATGCATTAAATGTAGGAAAATATTTAAAGGAAGCTGGTATTTTTGCCCCAGCAATTCGTCCGCCCACAGTTCCCACTAGTCGTATTCGTATTACTTTAATGGCTGTACATGAACGGGTTCATATTGAGAAATTAGTAGAAGCACTACATAATATTTAGTTGGTTTCTGGGTTGATTATATTTGATTTATACTTTTTGCAGCCCAGCATCTACTCGTCTCATGAAGACAGATAACATTTTTTATAAGCTATTTCAGGAATTCCCAGAGATTTTTTTTGAATTGATTGGGAAACCCGAAACAAATCTTAATCTTTACGAGTTTAAAAGCCAAGAAATTAAAGAAACTAGGTTTCGGTTAGATGGTATTTTCTTAACTTTGGAAACTACTCCTAACGAACCAATCTATTTTGTAGAAGTTCAATGTTACAAAGATAAAGTCTTTTATGACAGATTCTTCACCAGCATTCTCCTTTACTTCTATCAGTTTCAACCATCTAATTCTCAGTGGTATGCTATCGTTGTATTTGATACTCGTAGTAATGATGTAGACTTTCCTCAGCGTCTAAATGCATTTAGAGAAACTCATCTACGTTGTTTTTATCTAGATGAGATGGAGGAGACATCATCTGCTTCGTTGGGTTTAGGAATTGTTAAACTAATTGTAGAAGGTAAAGGGAAAGCGAAAGAATCAGCGAAACAGCTAGTTAATCAAACCAGGCAGGAAGTTAATGATGCAGCTATTCAAAGAAAAGTTTTAGAATTGATAGAAGCAATACTTGTAAATAAGTTTCCAAATATGAGTAGGGAGGAAATAAAAGAAATGCTAAGTCTAGAATTAATTAGAGGCACTAGATTTTATCAAGAGTTGAAAGAAGAAGCAAAGGAAGAGGCGAAACAGGAAGTTAAGGAAGAAGTTAAACAGGAAGTTAAGGAAGAAGTTAAACAGGAAGTTAAAGAAGAAGTTAAACAGGAAGTTAAGGAAGAAGTTAAACAGGAAGTTAAAGAAGAAATTAAATTAGAAATGGCTAAAAAATTGTTTCAACGAGGACTGAAAGTAGAAGATGTAGCAGAAATATTAGATGTGGATTTGGAAGTTGTCAGGAAACTTGCAAATGAGTGAATATGGATTTTCAATTAACAATTAATGTTATCTTTAGAGACTTGGCAATACTAAGTCTCTAAGATTCATCAAATCAAATCTACTTAACTTTTGCAGCCGCATCAATCCCATCGTTAATTAACTTTCCATCTTCCATATAAACAATTCTGTCAGCAATATCTAAAATCCGATTATCGTGAGTCACCAGCAAAATTGTACAACCCTGTTCTTTTGCTAATTTTTGCATCAATTCCACCACATCGCGTCCTGATTTTTTATCTAGGGCTGCGGTTGGTTCATCAGCTAGTATAATCTTAGGGCGACTAACTAATGCACGTGCGATCGCAACTCGTTGTTTTTGTCCTCCTGATAGGCTTTCGGGGTAATAATCAACACGATTTCCTAAGCCAACTATCTCTAATATTTCTACAGCTTTAGCGTTTATGTCTCCTGCTAAATGTTTGTCGTGCAGTTCTAAAGACATGCGTACGTTTTCTTTGGCTGTGAGAAATGTCATCAAGTTATGTGCTTGGAAAATATAGCCAATATGACGACGCAGTTCGGTTAATTGCTTTTTATTCGCACCACAAATTTCTTGTTCTAAAATTTTTAAACTTCCCTCCTGTGCAGAACGTAAACCACCCATTAATGTTAATAAAGTGGTTTTTCCCGAACCGGAAGGACCTGTCATAATGATGATTTCCCCTTGATTGATTTGCAAATTGATATCAAATAAGGCTTGTTTCCGCAGTGAACTTTCACCAAAATAGTGATTGAGATTATTAATGGAAATTACAGCTTGGCTATTTTCAGCTTGATTTAATTCGGTGGAATTTGTAACTTGCATAATAGTTAATTTATATTGCAAAAGGTTTTTTTAAAATATGTCCGCAGGGTCGGCAGATTGGAGTTTTCGCATGGCGATCGCACCGGATACACTACACATAACAACAGTTAAAATCAAGACATTTACCGCCCGTTCTAGGGTCATTGCGATCGGTAACATTGTTGCCCCTGCTGCGAGATTATATAATGCGATCGCAGCTAAAAAGCTGGGAATATAGCCTAAAATAGCTAACAATAAAGCTTCTTGTAGTAATACCCCCAATAAATATCTATCGGTATAACCCATCGCTTTTAATGTTGCATATTCTGGTAAATGTTCGGAAACGTCAGAATAGAGAATTTGGTAAACAATTACAATCCCGACAATAAAACCAACACCAACACCTAAACCGAAAATAAATCCAATTGCTGTACCATCTGCCCAATATTTCTTTTCGACTTGGGCAAATCCTTCTCTAGTTAATACATTTACATCTTGAGGGAGATTTACTGCCAGTTGTTTTTGGACTTTTTCCACATCTGCACCAGGTTTTAATTTAATCAAACCAACTTCAATTTGTTCTGGTTTACGAGATGGGAATAACTGCATAAATGTTGAGTCGCTGGTAATAACATTACCGTCTGCGGCAAATGATGCACCATTGACAAATAAGCCTGTAACATTTACGGATTTACTATTTAATTCCGTTTCAAAAATGTTAGTTTTTTTAAATTTTTCACCATCCACACCATAGTCTGGACGACCGGCAATATCGAATAAAACGCTATTTAATGGTTTGATACTACTTAGTTTTTGATTAACTTCCGGCATTTTAAAAGTTGCCTTAGTGGGGTCAACTCCCCAAACCAGAATTGCTCTTTCTAAAGTAGTTTCTGGATTTCGCCATTGCCCGGTAGAAATATAAACTGGTGTCACCGATTCGACACCGTCATAAGCTAATGTTTGATATAGTCTTTCTCGCGGAAAACTTTTAACGGAAAATAAAGTTTGCATTCGCGGTTCAATTAAGACTAAATCTGCTTCTAAATTACGATGTGGTTGAATTGATGCATCGTATAAAGCACCTTCAAATCCCATTTGAATTAGCATTAAAATATCCGCAAAAGCAATTCCCGCTACTGCAATAGCAAGGCGAGTTTTTTCCTTCATTAATTGTCGCCACGCCAGGGGTGTTTTTTTTAATGTTTGACTGAGCTTTTTTGGTAACATAACATCATCTGATTTGAATTTGATTCCTTGAAAGAAAGAAGATAAGTTTTATTTTTTTGCTTTTGGTTCCCGAATCATGATCCATAATTGTGGAGAACCTGGCGCTAACTCTCCATTCCAAGCAATTTCAAATCCATGTCTTTGATAAAAACGAACAGCAGCTTGAGTTGATGTTTCTAAATAACAAGGCAATCCTTCTATATCAGCTTGTTGCAATACTGGTTCTAAAAGCATTCCCCCAATACCTTGTCCTTGAAAATCAGGTGAAACACCAAGCATCATTAAATACCAATGCGGTTGTTTCATCATTTGTTTATGGTATTTTTCTGCTGTGAATAACATTGATAAAGATATCAATATTTTTTTGATATGAATGTTGAATAATACGGTGATTATTCCGGCTTGAAAAAGTCGCAATATATTATCTGTTGCATATCCAGGCGGTATCCATGCAGCAATACCTTTAAGCTCATCTGTAGTTGTGTATATCTGATTATGACACTGGCTATAACGCAATAACATTTGACAAGAAGATTCAATCAAGTTTGCTTTTTCTAAAGGATTTTCAGAGGCAATATATGCAAAAATTGGGTCTTGATTAAATGCCTTTCCTAAAACTTGACTAGCTTTTTGAATTTGTGATTTTTCGAGTTTTTTTATTTCTATTTTTTGTGTATTCATCATCACTTGCCTCCTTTTAATTTGCTTAAAACAAACATTCGTTATAAATAAAGCCAAATAAACCTTATAGTGCGATCGCAGTTTGTACTTGTAAATTAGTTAACCCAGACACACGGTTGACATCTCCAGGATTGATACGAATTTTTACCTCAATCACCCTTCTATCCATGTTTTCACCAGGCTGGTTAGCAAAGGTATTCTGACGATTCACTTGTAAACCAATTTGGGATACTGTACCTGTGACTTCCCCGGAAAATGCTTGTCCAGTAATGGTTGCGGTTTGTCCAAGTTTCACTTTACTAATATCACTTTGATAAACCTCAGCGACTGCAACCATTTGACTGGTTTGCCCTAAATCTGCAATGCCGTTATCTCCCATCTTTTCACCAGGGCGGGTATGAATTTTCATAATTTGTCCGCTAATTGGTGCGCGAATATAAGCTTGTTCAAGTTCCGTTTCCGCACGTTTGGTGGTGGCGACGGCATTATCAATTTCCGCCTGTGCGACTTGGATATCAACAGCACGAACTTCTGCAATACTTGTTAAAGTTGCCGAAGCTTCACTAATTTGTTTATCGCCTGTGGCATTAATTCTATTCAGAGCAATTTTGGCTTCACTGACTTGTTTGCTGTTAGTGGCATCAATGCGGCGTAATACGGCTTTTGCTTCACTAATTTGTCTATTACTAGTGGCATCAATTCGGTTTAAGACTGCTTTCGCTTCCCTGAGTTGTTGTCTTGCAGTTTCCACACTCAACCGCTTGCCATCGAATAAAGAATTAGAAATTGCCCCCTCTTGGAATAATTGTTGGTAACGTTGATATTCTGATGCCGCGTTATTTAATTCCGCTTCCAATCGCTTAATTGTTGCTTGCTGGGCTTGTTTATCGCCTTCTAATTGGGCTTCTAAGCGAGCAATATTTTCCTGCTGGGCTTGTTTATCACCTAACCATTGCGCTTCTAAGCGAGCAATAATTTCCTGCTGTCCGACTTTATCGCCAACAGTTTGCGCTTGTAGTCTGGCGACTGTGGCTTTCTGTGCTTGGATTTGTCCTGTTTTTGCCCCTGCTTGGATTTGTGCGAGTTTTGAACGTGCGATCGCCACTTGTTTTTGTGCTACCAATAAAGCATCCTCTAATCTGTCTCTGGAATCTAAGATGGCGATAACTTGTCCAGATTTTACCGTGTCACCTTCTTTGACTAAGACTTGAGCAACCCTGTCTCCATCTAGGGGTATTGGTGCAGATAACTTAATTATTTCTGTTTCTGGTTCTAAACGTCCTAATGCTGTCACTTTTCGCACTTCTGGGACTATTTCTACTACTTTTTTTGCTGGTTGACTGAAAACTCCAAATTGGGAAGCTCCATAGTAGACAACTCCGCCAGTTACAGCAGTTGCAGCTACGATTAAACCAATCATCCATCCATTGCTAGGTGGTTTGAGAGATATTTTTAAACTCATTATTTTTCCCTCTATTTAGATGCTATATTTATGATTCCCAAAATTTATTTTTTTTAACGCAGAGCATCGTCAATTTCAGCAGAGTTTCTCAAGGTTATTTAGGGTTTCTGAATTGGGAAATAAATTTACTTTTTTTAATTACCTTAAATAACAATTCCTTTGGCATTTTTTTAATTTGTGTCTACCCTACTGCAAGAGTTGTCACTCTAATATGTCTTTGCGTGAGACTTATTCATAGATTCATTGAATAAGATTTAAGTTTGTTTGTTGATAGCTGGTTCGTTAGTTCGTTATTCTTTATCAGAGTGATATTTTTCTACATAAGCTGTAATCATTTTCCCCAGTAATGCACATTGTTCAACTACATTAACTGTGTCAACTCCTAGTGCTTTTTCGAGAATTACTCCATCTACAAAACACATCACAAAATCAGCTAAAACAATGTCTTCTACCCCTAAAAACTCATAAATTACACCTTTATAGCGTTCACATAAACGTTTCCAAAAGTCGCTATTACTATAACCTTCAGAATCTTGATGTTGAGAAAAGTCAATCATCAAATAACTATGTTTAATGTGATAGGCAAGATTATTATTTAAATAGTTTCCTAATGCTTCTGCACGTTCTTGACGTGTTTTCAAGGTTTTCCAATCCGCAGTTGCTATTGATATGTCCCTTTGCATCATGTTTTCGACTAAATGCTCGAATAATGTCTTTTTATTGGGGAAATAATGATAGAGTGTCCCCGTGGAAACGCCTAAGCCTTGGGCGATTTGTCGCATCGTAATTGATGCGTAACCTTTTTCGGCGAATAAATCGAAACATTTGTCTAATAATTCTTTGCGGTATAAGTCGTGATCAACTATTTTGGGCATGGTGCGTATTTAGAATCTTTTTTCTATCTCCATTTTATATCGAACATCCGTTATTTATAAATTTACTCTTCTGGCTTGGGGATGTCAAGGAGATTTATATCGAATGTGTGTTATGGAAAACTACTTCAGCATTGACTGTCTGCTGTGTATTTGCTGAGAGATTTTTTATGCCGATGTTAATTTCCCATTTGATTTGGGAATAATAACTTCGTCCTTACTTAAGTGGTTGTCCGTAAAAAAGTTACAACATAATTCAAGTGATCGCATTTATCTTGTATGGAACAGGGAGATTATAAAAGCTGGAGTCTATAACGAATAAGCTCTTTGCTCTTTTTGTTCAGCAATCTTGAATTTATGTGGAAGGTATAAAACCTTTACGTAAATCTACTGTGACAGTATCGATTTGTATTAAAAATAGCGCGTAAATAGGTGTAAGCCAGTGGAACCCAGTATTTCGTCTAACTCAAATTTAATTCAGTCTGCTTCTACTTTGAACCCAGATTTGTTCAATTCTCCAAATCCTTCAGCATTAGATATAGGTATTAGGTTGGGTGCTAGTAGTGCAGCGAATACAGCACCGATTCTGAACGATTTTCAGGTGGCACTAACTTCAATTGATGAAGATACAGTTGCCCCGGTTGGTGCGGTAGGAACATTGGTATCGCAATTAGTTGATTTGGATACGATTGCAGGTGGTTTGGATAATGTCACTGATATGGATATCAATGCTGTTACGGGTATTGGTGTGATTGGAACTGATACTAATAATGGTACTTGGTTCTACAGCATAGATAATGGTGCGAAATGGAATCAATTATTTGCGTTGGAGTCGAATACTCGATTGTTAGCGGCAGATGCAAGTACGCGACTTTATTTTCAGCCACGAATTAATTACAACGGTACGGCAGGGATTACTTTTCGCGCTTGGGATATAACAAGTGGAATTAATGGTAGTGCCGCAGATACTTCTGACAATAAAAATGGTGGCACTACAGCTTTTAGTACGGATATTGGTACGGTAATAATTACAGTGAAGGCAATCAATGATGCACCTGTATTGGATGTATCTAAGAAACCCAAGTTAGTGGCTGTTGATGAAGATGCTGGAGAACCCGTTGGAGAGGTGGGTACTTTGGTGTCGGAGTTGGTGGATTTGAATACAATTAAGGGTGGTTTAGATAATGTTAGCGATGTAGATAAAGATGTTTTTGTGGGGATTGCGATTACTGCGGCAGATTCCACTAATGGTACTTGGTTTTACAAGACTGATGGTGTTTGGAATCGTTTTAATTCAGTGTCTGTCGAAAGTTCTTTATTACTGGCGGCAGATGACAAGACTCGTGTTTATTTCCAACCCCAGACTAACTATAGTGGTTCTGCCAATCTGAGTTTCCGCGCTTGGGATGGTACAGATAAGAGTTTCAATGGAGATATTGCGAATACATTTAATAATGGGGGAATTACGGCTTTTAGTAGTGCGGTGGTTACTGTATCTGCAACTATTAACCCCATTAATAATGCACCTGTTAATAATGTACCGAATGCTCAAAGTATTAATGAAGATGCCACTCTGGTTTTCTCAAAAGAGAATGGTAATCTCATTAGTGTCAGTGATATTGATGCTGGGAATAGTTCTATCCAAGTGACATTAACGGCAAGCAACGGTAATTTAACAGTTGCGACTACTCAGGATGTCAAAATTGAGGGAAATACGACTGGCAATCTTGTCTTGGAGGGAACTGTCACGGCGATAAATGCGTTACTCAATGGTTTGAGTTTTAAACCGACAAAAAACTTTAATGGTGACAGCACAATTCAAATCGTTACCAATGATTTTGGAAATACGGGTGTAGGTGGAGACTTAACAGACACAGATATTATTGATATTACAATTAACCCAGTTAATGATGCACCTAGTTTTGTTAAAGGTGCTGACCAAATTATAGATGAAGATGCGATCGCACAAGTTATTCCTAATTGGGCTACTGATATCAGTGCAGGTGCAGAAAATGAATCGCAGCAAGCTTTGAAATTTATTGTCACCAACAATAATGATGCTTTATTTGTGGAAAAGCCGAGTATTGATGTTGATGGCACCTTGACATACAAAGTGGCAGAGAATGCTAACGGTACGGCAACTGTAACTGTGCAACTCCAGGATAATGAGGGCATTGCTAATGGTGGAGTTGATATGTCTGCTCCGCAAACCTTCACAATCAAAGTTAATGCCGTCAATGATGCACCTGTAAATCAGTTGCCCGGTGAATCCTTCACAATCGATGAAGATGGCAGCCTTGTCTTCTCCAGCAGCAACAATAACGCCATTACCATCAGTGATATTGATGCTGGTACAAACAAAGTGGAAGTCAATCTGACGACAACCAATGCCATTTTCAGTATCAATAACAATAACAGCGTTAACATCAGTGGAAATCAAACTGCCAATCTCAAATTAACTGGCACTGTCAGTAACATCAATACAGCCCTCAATGGTTTAATATTTAGACCGAATGCCAATTTCAACGGTGATACCAGCATTGAAATTGCTACCAATGATTTAGGTAGTACAGGCGGAGGAATTCCCCAAACCGATATCGACACTATTGCTGTTACAGTTACTTCCATCAACGACGCACCCAGTTTTATCCAAGGTGGTAATCAACAAATAAATGAAGATGCGGGATTGCAAACTGTTACAGGTTGGGCTACTCGCATCTCAACAGGCGCAACTAACGAAGTGCAGCAGTTAAATTTTATTGTTACTACTAATAACGATGAACTTTTTGCCGAAAAACCAACTATTTCTCCAGATGGAACCCTCAGCTACAAACCTGCTGACAATCGGAGTGGTGTGGCAATTGTCAGTGTTCAATTACAGGATGATGGGGGAATAGATAACGATGGCGTTAATACTTCTAATATCCAGACGTTCTCGATTACAGTCAATTCAATCAACGATACACCCTCCTTTATCAAAGGACAAGACCAACTCATCAACGAAGATGCAACCCTGCAAACAATCAATAATTGGGCAACTAATATTTCTCCTGGTGCGCCTGATGAGGAAAACCAAATTCTTGAATTTGTTGTCACCAATAACAACACAGGATTATTTGAGGTACAACCCCGGATTACAGCCGATGGAACTCTAATTTATAAACCCCTAGCCAATGCCTATGGGAATGCAACCGTTAGAGTCAAGTTGAGAGACAATGGTGGTAAATTAAACGGTGCTGTTGATACTTCCCCCGAAGAAACCTTCAACATTGTCGTCAATCCCGTCAATGATGCCCCCACCTTTACCAAAGGCACTGTTGGAACTATTAATGCAGGTTCAGGCACACAAACCTTAAATAACTGGGCAAAATTTTCTCCCGGTAATATTTACGAGTCAAGCCAAACAGTTCTCGAATACATCATATCCAGCAATAGCAACCCAGAATTATTTAAAGTTGCACCCGCAATTGATGCTGCTGGAAATCTAGTATTTACACCAGTGAATGTCTTAGAAAAAGCCACCACTGCAAAAATTGGTGTCAAAGTCAGAGATAACGGTGGTACAGAAAATGACGGCGTTGATACTTCCAGCGAACAATTCTTCAACATTACCGTCAACCCATTATTAATCAATATTGCCCCTGTTACGAACTCAATTAACGAAGGTGACACAGGAACTACTGAGTATAATTTTACAGTTAGTTTGTCGAGTGCCAGTAAGGACACAGTCACCGTTAACTACGCAACCGCAGACAACACAGCCACTGTCACCGACAACGACTACATAGAAACCAGTGGTATTCTCTCCTTCGCGCCGGGAGAAACCAGCAAAATAATCAAAGTATTAGTGAATGGCGATCGCAAATATGAAAGTAACCAAGCATTTAGGGTAAACTTAAGCAGTGCTAGTGAGGCTGCCTTAGGAACTTCCACGGCAACGGGCATTATCAATAACGACGATAAGTTACCAAATGTTCGCATTAATAATGTGGCAAAACGGGAAGGAAATGTAAATACAACCACTCCATTTGTATTTACAGTTGATTTATCCAATCCTAGTGATGAAGAAGTCAAAGTTAGTTATACAGTTAGTGATGGCACAGCGACAAATATCAATGGTGACTACATACCACTTTCGGGCGGGGTTGTCACATTTGCACCTAACCAAATCAGTCAAACCATAACGGTAGACGTGAGGGGAGATAATAATTTTGAGCCAGATGAAACATTCTTTGTCAATTTGAGCAATCCCATTAACGCCACAATTCTTCCCAATAGTAGGGGTATCGGCACAATTATCAACGATGAAGGTGCAAATGATACTGACTTTAATGGTGATGGTAATCCCGATTTAGTCTGGCGCAATTATCAAACAGGTGAAAATGCTATTTGGTTAATGAAAGGTACTGCACTCGAACAAGGTGTATCTTTGATTAAAGTTGATGACATTAATTGGAAGATTGAACAAATAGCAGATTTTAATGGGGATAGAAAACTTGATTTATTGTGGCGAAATTATCGCACAGGAGAAAATGCAATTTGGTTAATGAATGGCACAACTTTAGATACGGGTGTGTTCATTACCAAAGTCGATGATATCAACTGGAAGGTTGCTGGTGTTGCTGATTTCGATAATGATGGCAAAGTTGATATTTTATGGCGAAATTATCAGAGTGGTGAAAATGCCATTTGGTTTATGAATGACACTGCAATCAAGCAGGCAGAATTTATTACTACAGTTGAAGATGTCAACTGGAAAATTGCAGAATTAGCAGACTTTAATCGTGATGGCAAAGTCGATATTTTATGGCGGAATCATAGCAGTGATACCAATGCGATTTGGTTGATGAATGGCAAGACTTTAGTGGAAGGTGTGTTTATCGATAAAGCGAATGATGTGAAATGGCAGATTGAAGCTGTTAATGATTTCAATCGTGATGGCAAAGTCGATATTTTATGGCGAAATTATGGCAGTGGCGAAAATATGATTTGGTTAATGAATGATACAACGCTGGAACGTAAAGTTTTTATTAACAAAGTCGATGATATCAATTGGAAAATTGAACATGTCTCTGACTTTACGAATGATGGCAAAGTTGATATTGTTTGGCGAAATTACAGCACTGGAGTAAATACTATTTGGCAAATGGATAATACAACCTTGCAAAAAGATTTTGAATTCACTAAAGTGGGTGATATTAAATGGGAAATTATTATTTGATGGGAAAAATCATACAAGTTAAATATGGAATAGTTTACTAATATTTTGAATGTAGCTAACTTTCCATCTTCTTACTGATATCATGAGGGATATTTGGGCTTTACTCAAATTATCCCTGATATTAAATTCGTAAAAAAATGAATGATACCTGATTAGCTCGACTTGATGTGAGACAACATGTTGTTCGTCAAATTAGACGAGTTGTACTTGTTGCTGAAGCTGTTAGCACTGACGATATGAATGCAGAGAACAAGTATTGATGAAGTTGGTAGTCTCTTAGAAGCATTTACATGCATGAAATTAAGTTTAGGAATGGCAATTCGACGCTTGGAACAGTATCGTCTGGAAAATCATGAACCTAAAGATAAATCTTAGATTGTGAAGGATAAAATTATTCCATTTGGAAGATGTACAAATATTACTTTTTCTTTACTATTTGGACTACATACGATGAGCTAAATAAAATAAATTTATAATCAGGTGTTATGTCTACATAACATCAAGAAACATCAAGAAAAAGCTGTCGATGATATGAGCTTAGATACCTTTGTACGAATTCCTCTCAAACCGCTATTACTACTCTGGCTAGCTTACACTTGGCTGGGATGGTATCTGTCTTCCTACCATATTGGTTGGTTAGTGGGAGCTTTTGTGCTTGTGTTTGTATTAGCTATTGTCTGGAAAACTACTTCTTGGCTGGAAAAGTTAGTTGCAATTGGTTCTCAAACTTTGGTAGTCGTTTTATTTCTCAGTTTGACAATTGGCTTAGTTGCCAGTTGGTCGTTATTATGTAGTTTAGTTCTCATGCCTTTAGCCACTACAATATTGACTAATATTGAATTAACTTTAGCTGGTTTAACAAGATTAGACCGATTGATTCTGCTAATTACTTTTGCTGGACTAGGTTTAGTAATTGGTGAAGGTATTGATATATTATTCTTACCGAGTATTCGATATT